>NZ_JBHEZX010000007.1:0-441881 GCF_042511045.1 Streptacidiphilus alkalitolerans
TCCCGAACCCGGAAGCTAAGCCTCACAGCGCCGATGGTACTGCAGGGGGGACCCTGTGGGAGAGTAGGACGCCGCCGAACAACCATTCCAGCGAAGCCCCCTGACAACACGTCAGGGGGCTTCGCTGCGTTCCGGGCCAGGAGCCGGGCGGCCGGCGCGAGGCGGTGGGCTGTGGGGAAGGTAAAGTCGCGGTACATCGTCCGTTCGTTCCAGGAGGCCCTCGGGTGGAGGTTCAGGAGACGCGAGTCCAGACCGACCGCGTGCTCACCATCCCCAACGTGCTGAGCATGGCTCGGCTCGTTGGTGTGCCCGTGTTCCTCTGGCTGGTGCTGTGGCCGGTGTTCGGGGGGCCGCACAATGACGGGTGGGCCATCCTGATCCTGATGGCCAGCGGGGTGAGCGACTACCTCGACGGGAAGCTCGCTCGTAGGTGGGGTCAGATCAGCAGGCTCGGGCAGTTGCTCGATCCGTTGGCGGACCGCCTGTTCGTGCTGTCGACCATTGTCGGGCTGACCTGGCGCCAGATCATGCCCTGGTGGCTGACCGTGCTGCTGTTGGGGCGCGAGGCGTTCATCGCGTCTCTGCTGCCGATCCTGCGGAAGCACGGCTATGGTCCGCCCGAGGTGAATTTCCTCGGCAAGGCGGCCACCTTCAATCTGATGTACGCCTTTCCGCTACTTCTGCTCACTACGAGGCATGACTGGCTCGGAAGTGTGGCATTCATCATCGGATGGGCGTTCGTTTGGTGGGGTACAACCCTCTATTGGTGGGCAGGGATCCTGTACGCGGTTCAGACCCGACGGCTGGTCCGGGCGGGTGCCGCGGCCGACTGACCCGGATGCCCCGGTGCGGGTGTCCCGTCCGAGGGTCCGTCGGAGGATGTGAGTCAGTCACGTCCACCAAGGCCACAAGGAGGAACCACCCGACATGAAGGCCGTTGTGATGGCCGGAGGCGAGGGCACGCGCCTCCGCCCTATGACCTCGAGTATGCCCAAGCCCCTGCTTCCGGTCGTGAACCGTCCGATCATGGAACATGTGCTCCGTCTGCTGAAGCGTCATGGGCTGACCGAGACCGTGGTGACCGTACAGTTTCTCGCCTCGCTGGTCCGGAACTACTTCGGGGACGGTGAAGAGCTTGGAATGACGCTCACCTATGCGAACGAGGAGACCCCGCTCGGTACCGCGGGAAGTGTCAAGAACGCAGAGGACGCGCTCAAGGACGACTCGTTCCTGGTCATCTCCGGTGATGCGCTGACGGACTTCGACCTCACCGAGCTGATGGAGTTCCACCGCTCCAAGGGCGCCCTGGTGACGGTCTGCCTGACCCGGGTGCCGAATCCGCTGGAGTTCGGGATCACCATCGTGGACGACGAGGGCCGGGTCGAGCGCTTCCTGGAGAAGCCGACCTGGGGCCAGGTCTTCTCGGACACGGTGAACACCGGGATCTATGTGATGGAGCCCGAGGTCTTCGACTATGTGGCGGCCGACACCTCCGTGGACTGGTCCGGTGACGTCTTTCCGCAGTTGCTCAAGGAGGGCAAGCCGATCTACGGCTTCGTCGCCGAGGGCTACTGGGAGGACGTGGGCACGCACGAGAGCTATATGAAGGCGCAGGCCGACGTCCTGGAGGGCAAGGTCGACGTCGACATCGACGGCTTCGAGATCTCACCGGGGGTCTGGGTCGCCGAGGGCGCGGAGGTGGACCCCGAGGCGATCCTGCGGGGCCCGCTGTATGTAGGGGACTACGCCAAGGTCGAGGCCGGCGTGGAACTGCGCGAGAATACGGTGCTGGGCAGGAATGTGGTGGTGAAGCGCGGGGCGTTCCTGCACCGGGCGATCATCCACGACAACGTCTACATCGGGCCGCAGAGCAATCTGCGCGGCTGCGTCATCGGCAAGAACACCGATGTGATGCGGGCGGCGCGGATCGACGACGGGGCGGTGATCGGGGACGAGTGCCTGATCGAGGAGGAGTCGATCATCGCGGGCCACGTCCGCGTGTACCCGTTCAAGACGATCGAGGCCGGGGCCGTGGTGAACACCTCGGTCATCTGGGAGTCCCGCGGCCAGGAGCACCTGTTCGGGGCGCGCGGCGTCTCCGGGATCATCAATGTGGAGATCACCCCCGAGCTCGCGGTGCGGCTGGCCGGCGCCTACGCCACCACACTGAAGAAGGGCGCGACGGTCACCATCGCCCGTGACCACTCGCGTGGCGCCCGTGCGCTGAAGCGGGCCATGATCTCGGCGCTGCAGGCCAGTGCGATCGACGTGCGCGACCTGGAGAACGTGCCGATGCCGGTGGCGCGGCAGCAGACCGCGCGAGGCAGCGCCGGCGGGATCATGCTGCGGACCACCCCGGGGGTGCCGGACTCGCTCGACATCCTGTTCTTCGACGAGCGCGGGGCGGACCTCTCGCAGGCCGGGCAGCGCAAGCTGGACCGGGTCTACGGACGCCAGGAGTACCGCAGGGCCTTCCCCGGTGAGATCGGCGACCTGACCTTCCCCAGCAGCGTGTTCGACTCCTATGCGGGCACCCTGCTGCGGGCCATCGACACCAGCGGGGTGCCGGAGGCGGCCCTCAAGGTGGTCATCGACGCCGCGCACGGCAGCGCGGGCCTGGTTCTGCCCAGCATCCTGGGCCGGCTCGGGATCGAGGCGCTGACCGTCAACCAGGGCATGGACGAGGCGCGGCCGACCGAGACCTCGGAGGAGCGCAGGGCCGGGCTGGTCCGGCTCGGCGAGCTGGTGGCCTCGTCCAGGGCGGCCTTCGGGGTGCGCTTCGACCCGGTGGGGGAGCGGGTCTCCTTCGTCGACGAGCGCGGCCATCTGATCGAGGACGACCGGGCGCTGCTGGTGTTCCTGGACCTGGTGGCGGCCGAGGGCCGCAGCGGCAAGGTGGCCCTGCCGGTCACCACCACCAGGATCGCCGAGCAGGTCGCGGCGTACCACGGCACCCAGGTGCTGTGGACCACGACCTCGCCCGACGACCTGACCCGGGCGGCCTCGGCGGACGGCACGATCTTCGGCGGTGACGGGCGCGGACGCTATGTCATCCCCGAGTTCAGCGGGATCTTCGACGGCGCGGCGGCCTTCGTCCGCCTGGTCGGCCTGGTGGCGCGGACGCAGCTGACGCTGAGCCAGATCGACGCGCGCATCCCCAAGGCGCATGTGCACCGCCGCGACCTGGCCACCCCCTGGTCGGCCAAGGGCATGGTGATGCGCTCGGTGGTCGAGGCGGCCGGAACCAGGGACGTCGACACCACCGACGGCGTGCGGGTGGTGGAGCCGGACGGGCGCTGGACCATGGTGGTCCCGGACCCGGCCGAGGCGGTCACCCACCTGTGGGCCGAGGGCCCCGACGACGCCTCCACCCAGGCGCTGCTGGACGAGTGGGGCGCGGTGGTCGAGGCCACCGACCACTCCTAGGGCCTGCCCGCCGGGTGCGTTCGGCGTGCGCGGCAAGGCTGTTGGGCCCGTCCCGGGGCTGGATCGTTTTGTCACGATCCGGTCCCGGGTTCGTCCCGTGGGACGCGAGTTGCGTCGGGGATCGTGATCCGACGTGCGACGATGTGGCCCATGTCGGACACCGGTGAGGACGATGGGGCGGAACGGGCGGCGCGCTACGCGCGGCCCGACGCGTCCATGTCGCTGCTGACCAGTGTCATGGAGCACAGCCTCGACGAGGGCTACGCCGAGGCGGCGCGCAGCCGGGGCCGGTACGGGACCAGCCGGATGCCGACCTCGCTGCGCGGCAGGCTCGCGCTGGCGGCCGGTCTGATGCTGCCGGCGCTGGTGCTCACCATCGGCGCGGTGCAGGTCAGGGCGTCCGCGCCGGTGGCCGCGCAGGAGCGGCAGGAGCTGGTGCAGCGGGTCGGCACGGCCCGGGCGAACGCCGACGCGGTGCAGCGGGAGGTCGACAGCCTGCGGAGCCAGATCAAGCAGCTGGGGCAGCAGTCGGGGTCGGCCGGTTCGGCGCAGCTGGAGCAGCTGCAGCTGGTGACCGGGCTCGGCGCGGCGCGCGGTCCGGGGCTGAAGATCGTCCTGGACGACGCGGCGGCGGCCGACACCGGGGGCGGGACCGATCCGCGGACCGCCTCGGGCTTCGGCAACGCCGGCCGGGTCAGGGACCGCGACGTCCAGCTGGTGGTGGACGCGCTCTGGCGCTCCGGCGCCGAGGGCGTCGCGATCAACGGGCAGCGGCTCACCTCGCTGTCCGCGATCAGGGCGGCCGGCGACGCGATACTCGTCGACAACCGTCCGCTGGTGCTGCCCTACACGGTGCTGGCGATCGGCGGCGGCCCGCTGGTGAGCGGGTTCCAGCAGGACGTCGACGGCGGGGTCTACCTGAACCAGCTCAAGATCGACTATGGCATTCAGTACCGCATGACCGCAGAGGACCGAGTCGACCTGCCGGCGGCTGCCAGGGGCAGCCTGCTGTACGCGGTGCCGGCCGGCAGGGGAGGAGCAACACCGTGATCGCCGTACTTGGCCTCGTTGTCGGGGTCGTCGTCGGGCTGGTGGTCCAGCCGGGCATTCCCGCCTCGATGGTGCCGTATCTGCCGATCGCCATCGTGGCGGCGCTGGACGCGGTCTTCGGGGGGATCAGGGCGATGCTCGACGGCATCTTCGACGACAAGGTCTTCGTCGTCTCCTTCCTCTCCAACGTGGTGGTGGCGGCGCTGATCGTGTTCCTCGGGGACCAGCTCGGCGTGGGCTCGCAGCTGTCGACCGGTGTGGTCGTGGTGCTGGGCATCCGGATCTTCTCCAACGCCGCCGCGATCCGGCGCCATGTGTTCCGTGCCTAGCCGGTGCACCCGGTGCTCGGGCCGGGCGGGACGGATGGCAGGATGATCGGCGCAGGTCGGGAGCGGCGGGAGCAGCAGGTGGGGCAGGACCGGGAAGCGGCGGGAGGCACGCCGGGGGGTGTGCGGCAGTCCGGCCGCCAGCGGCTGGGCGCCGCGCTGTGGCCGCCGCGGGTGTCCCGGGCGCAGCTGGTGGTCGCGCTGCTGCTGTTCTCGCTGGGGCTCGGTCTGGCGATCCAGGTGCGCTCCACCAACTCCGACACCCAGCTGCGCGGCGCGCGGCAGGAGGACCTGGTCCGGGTGCTGGACGAGGTCGACGCCCGGCAGCAGCGGCTCGACAGCGAGCGGCAGCAGCTGCAGCAGTCCCTGTCCACCCTGCAGAACAGCTCGCAGCAGGCCAAGGAGGCGCAGATCCAGACCCGCGACAAGGAGCAGCAGCTCGGCGTGCTGGCCGGGACGGTGGCGGCGACCGGGCCCGGCATCGTGCTGACCATCGAGGATCCCGGCGGCAAGGTGCAGGCCGATATGCTGCTCAACACGCTGGAGGAGTTGCGCGCGGCGGGGGCGGAGGCGGTGGAGATCAACGATGTGCGGGTGGTGGCCGGCACCTGGTTCTCCGACGCCGCGTCCGGCTCGGTGTCGATCAGCGGCAAGAGGGTCGCGCAGCCCTACCGCTTCACCGTGATCGGCAACTCGCACGACCTGGACACCGCGCTGGGGATTCCCGGCGGGGTGGTGCAGTCGGTGCGCCAGCTCAAGGCCTCGGCCACGGTGTCCCAGCAGAAGTCCTTGGCGGTGACCGCCTTGATCCCGCTGACCACGCCTGACTACGCTCACTCGGCGCAGCCGTGACCGGGCGCCGGGCCGCAGACGGTCCCGTCGACCGCAGTTCTCAACTATCGTCCATGATGGCTTCACCCTGCCTCCGGGCAGGCTCGTGTTCACGCAAGGGGAATCGTCCGTGAGTCTGTTCTCGAAGCTGTTCGGTCGGAAGTCCCCGCAGGGTGCCGTCGAGGCTCCCACCGCCCGCCACCGCAGGGCGGACGAGGAGCCTTGGGGGCAGCAGGGCCAGCAGGTGCCCGGAATGCGCGGGGCCGGCGACACCGAGACCTTCGCGACCGCGCAGGACCGCCCGCTGTACCGGGAGGACCCGCGACACGCCGAGGGCGGGGGTGCGGGACCCATAGCACCCGAGGCAGTACCCTCAACCTCAGGTGGAGGGTTCGGAACCGACCCCTATCCGCGACAGGAGGCCGCAGGCATGGCGGTGTGCACCCGGTGCGGGAGCAGCAATCCCGAGGCCAGCCGATTCTGCTCGCACTGCGGCGCGCCGCTGCGCGCGCACGGCCAGGCGGAGCGGCCCTCGGAGCAGACCTCGACCATCTCGATCTCCGGCATCGAGGCCTACGACCCGAACGTGGAGACCCAGGTCACCCCGGCGATCTCGCCGGAGGCCCAGGCCGCCGTGGACGCCCTGCCCCCGGGCTCGGCACTGCTGGTGGTCCGGCGCGGTCCCAACTCGGGCAGCAGGTTCCTGCTGGACACCGAGCTGACCACCGCCGGGCGCCACCCGGAGAGCGACATCTTCCTGGACGACATCACCGTGTCCCGGCGGCACGTCGAGTTCCGGCGCACGCCCACCGGCTTCGGCGTCGCCGACGTCGGCAGCCTGAACGGCACCTACGTCAACCGCGAGCGCATCGACGAGGTCCCGCTGAGCACCGGCGACGAGGTCCAGATCGGCAAGTACCGGCTGGTGTTCTTCGAAAGCCGCAGGGGGTACTGACAAACGGAGGGTGGTCCTGTGCAGGGCGACAACGGCAGTTTCGAGGCCGGTTCTGTCGAGGCGGGCAGGCAACTGCTCAGCATCGGTGCGGTACTCGGGGTCCTGCGGGACGAGTTCCCCGAGGTGACCATCTCCAAGATTCGCTTCCTGGAGGCGGAGCGACTCGTCGAGCCGCAGCGGACCCCCTCCGGCTACCGGAAGTTCAGCCGCGAGGACGTCTCCAGGCTCGGGTACGTGCTGCGGATGCAGCGCGACCACTACCTGCCGCTGCGGGTGATCAGGGAGCACCTGGACGCCATGGACGCCGGCGAGGCGCCCCCCGCGCTGCCGGGCGCCGAGCACCAGACGGCCTCCGAGCTGGAACCGGCCGGGCCGGCCGCCCGCGAGGCCTTCGTCCCCGGCCCGCGGCTGGGCCGGGCCGAGCTGCTGGCGGCGGCCGGGGTGGCCGAGCAGCAGCTCGCCGACTGGGAGTCCTACGGGCTGGTCGCGGCGACCCCCGACGGCGGCTTCGACCCGGAGATGCTGCAGGTCGCCCGGCTGGTCGCGGAGCTGGGCCGGTTCGGCCTCGAGCCCCGGCACCTGCGTGCGGTGAAGGCCGCCGCGGACCGGGAGGTCGGCCTGGTGGAGCAGATCGTCGCGCCGCTGCGGCGGCACCGCAATCCGCAGACCCGGGCCCACGCGGCGGCGCTCGCGCGCGAGCTGGCGACTCTCTCGGTGCGGCTGCACGCGGCGCTGGTGCAGGCCGGCCTGCGCGCCCGTCCGGGAGTCTGAGCCGTGAGAACTGGAGTATCCCGGCCCAGCGCCCTAGGGTTGCGGGTGTGAACGAGCTAGACGTCGTGGGTGTCAGGGTGGAGATGCCGTCGAACCAGCCGATCGTGCTCTTGCGCGAAGTCGGCGGCGACCGCTACCTCCCCATCTGGATCGGTCCGGGGGAGGCCACCGCGATCGCCTTCGCCCAGCAGGGCATGACCCCGGTCCGGCCGCTCACGCACGACCTCTTCCGGAACGTCCTGGAGGCGGTCGGGCAGCAGCTCACCGAGGTCCGGATCACCGATCTGCGGGAGGGCGTCTTCTACGCCGAGCTGGTCTTCGCCAGCGGCGTGGAGGTGAGCGCCAGGCCCTCCGACGCCATAGCGCTGGCGCTGCGGACGGGTGCGCCGATCTACGGCAGTGACGGGGTGCTCGACGAGGCCGGGATCGCCATCCCGGACGAGCAGGAGGACGAGGTCGAGCGGTTCCGGGAGTTCCTGGACCAGATCTCCCCGGAGGACTTCGGCAGCAGCAATCAGTAGCCGCTGCTCCGTGGGCCGAGCCCATCCGACACCGGGTACCCCCTGGCAGGGCACGCTAAACCACTCGTCAGGCTGACATCACCCGCCATGCCGAGCGTGGCGATCGTTGACGCGCCTCTGGCAACTGCCTAACGTCGGGTGTGGACGTCCGGAGTGCGCCACCCCGCCACTTCAAGCGACGCTTCCGTGAGACGAGTGGACGGAGGGCCGCGTGAGCAGCACCGGCGACAGCACGGCCGCAGGTGGCTCCTGCCCGATCCACCCCGGGCTTCGGGGCCCGCGGAGAGCGGCCAGACCGGCCCGGATCGGCTGGGAGGCGGTCCCCCCGGTGGTGCCGGGCCAGGTCGGCCCCGGCCCTGACGAGACCATCCCGGAGCTCCACGGCGAGCCCGAGGCGGACCCGGAGCTGATCGGCTACCGCGGCCCCACCGCCTGCGCGGCGGCCGCGATCACCTACCGCCAGTTGGACTACTGGGCCAGGACCGGACTGGTCGAGCCCACCGTGCGGGCGGCCCAGGGATCCGGCACCCAGCGGCTCTACGGGTTCACCGACGTGCTGCTGCTGAAGGTGGTCAAGCGGCTGCTGGACGCCGGGGTCTCGCTGCAGAGCATCCGGGCGACCGTGGTCCACCTCCGCGCCTGCGGTGACGCGGACCTGTCCGGGATCACGCTGATGAGCGACGGCGCCTCGGTCTACCAGTGCACCTCCCCGGACCAGCTGGTGGAGCTGCTGCAGGGCGGCCAGGGGGTCTTCGGCATCTCGCTGGGCGCCGTCTGGCGGGAGCTGGAGGCGGCCCTCGGACGGCTGCACGGGGAGCGGGTGGACACCGGCGAGACCCTGGTCGGCTTCGACCCCGCCGACGAACTCGCACGTCGGCGCAACCGCGCGGGCTGAATCGGCGTCCGCAGTCGTCAGAGCCCCAGGATGCGGCTCCGAGGACGAGGGGGCCGGGATGACGGCGTTGCTGCGCCGGACGGTGCGGGGTATCGGACGGGTGCCGGGCAGGCTGCGGGGCGCGCCGGGGAGGTGGACCAGGCGCCGGGCCGCCGCGCTGCGCACCCGCCGCGGGCAGCGCCGGGCGTTCCAGGCCGGGGTGGTGCTGACCGTGCTGGTGTCGCTGCCGCCGGCCTGGCTCTACGCCGCCGAGACCGGCCGGCTGCGGACCGTGGCCAGCGCCCCGAGCGCCCCGGTGGCGGTGGTCTTCGGCGCCGGCCTGGTGGACGGCAGGCCGTCCCCGTACCTGGCCGGGCGGCTGGACGCCGGTCTGGCGCTCTACCGGGCCGGGAAGGTGCGGGCGCTGCTGGTCACCGGGGACAACGGGCACGTCGGCTACGACGAGCCCGACGCCATGCGCAGCTACCTGCTCGGGCACGGGGTGCCCGCGGACCGGATCGTGCGGGACTACGCCGGGTTCGACACCTGGGACTCCTGCACCAGGGCGCACCGGATCTTCGGGGTGGACCGGGCGATCCTGGTCAGCCAGGGCTTCCACATCCGCCGGGCGGTCGCCCTGTGCGAGGCGGCCGGGATCGACTCCTACGGGGTCGGCGTGGACGAGCCGCACGACGCCACCTGGTACTACGGCGGGGTGCGGGAGCTGCCGGCGGCGGGGGAGGCGGCGCTGCAGGTGCTGTTCACCCCGGACCCGCACCTGCTCGGACCCAGGGTGAACACGCTGGCCAGGCTGGGCGCCACCGGCTGATTGTCGGTGCCGTGCGCGATGATCGGGGCATGCGGGACCTGCCGTCGATCCTCCACCTCGACATGGACGCCTTCTTCGCCTCGGTGGAGCAGGCGTCCAAGCCGAGCCTGCGCGGAAAGGCCGTGGTCGTGGGCGGTCTGGGCGGGCGCGGGGTGGTCGCCACGGCCTCCTACGAGGCGCGGGTCTTCGGGGTGCACTCGGCGATGCCGATGGCGCAGGCGCGGCGCCGCTGCCCCAACGCCGCC
This sequence comes from Streptacidiphilus alkalitolerans, assembly GCF_042511045.1. Taxonomy (NCBI): domain Bacteria; kingdom Bacillati; phylum Actinomycetota; class Actinomycetes; order Kitasatosporales; family Streptomycetaceae; genus Streptacidiphilus; species Streptacidiphilus alkalitolerans. The sequence goes on from NZ_JBHEZX010000007.1 coordinate 9,829, forward strand.
TTCCTGGTCCCCAGGTTCGAGCTCTACCGGCAGGTCAGCGACTTTGTGATGGGCCTGCTCCGGGAACTGTCCCCGCTGGTGGAGCCGCTCAGCCTGGACGAGGCCTTCGTGGACCTGGAGGCCGGCCCCTACGGCGAACTGCTGCGCGAGGGCGGCCCGGTGGCCGGGGCGGCGCTGGTCCGGGCACTGGCCGAGGACCTGCGGTCGGACATCCTGACCGAGGTCGGGTTGACCGCCTCGGTCGGCCTGTCCGGGACCAAGTTCCTCGCCAAGATCGCCTCCGAGCAGGCCAAGCCGGACGGCCTGGTGCTGATCGAACCGGGCCGGGAGCGCGAGATACTCGACCCGCTGCCGGTCCGGGCACTGCCCGGGGTCGGCCCGGCCACGGCGGAGACGCTGCGCCGGTTCGGGATCACCCGGGTCTCCCAGGTGGCCGCCACCTCCGAGGACGAGCTGGTGCGGCTGCTGGGCCGGGCGCACGGGGCCGGGGTGCACGCCCTGGCGCTGGGCGTGGACGAGCGGGCGGTGGTGGCCGAGCGGGACGCCAAGTCGGTCTCGGTGGAGGACACCTTCGAGGTCGACCTGGCCGACCGGGAGCGGATCAGAGGCGAGCTGGACCGGCTCTCCGAGCGCTGCGTACGGCGGCTGCGGGCGGCGGGGAGGTCGGGGAGGACCGTGGTGATCAAGGTGCGCCGGTTCGACTTCTCCACGCTGACCCGCTCGGAGACGCTGCCGGCCCCGACCGACGACCCGCTGGTGATCGCCGCGATGGCCCGGCGGCTGCTGGAACAGGTCGAACTGACGGGTGGTGTACGGCTGTTGGGGGTGGGTGTGTCCGGGCTTGCCGACTTCACCCAGGAGGACCTGTTCGCCCAGGCCCAGGCCCTGCGCGAGGCCGAGGAGGAGGCTTTCGCCGAGCTCGCCGCCGAGGCGGAGGGGGAAGCGGAGGCCGCGCTTGCGGAGGACGCCGGTGTCGCCGTGGACGGCCAGGCCGAGGAGGCGGCGTACGGGGGGCCGGACGGGCCGCGGGCGTTCCACCCCGGCAGCAGTGGCACGCCCGGGCGGCGGTGGTGGCCGGGCCAGGACGTCCGGCACGCCGAGCACGGGGCCGGCTGGGTGCAAGGCAGCGGGGTGGGCCGGGTGACCGTGCGCTTCGAACTGCCCTGGGCCGAGCCGGGCCGGGTCCGCACTTTTTCCGTGGACGACCCGGCGTTGGAACCGGCCGACCCGCCGACGATCGCCCGCGCCCGGGGCGGGGCCTGACGCCGTAACTGGCTGGGCGCGCAGTTCCCCGCGCTCCTGAACGTCTGCAACTGAGCCGGTTGCAGTCCGCCAGGGGCGCGGGGAACTGCGCGCCCAGCACACGGCCGGACAGACCCTAGGCGCCGATGGCGTGGCCCGGGAGGTCGGGGCGGGACGGCGGGGTGGACGGCGCGGCCGAGGGGGCCGACTGGGACGGCTGGCCGCTGCCGGGGACCGGGGTCGGGCCGGTGGGCCGGGTGCTGTCCTGGACCTGGATGTGCTCCCGGTGCAGCTCGTCCCTGATGACCTCCTCCTCGGTGAAGCGCTCGGTCACCAGGCGGATCCGCTCCACCGGCACGACCGCCTTGCGGACCACCACCCGCTGCTCGTGCAGGGTGACCTCTTCCATGCTCTCGGCGATGGCCTGGTCCGTCAGCTGGGCGCGCTCCTCCGCGCCGACCGGGACCCGCTCGACCCGGATCCGCTCGCGGATCACCGGCACCCGGCGCTCGACCTGCTCGGCCGTCACGTACTTGCGCAGCCGGGCCCGGCCGAGGACGCGCCACTCGGTGGAGATGTCCAGGCGCTCCTCGCGGCAGACGAACTCGATCGGCTCGGGGACCCCGGTCCGGCCGGGGTCGCCGATCGGCTGCTCCTGGCTCGGCGTCGGCGCGGGCGCGGTGGCGGCGGTGCCGGGAAGCGGCCCGGTGAGCGGGTCGTTGAGGGGGTCGGTCAGCGGGTCGGGACGCGGGGTGGCCTTGGCCAGCGACGGCGCGGTCGTTGCCGCGGCGGCTGCCGCGGCCGGGGCGCCCTGGGCAACGGTCGGCGCGCTCGGCGCGGAGGTCTGGGTCGCGGGCGCCATGAAGGCCGCGGTCCGGCTGGTGTCGGCGGTCTTGGCGGCGGGCGCCGCCGGGGCCGGGGGAGCGATCGGGGTGCTGCCGGTGCCCGTGGCCACCGCTGCGGAGGTCACCGCCGCCGTTCCCGCCACCGTCGCCGCCGCGGGCGCCGCCACGGTCGGCTGGGCGGCGGTGGTCTCGGCCGGGGAGCTGCTCCGGTCGGCCGCCCTGGCGGCAGCCGCCGCCGTCCCCGAGCCGCTGTCGGCGCCGTGCGGGACGTCGAGGCCGTAGTAGCGGTAGAGCTGGAGCTCCTGCTCGGGCGAGAGGTGCTGGCCCACGCCGAAGTCGGGGGAGTCCTTCACCTGGGACTTCTCAAAGGGCACCCGCAGTTCGTCGCTGATGAACTCACTGCTGGTCAGCGGGACGAAGGCGTCGCGGCCGAACAGCCCGGTACGGACGGCCGCCCACTCGGGGCGGCCGGTGGCGTCGTCGAGGTACACCTCGTCCACCGTGCCGATCTTGTCGCCGTTGCGGTCCACGGCCTTGTGGCCGATCAGGTCCCTGGGGTCGATATCGGTCTGCACGGCTCGATCCACTCCTCACGACGCATAGATGGTCAACTCATACGAAAAGGCACAAAGATCGATTTGTCGAGCGCCGGGGGCCGTGCGGGGTGTGTCGCTGGGCCGTTCGAGTGGGGGATCGGGACGCGCTGATAGTCTTGGCGGTGACCGGTCGAGCGTGCGCGGGAGAGTCCGTGCGCTGCTGCGGCGCCGAAGGAGCAACTCCTCCCCGGAATCTCTCAGGCATCCGTACCGCGCGCGCGAGGTCACTCTGGAAAGCAGGCTCCGTGCAGGCGGATCCTCACCGACGGTGAAAACCGGCTCCGGCCGGTGAAGCTCTCAGGTTCCATGACAGAGGGGGAGGTCGTCCCGGCACGCCCACTGTGCCACCCGGGTCCGACCAGGAGGCTCCCCCGCCATGACTTCCCCCTTCGACTCCGAGCTCTTCGAGCGACGGCATATCGGCCCCGACGCCGACTCCCAGGCGAAGATGCTGGCCCAGGTCGGCTACAGCAGCCTGGACGAACTGACCGCCGCCGCCGTCCCGGCCGCGATCCGCAGCCTGGAGGCCCTGGACCTGCCCGACGCCCGTTCGGAGGCGGAGGTGCTGGCCGAGCTGCGCGAGCTGGCCGGACGCAACCAGGTGCTGCGCCCGATGATCGGGCTCGGCTACCACGGGACCTTCACCCCGCCGGTGATCCTCCGCAATGTGCTGGAGAACTCCTCCTGGTACACCGCCTACACGCCGTACCAGCCGGAGATCTCGCAGGGCCGGCTCGAGGCGCTGATCAACTTCCAGACCGTGGTCTCCGACCTGACCGGGCTGCCCACCTCCGGCGCCTCGCTGCTGGACGAGGGCACCGCCGCGGCCGAGGCCGTCGCGCTGGCCCGCCGGGTCGGCAAGGTCAAGGGCGGGGTGTTCGTGATCGACGCCGACGCCCTGCCGCAGACCGTCGCGGTGATCGAGACCCGCGCGGTGCCGGCCGGCGTCGAGACCGTGGTCGCCGACCTCAGCCGGGGCATCCCGGCCGAGCTGGCCGAGCGCGGGGTCTTCGGCGTGCTGCTGCAGTACCCGGGTGCGTCCGGCGCGGTCCGCGACCTCGGGCCGGTGATCGAGCAGGCGCACGGCCTGGGCGCGATCGTCGCCGTCGCCGCCGACCTGCTGGCGCTGACCCTGCTCGCGTCCCCCGGCTCGCTCGGTGCGGACATCGCGATCGGCACCACCCAGCGCTTCGGCGTCCCGATGGGCTTCGGCGGACCGCACGCCGGCTACATGTCCGTCCGCGCCGAGTACGCCCGCAGCCTGCCGGGCCGGCTGGTCGGCGTCTCGGTGGACGCCGACGGCAACCGGGCCTACCGGCTGGCGCTGCAGACCCGTGAGCAGCACATCCGCCGGGAGAAGGCCACCAGCAACATCTGCACCGCGCAGGTGCTGCTCGCGGTGATGGCGTCCATGTACGCGGTCTACCACGGCCCGGACGGGCTGCGGGCGATCGCCGTCCGCACCCACCGCTACGCCTCGGTACTGGCCGAGGGGCTGCGCGCGGGCGGCGTGGAGGTCGTCCACGGCTCCTTCTTCGACACGGTGACCGCACGGGTGCCCGGACGCGCCGCCGAGGTGGTCGACGCGGCCCGGCTGACCGGCGTCAACCTGCGTCTGGTCGACGCCGACCTGGTCGGGATCTCCTGCGACGAGACCACCACCGGGGCCGACCTGGCCTCGGTCTGGACCGCCTTCGGCGTCCCGCACGGCGACCTGGAGGCGCTGGACGCGGCGGCGGGCGAGGCGCTGCCCGAGCCGCTGCGCCGCGCCGACGACTACCTGGCCCACCCGGTGTTCCACGCACACCGCTCCGAGACCGCGATGCTGCGCTACCTGCGCAAGCTCGCCGACAAGGACTACGCGCTGGACCGGGGCATGATCCCGCTCGGCTCCTGCACCATGAAGCTCAACGCGACCACCGAGATGGAGGCGATCACCTGGCCGGAGTTCGCCGGGATGCACCCCTTCGCGCCGGAGCAGCAGGCGGCCGGGTACCTGACCCTGATCCACGAGCTGGAGGACCGGCTCGCCGAGCTCACCGGCTACGACAAGGTCAGCCTCCAGCCCAACGCCGGTTCGCAGGGCGAGCTGGCCGGGCTGCTCGCGGTCCGCGCCTACCACCACGCCAACGGGGACGCCGAGCGCGACGTCTGCCTGATCCCCTCCTCCGCGCACGGCACCAATGCCGCGAGCGCGGTGATGGCCGGGATGCGGGTCGTGGTGGTGAAGACCCTGGTCGACGGCGACGTGGACATCGAGGACCTGCACGCCAAGATCGAGCAGCACCGGGACCGGCTGTCGGTGCTGATGGTCACCTACCCGTCCACCCACGGTGTGTTCGAGGAGAACATCGCCGACATCTGCGCCACCGTGCACGCGGCCGGCGGCCAGGTCTACGTGGACGGCGCCAACCTCAACGCCATGGTCGGCCTGGCCAAGCCGGGCGAGTTCGGCGGCGACGTGTCGCACCTGAACCTGCACAAGACCTTCTGCATCCCGCACGGCGGCGGCGGCCCCGGCGTCGGCCCGGTCGCGGTGCGGGCGCACCTCGCGCCGTACCTGCCGAACCACCCGCTGCAGCCCTCGGCCGGACCTGCCACCGGCGTCGGTCCGATCTCGGCCGCGCCCTGGGGCTCGGCCGCGATCCTGCCGATCTCCTGGTCGTACGTCCGGCTGATGGGCGGCGAGGGGCTGAAGCGGGCCACCCAGGTCGCGGTGCTCAGTGCCAACTACATCGCCAAGCGGCTCGCGCCGTACTACCCGGTGCTCTACACCGGCCCGGCCGGACTGGTCGCGCACGAGTGCATCATCGACCTGCGTCCGCTGGCCAAGTCGGCGGGGGTCAGCGTGGACGACGTGGCCAAGCGCCTGATCGACTACGGCTTCCACGCGCCGACCATGTCGTTCCCGGTGGCCGGCACGCTGATGATCGAGCCCACCGAGAGCGAGGACCTGGGCGAGATCGACCGCTTCTGCGAGGCGATGATCGCCATCCGCGGCGAGATCGACCGGGTCGGCGCGGGCGAGTGGCCGGCCGCCGACAACCCGCTGAGCAACGCCCCGCACACGGCCGCGCTGCTGGCCGGGGAGTGGGAGCACCCGTACAGCCGGGCCGAGGCGGTGTTCCCGGCCGGGGTGAACCCGGCGGAGAAGTACTGGCCGCCGGTGCGCCGGATCGACGGGGCCTACGGCGACCGCAACCTGGTCTGCTCCTGCCCGCCGCTGTCGGACTACGACGCGTAGTTGTTCCGCACAAGCTGTTCGGCACAAGGAGAAGGGGCCGCCACCGGAGCGTTCGGTGGCGGCCCCTCCGCTGGGGTGGCCGTTGCTCAGGCCGCGTGGACCAGGGTGCGGTTCGGGGCGATCACCCGACCGTCGGGGAGGATCTCTCCGGTGTCCTCGAACAGCAGGATGCCGTTGCAGAGCAGGCTCCAGCCCTGTTCGGGGTGGCTCGCCACGACGACAGCGGCTTCGCGGTCGGTGGAGTCGGCCGACGGGCACTCAGGACGGTGCTGGCACATAGCTCGTACCCTCGATTCAGAGTTGCAGATCACCGCGCGGTCCGCCTCGGAGGTGTGAACCGCCTGCTTCTGGGGTAGAGGCAGAGGCCGCCCGCGCTGGTTCCCAGTGTCGACCGATGGGGACGCTTCCGCAGCAGTTTGGTGACATGCGTCACCACTCTCTTGTACAGACCACCCGTTCGGGCCCCACCTTTCTGTCAGGGCATGACGAAGTGACCATGCCCGGCATGGTCACTTCGGGTGATGCCGCTCAGTGAGTAGCAGTCAGCAACTGTCCGTCACCGAGCGGGAGCAGCGACAGCAGCTCGTCCGCGTCGTGCGGAAGGTGCGAGGTGATCCCGAGCGGCGCGGGGGCCAGCGGAATCAGCAGGTCGGCGCTGTGTGACGGGTCGAGCACGGGGTGCAGCCAGAGCGCGGTCATGTAGTGCCCCGGGACCGAAAGCAGTCGCGGCAGGTACACGGTGGGTGACCCCGCGGTGTGCTGCTTGGCCTGCTGCAGCGCACGCAGCGTGGCCAGCGGGTAGGGCCCCTCGGCGAAGTGCGAGAAGGTCTGGCCCTCCGCGGTCTCCCGGGTGTCGGCGGCGGCGACGATCTCCTCCCCGTCGCGGATCAGGAAGCGCCAGCCGGTGCGCCGGGCGCCGGCCAGCGCCGTGGGCGCCGAGGCGCCGGCGGTCGGCAGCCCGGCCGGCGCCGGGGCGAACATGTGGACCGGGAGCGGGTGCGCCGGGGTGAGCACACCGGTCCTGCGCCGCATGCCCGCGGTGCGGACCGCGCGTACGGCGTTCGGGGAGTCGAGCGCGCCGATCACGGCGCGCAGGGCGGCGGCGGGGGGCTGGGGCATCGTCAGCGACATAGGGGGTTCGCCTCTCGGGGCAGAGACAGGCGGTGCGGGAACGTGCCGAGGAGCCGCCGACGGGGCGAGCGCCGGTGACCGGTGGCTGCTCACATGCTGTGGTTCACAGGCTTTGGTGCCGTACATGCGTACGTGACGTAGACGTAGGGGTGCCGGTCGATCAGGGCCCTTGCGGGTGGCCCGGTGCAACTCCTACCCGTGAGGGTGAGTCTATACGAACGGATGCGCGCCGTGACTCTTCTACTACCCAGCGTGTGCGACTGCAAGTGGCCTTCGGGAACGATTGTGTACGCAAGGCCGAGTTGGCACATGCCACCGCGGCGGGCTATCGATCTCGGCGGCTGGGCATGATGCCCACGCACAGGCACGGTGGGGCAGGGACGCGGTCGACCGAGGAGGACATGGCCCATGGGGGAGAAGGTCGCTGCCGGGAGCTCCGATCTGGCGGACCGCCAGCTCTACCGCAGAAAGCTCAGGCAGTGCCAGGAAGCACTCGAAGCCATGCTGGCCGAGCGGCGCTTCGACAGCCCCAGGGCGCTGATGGGCCTGGAGATCGAACTCAACCTGGCCGACGAGGAAGGGCATCCCGCGATGCTCAACCAGGAGGTGCTGGACTCGATCGCCAGCGGTGACTTCCAGACCGAGCTGGGCCGGTTCAACATCGAGGTCAACATCGCACCGCACCGGCTCGGCGGCCGGGTGCTGGAGACCTTGCGCGAGGAGATCGACACCGGGCTCCGCTACGCCGACCGCAAGGCCGCCGAGGTCGGCGCGAGGATCGTCACCGTCGGCATCCTGCCGACGCTGGCCGGCGAGCACGCCGTGCTGGACAACCTCTCCGAGGGCGCTCGCTACCGGCTGCTCAACGACCAGATTCTGGCGGCGCGCGGGGAGGACATGGTCCTCGACATCGAGGGGGTGGAGCGGCTCAGGTTCGACGCGGCGTCCATCGTCCCCGAGGCCGCCTGCACCTCGCTGCAACTGCACCTCCAGGTGACGCCGGGACGCTTCGCCGCGGTCTGGAACGCCGCCCAGGCGCTGACCGGGCCGCAACTCGCCCTGGGCGCGAACTCGCCCTTCCTGTTCGGGCACGAGCTGTGGCGGGAGACCCGTCCGATCCTGTTCGAGCAGGCCTGCGACACCCGCCCGGCCGAGCTGAAGGCCCAGGGGGTCCGGCCGATCACCTGGTTCGGCGAGCGCTGGATCGACTCGGTGACCGACCTGTTCGAGGAGAACCTGCGCTACTTCCCCTCGCTGCTGCCGATCTGCGACGACGAGGACCCGATGAAGGTGCTGGCGGCCGGGGGGATACCGACGCTGCGCGAGCTCAAGCTGCACAACGGCACCATCTACCGCTGGAACCGCCCGGTCTACGACGTCACGGACGGGGTGCCGCACCTGCGGGTGGAGAACCGCGCCCTGCCGGCCGGCCCGACCGTGGTCGACACCCTCGCCAACGCCGCCTTCTACTACGGCCTGGTCCGCGCCCTGGCCGACCAGGCCCGTCCGGTCTGGAACCGGCTGCCGTTCGCGCTCGCCGCGGAGAACTTCCACCTGGCGGCGCGGTACGGCCTGGACACCGAGCTGTGGTGGCCCCGGGCCGGACGCTTCGGGGCGCGCGGACCCGCGGTGCGCTCCGGCGGCGGGGTCTCCCGGGTCCCGGCGCGGGAGCTGGTGCTCGAGGAACTGCTGCCGCTGGCCCGTGCCGGACTGGACGCCTGGGGGGTGGAGCCGGTCGACCGGGACCACTACCTGGGCATCATCGAGCAGCGCTGCGTCCGCAACAGCAACGGGGCGTCCTGGCAGAGCGCGGTCTTCCACGACCTGCGGGACCGGCTCGGGCTGGACCGGCGAGCGGCGCTGCAGGGGATGACCCGGCGTTACATGGAGCTGATGCGGGACGGCGCGCCCGTCCACACCTGGCCGGTCCGCTGACACCGGCGGGCCGGCTGACTTCCGCGGTGCGCTGGGGCTCGCGGCACAGGGGGCTGTGCGATGATCGGCCGAATCGATCGTCGTGTGGGAGAAGCCACCGTGAGCAGCAGTACCAGCAGTCCCAGCAGCACCGACCTGCCCCTCCTGGCCCCGGCGAAGCTCACCCGGCGGCTGCTCGGCCAGGAGCTCCTCCTGGTCCTCGCCCTGTCCCTCGGGGCCAACGCCCTCAGCGCGCTGATCAGCTTCATCGGCTCGCTCACCGCGCCCGCGAAGCTCAGTTCGCAGACCGCCCAGCTCAACGGCTCGCTGGCGCCCGGACGGCCCTGGCTGGACCTGAGCTGGCAGCTGTTCGGCATCGCCACGGCGCTGGTGCCGGTGTTCCTGGTGGCCCATCTGCTGCTCCGCGAGGGATCCTCGCTGCGGGCGCTGGGTTTCGACCTGACCCGCCGTCTGAACGACTTCGGCAAGGGCTTCCTGATCGCGGCGGCCATCGGCGGCTCCGGCCTGATGCTCTACCTGGGCGCGCACGCGGCCGGGGTCAGCCTCACCGTGGTGCCCAGCTCGCTGCCGGACGTCTGGTGGCGGATCCCGGTCCTGGTCCTCTCGGCCGCGCAGAACGCGGTGGTCGAGGAGGTCATCGTGGTCGGCTACCTGCTCCGCAGGCTGGACCAGCTGGGCTGGTCCTGGCCTGCGGCGATGGCGACCAGCGCGCTGCTGCGCGGCTCGTACCACCTCTACCAGGGCGTCGGCGGGTTCGTCGGCAACGTGGTGATGGGCCTGATCTTCTGCCTGCTCTACCGCCGCTGGCGCCGGGTCGCTCCGCTGGCCATCGCGCACACCCTGATCGACACGGTGGCCTTCGTCGGCTACGTGCTGCTGGCCGGCCACGTCAGCTGGCTGCCGACCTGACCGACCCCCGTCGCGACCCGACCCCCGCCATGGCCGACCGCGGTCAGGCGTCGAGGACGGCCAGGTCGAGCCCGCGCAGCCGGTCCGGGTCGGCGATCACGTCGATCTCGGTGATCCTGTCGTCGGTGATGGTGAAGGCGAGCACCAGGAACAGCTTTCCGAGCGGGGCCATCACCAGCCCGACCGCCCCGTCGACCAGCGCGGGCTGGGTGAACCTGACCCGCTCGGAGGCGGCGGACGCGCCCCCGGCCACGTTCCGGGCGCCGTGCAGCACCACCGGCTCGGGGGTGGGGCCGGCCGCGCGGTCGGCCCGGAGCACCACGTCCGGGTCGAGCAGCGCCACCAGCGCGTCGAAGTCCCCGCCGCGGGAGGCGGCCACAAAGGCGTCCACGACCCGGCGCTGGCGGCCCAGATCGGCGCCGGACGCCGGGACGCCGCCCTTCACCCGGCGGCGGGCGCGGCTGGCGAGCTGTCTGGCCGCGGTCGGGGACCGCTCGATCATCGGGCCGATCTCGTCGAACGGCACGGCGAACATGTCGTGCAGCACAAAGGCCAGCCGCTCGGCCGGGGTCAGCATGTCCAGCACCACCAGCAGGGCCAGTCCGACCGAGTCGGCGAGCAGCGCTTCCTGCTCGGGGTCGCCCCCGTTCGGACGGTCGGCGGCCCCGTGGCCGGTGACCGGGTCGGGGGCGTACGGGCCGAGGTCGAGCGGGTCCTCGCGCCGGGACGCGCGGGTGCGCAGCATGTTCAGCGACACCCGGGCCACTACCGTGGTCAACCACCCGGTGAGGTTCTCCACCCCGCTGGTGTCGGCGCGGCTGAGCCGCAGCCACGCCTCCTGGACGGCGTCGTCGGCCTCAGCCGCCGAGCCGAGCATCCGGTAGGCCACCGCTCGCAGCCGGGCCCGGTGCTCCTCGAACCGCTCGGTCAGCCATACGCGCTCGTCCATCGGGTCACATTCCTCGGTCGAAGGGTCTCCGGTCTCCTGGGAAGTAGACCCGCGAAAGCCCGCAGATGTGACGACCGTGTCCGGCGGGCGAGAACGTCAGCGGGCGAACTTCTCGACGGCGGCCGGGGTGACCGGGGTGAAGAAGTTGACCAGGTTGCCGTCGGGGTCGCGGAACAGCAGCGACCGGTTGCCCCAGGGCATGGTGGTGGGCTCGGTGACGAAGTCGGCGACGAATCCGGACAGGTTCTCGCGGACGGCGTCCACGTCGTCGACGAGGAACTCGATGATCGCGGTGTGGTTGTCGGCCGGCCGGGCGGCACCGGGCGCGAACAGCCCGACGGTGCGGGTGCTGCCGATGGCCAGGGTGCCGCCGGGGGTGCGGACCTCGGCGAAGTCCTCGGTGGACCAGTCCGCCGGCACCCCGGTCACCCGCTCGTAGAAGCCGACCAGGCGGGTGATGTCGTCGGTGATGACGCGGATCGAGACGAGGTTCATGGTGCTCTCCTTGGGCCGTTGAGCTGGTACATCTCGCAGGCTAGAGCAGATACCGGACAGAAACGGTCCGGTATTCGGGTTAGGCTCGGAGCATGGCTCGACCGACCGGCCGCGTGCTGACCCTCCTGGAACTGCTGCAGTCCGGCGGCATCCGGACGGTGGCCGAACTCGCCGACCGGCTCGGCGTCGACGGACGCACCGTGCGCCGGTACGTGGACCACCTGGTCGACCTCGACGTCCCGGTCGAGTCGGTGCGTGGCCGCTACGGCGGCTACCGGCTCGCCCCCGGCTACCGCCTGCCCCCGCTGATGCTCAATGACGACGAGGCGCTCGCCGTGCTGCTCGGCCTCGTGGCCGGCCGTCGGGCCGGGCTGCTGACCTCGGCGGGTGCGGCCAGCGAGACCGCGGCGGCCAAGATCCGCCGGGTGCTGCCCGAGCGGCTCGCCCGGCAGCTCGACACCGTCCTCGAATCCCTCGCCTTCACCGCCCCGGCGGGCGAGTTCGCCACCCCGGAGACCGGGATCCTGCTCACCCTCGCCGATGCGGTACGTCGGCACCGTCCGGTCCTGATCCGCTACACCTCGCGCGACGGCCGACGCAGCGAACGCACGCTGCACCCGTACGGCATCGTCACCCACGAGGGCCGCTGGTACGTCACCGGCGCCGACCCGGGGGCCGGCGAGGGGGTCGGTTCGGGGGCCGAGCCGGCGGTTGGCTCGGGGACCGGCCAGGACCGGACCTTCCGGCTGGACCGCATCGCCGACGCGCGAACCCTGCCCGGTTCCTTCGACCCGCCCGTCGGGGTCGATCCGGCCCAGCGGGTCCTGTCAGGGCTGGCCACAGCCCCATACCGGCACGAAGTGACCCTGCGGATCCACGGAACGGTCGAACAGATCCGCGCCCGGCTCCCCGCCTCGATCGCGAGCGTGCAGGAACTCCCGTCCGGGGCCGGGGCTGCGCAGTCCGAGCGCTGGTACCGCGTAGAGATCCGGGCGGAACGGCTCGACTGGCTGCCCCCGCTCCTCGCGTCGCTCGACCGCCCCTTCACCATCGAGCGACCGGACGAACTCCGCGCCCTGGTCATCGTGCTCGCCGACCGACTCACCGCGGCTGCCCACCGGCGCTGACCGCCCCGCCGCGATCCTGTCAGCGCCCGGGGTAGCACTGGTCGATCCGGTGCGGGTCATGGAGGACCGTCATCAGCGCGACGATGGTGAGGGCCAGCCCCAACTGCACCGACAACTGGGCCTGCAGCCGGCGGACGCGCCCCGTCTCGCCACGCTCGCCGGCGAAGAGCAGCTTCAGGGCCATCACGGCGCTGATCACCGCGACACAGGCCAGTGCCACCCCGCCGATGGCCAGCGCGGGGTCAAAACTCTGCGGTTCGGTCCGATCCGACTGGCCAGGGCTGAAGCACCCGGACGACAGCAGCAGCAGGATCCACCCCGGAAAGGCCAGGCCGGCTGCGAGGCCGACGACCTCCACCAGCAGTGTCCACAGCGCAATCCGCCACCGCACGTTGCTCCCCCAAGCCCACCCGAGACGCGTTCGATCATCCGCGCGCCTAGGGTGCCAGAGAACTTGAACGTGTTCAACTCTCCTCGATGTGGATGACGTCGGGGCAGGCCAGGTCAATCAGCCGATGGATGACCGCCACGGGCAGTGCGGGGTTGCCGGCTGCGGCCTCGGCGGTGTCCGGATCGCGGAGCAGGCGGACGAGGGCGGGGACGGGCAGTCGCGGATTTCTGATCGCTGCCCGGCGGATCCCGGGGGCGGAGTCGAGCAGGCGCAGCACGGTGGCGGGCGAGAGCCGGGGGTCGGCTGCGGCGCGTGCCCGGACCAGTTCGTGCGGGTCGTCGGCGAAGCGCTCGGTGAGGTCGCTGGTGGAGTCGGGGGCGTCCAGCGCCAACCGGCGCCGCCAGGGGTCCGGGTCGTCGGCGAACCGGAGCAGGGTGTGGCGGGGGAAGTTCGGATGGGAGAGCGCGAGAATGGCGTCCTGCCGCCGCAGCGCGACCTCCAACAGCAGCTCGGCGGGGGCTTCTTCGCAGCACTGGGCGACGGTCGACCGCACCTGGCGGTTGGGGTCGCGGGCGAGGCGGTCCACGACGTCGTGGGGAAGCCGGCGGGCGCGGGCGACGCTGCACCGGATGGCCGCACTCGCGGAGCCGGCCAGGCGGCGCATCGCTTCGGGGTCGTCGTGGAGCTCCTCGACCCAGGCCACGCGGAAGTGGGTGGTGTCCGGAGGCAGGCTTGCGGTGATTGCGGTGCGCAACGGCTCGGTGGCGTCGGGGCGGACGGCGACGGCCAGCCGCACCTGGGGGTCGCTGTCCTGGGCCAGGGCGGTGATCAGGCCGGTGTCCAGGCGGCTGTTCCGGGCAAGGGTGCGGCGCAGACTGCGCTCCGGATGGTGGAGCAGGTGGTCGGCGAGGGTGTGTTCGAGCAGCTGGGAGCGTGCCGCACGCCACTGCTCCGTAGAGTGCAGGGCGTCGAACTCCGGCTGTGTCATCGGCCGGTCGAGGGCAGCCAGCCGGCGCGCGGTCTCCTGTACCTGCGGCGAGGGATCGTCGAGCAGTGCCGCCCGTCGGGCCGGGTCCAGCTGGGGCCAGGAGTATCCGCAGGCCTCCGCGCGCACCTCCGGATCGACATCGGCGGCCAGCGCCACGGCCAGCCGTACCGGTAGGCCCCGGAACCACAGGGCGCGCAGGCGGATCCGCGGATCGGGGTCGCCGGCCCAGCGTTCGAACTCGGCCTCGGTCGCCTTGGGGCAGTGCCAGACAGCCAGTGCCTGGAATCGTCGGCGATAGCGGCCACCGGGTTCGGCGGCGATCAGGCGGGTCCACTGATCAACGCTCATATCCCGCTGGAGTTCGGCGAGTTGCAGGCGGACCCGGCGATCGGGATGCGCGATGGCCGCGTCGACGACCGTGGCTGGCAGCTCCAGCCCTGCCAGCCCGTTGACCACGCCCACCAGCCGCACCAGCTCGTCCGCCGGGGCGATGTGGCTCAGCCCGTGCAGCCACGCCCGCCGCATCGACGGCAGTACGGCCAGCTCCTCGATCCCCACGAACAGCCCGGCCCAGCCGCTGTCCTCCCACTCCCCTGCTCCCCGCATCGACATCCGCACACGCTAGCGGCAGGAATGGCGCTTGCCGAGTGAGTGCTTCCGATATATCGTTGAGGCATCGAGACAGTCGTTCATGGAAGGAACGAAGATCATGCGTTCAGGAGTACCTTTTGACCCCGCACAGCCCGGCCGTTCCGGTCGGGGCGAACGAGGGGAGCGCGGCCATCGGAGCCGTGGGCCGCGGGCGGAGTTCCGGGAGGCTTTCGGCGGCTTCGGGCCGCCGCAGCCCGGGTTCGGCGGTCCCGGCGGACCGTTCGGTCCTGGCTTCGGCCCGTTCCGGGGCGGACCCGGCGGCCGGGGCGGGCGGCACGGCGGTCGGGCGCGGCGCGGTGACGTGCGGGCCTCGCTGCTGGCCCTGCTCAAGGACCGGCCGATGCACGGCTACGAGATGATCCGTGAGATCGCCGAGCGTTCGGGCGGCAGCTGGCGGCCCAGCCCCGGCTCGGTCTACCCCACCCTCCAGATGCTGGAGGAGGAAGGCCTGGTCAGCAGTGAGGAGGACGGCGGCAAGCGGCTGTTCAAGCTCACCGACAGCGGCCGGGCCGAGGCCGAGGCCGGCCCGGAGGCTCCGTGGGAGGAGGCCGGGCAGGGCGAGCACTGGCAGACCGTCAGGGAGTTCGGCCAGGCCGAGGGGGCGGTCCGGGACGCGCTGCGCCAGGTCGTCATCACCGGCACGCCGGACCAGCGGGCCAAGGCGCTGGCCGTGCTCGCCGACGCGAGGAAGCGGATCTACCTCATCCTCGCCGAGGAAAGCTGAGCCGGACCGGGGGTCGGCGCAGCAACCGGTCCACATGGCTTCGGCGCAGTCCCTGCCCGGGGTCGACCGGCATGAGCAGCCGGTCGACCCGGGCGGCGCAGCTGAGCCGGAGCGCGTCCGGGATCAGGTCGTCGAGCCAGGCGAACGGCCGTCCGGCCGCGTGCCGCAGGATCGGCGCCCAGTCGCCGGTGGGCTGCCCCGCGTGGCGCCCGACCGGGACGAAGGGCAGCGCGGGCAGGTCGAGCAGCGGGGCGATGCACAGATTGGCCTGTGCCTCCCAGGTGCTGGCCCAGACCAGCTGGTAGACCGCGGAGAGCTCGCGCAGCCAGTGGCCGTGGCGTACCGACATCAGCACGGTGGAGCCGTGTATCCGATGGGCGGTGAACTCGGCCGCGGGACGCGGGCAGACCGGGTTGAGCACCCCGTCGATGTCGAGGTAGAGCAGCGGCTTGGCGAGCTGTCCGCCGAACGGTGCGGCGGCGGTAGCTGCGGTGCCGGGGAGGAGGTCGATGGAGGGCTCCGGGGGCGGCGGGCGGGGGCAGGTGCGTCCTGCTGTGGTGTCGGACGAGCCGCGGTGCCGACTGGTTGCACGGTATCGGGGGCGCGGGAGTGGCGTGCGCGCCGGGTAGCGCGACTGCGCGCCCCGTGGCGAATCATGGCGAGAGTGATGCGCATCGTTCCCGGTGGGAGCGGCTCGCCCCATGGCGGCGTAACGTGAGGGGTGCACCACAGCCGGTGAGGACAATGAGTAGATCGTATCTGTGGGTTGACTGGTGGTCACGCTTCGCAGCAGACTTCCGGTTGGCAGCGGGCCGTTGTGGCCGTGCCGCCCCTACCCCGTCCCTGACGATGTGGTGGATCACGTGTCACTGAATCTCTTCGGCAGTCCCTCGGCCCATCCTTCGACGGTCGAGAACGAACGCCTGGAACAGATGGGCGCCCTGGAGCCGATAGCGGCCAGGGCCCGGCGCAGAGCTGTCCGCGCGGGCGACACCGAGATCGACACCGGGCACCTGCTGCACGCGCTGCTGGAGTCGGACGAGCGTGCGCTCGGCCTGGTCACGCAACTCCCGACCCAGGCAACCCGGTTGATGGGCTACCTGGCCCAGCGCAGCATCGGTTTCGGCCGCGACTGGCGCCCGGGCGAGGGCGCGAACGCGATACGTCCGCGCCTGTCCGCGCCCCTGGCACCCCCGGGGTGGAGCCGCTCCGCGGCGGCTGCGCTGGAGCGCGCGGCACTGGCCGCGCTGATACGCGACCGCGGTGAGCCGGACGTGCTGGACCTGCTGGCCGAGCTGGTCTCCGACAGCGAGTGCCGGGCCGCCGCGATGCTGCTCGGCGCCGGCGTCGAGCTGCAGGGCACGGTCGCCCGGGTGCGCGCCGCGGCGGGCCGCGCGGCGGAGCAGGACGAGGACGGGGCGGACGAGGACGGGGCGGATGACGACGGGGCGGGCGTAGGCAGGTAGCGCGGTGGGGCAGGGGCGGCAGGGGGTGACGGGGGAGCGGGGGTAGGGGCGGCGGGAGCGGGGCGGGGGAGTGGCGTGGCGGGGGTGGGGCGTCAGTCGCCGAGGGCGGCGCGCAGGTCGGGGTCGGTGGTCTCGGCCCAGGGGGTGCGCACGGTCCGGCGGGTGAGGACGGTCAGCCGATAGCCGGGAAGCCGCTGGTCACGGTGCTGCTCCAGGCGGATCAGCAGCGCCTCGCGCTCGGTGCCGTACTCCTCCGTGGTGCCGGGCCGGTCGTCGATGTGCGCCTGGACGGCGTACTCGGTGATGCCCCCGGACAGCAGGGCGTTGAGCCGGTCGATCTCGCCGAGGAGTGCGCCGACCTCGGCACGGGTGAACGTGTCGGCCTCGGCGCTCTGCGCTTGGTCGAACCTCGCGCGGACGGAGTCGACGGTGGCCGGGGCGGCGGGCGGCCTGGCGGGTGTGGTCAAGGGGTCGACTCCAGAGTCGTACGCGCCGGACGGGTCGGGAGGGAGGGACGGACCGCCCGGAGGGCGGATGCCCGCAGACGGTCGAGGGCCTGGTGGGACGTGGTCCCTGGCGCGGCAGTGTAGAGCAGCAGGCGCTGGTCGTGGCCGGGGACGGTGAGGATCTCGCAGTCGAGTTCCAGCTCGCCGACCAGCGGGTGGACCGTCCGCTTGGTGACGGACCGTCGGACCTCGACCTCACGGCTCGCCCACAGCTCGGCGAACAGCGGGCTGTCGGCGGACAGTTCGTCGACGAGCCGCCGCACCTCGGGGTCGCCGGGATAGCGCCCGCCGGCCCGCAGGTCGGCCACGCACTGACGGGCGAGTTCGAGAGTGTTACCGGAAGCGGCGGCATTCGCACCGCTGAACACCCGCCGCAGCCGGTTGCGCTGACGGAACGGCACCTCGGACAGGTCGCCGATCAGCGCGACCAGCATCCGGTTCCAGGCGAGCACGTCGAAACAGGCGTTGATCACCATGGCCGGGAATCCGTCGAGCCGCTCCAGCAGCCGCAGGACGTTCGCGGGCACCTCGCGGGCCGGGTCGACGGGCGCGGGCGGCTGGTCGGCGAGCCGCAGCAGGTAGTCGTGCTCGTCGCCGGTCAACCGCAGGGCGCGGCCCAGCGCATTGACCACCTGCTCGGAGGGGTGCGGCCCACGGCCCTGCTCCAGCCGGATGTAGTAGTCGACCGAGATCCCCGCCAACAGGGCGAGTTCCTCACGGCGCAGCCCCGGCGTCTGGCGCCGACGACCGGGCGGCAGGCCGACCTCGGCCGGTTGGATCCGGGCCCGCCGACTGCGCAGGAAGCCGCCCAGTTCCGCCCTGCTCGCGCCAGCCCTGTCCCCACCCGCCCTGTCCCCACCCGCGCCGCTCGCGCTCGCGCCACCTGTACCCGCCATCGTCATGACGCCCATGGTGGCACTCGGGCGGCCTGGTACAACCAGTCCCAGGCCCGGCGGTGCCTACCCGGCGGCGTCGCCGCCCGCAGAGACTGAACGGCATGACGATTCTGGTTACCGGGGCGCGCGGCCACGTCGCACGCAGCCTCGTTCAGCAGCTGCTCGCCGCCGACCCCGAGGTCAAGGTCCGCGCGGCCGGACGCGTCCCGGAGGCCGTCCGGTTGCCGGTCGGGGTGGAGCTGGTCCGGGCGGACCTGGCCGAACCGGCGACCCTGGGGCCGGCGCTCACCGGAGCCGCCAAGGTGTTCCTCTACGCCGAACAGCGCGGACTGCGGGGTTTTGTGACGGAGGCGCAGGCAGCCGGGGTCGCGCACATCGTGCTGCTGTCCGCCGCCGGCGCCGATCCCGCCTCGGAGGACGCCATCACCCGCGCGCACGGCGAGGCGGAGCAGACGGTCGCCCGCTCCGGGATCCCGTGGACCTTCCTGCGGCCCGGCGGGTTCGCCACCAACCGGCTGCTGTGGGCCGACACCGTCCGCACCCACGGCGTGGTGCACGAGGCGTTCCCCGACTCGCACTCGTCCCTGATCCACGAGGCCGACATCGCGGCGGTGGCGCTGCACGCCCTGACCGAGCCGGGCCACCACGGCAAGGCCCACACGCTGACCGGGCCGGAGTCGCTGACCGGCCGGCGCCACGTCGAGCTGCTCGCCGAGGCGATCGGCCGACCGCTCCGGATCGAGCCGCAGAGCCTGGACGACTACCGCAGGGCGCTGAGCCGTTGGCCGCCGGAGATCGTGGAGGCCCGGATCCGGCGGATCGCCGCCCTGGTCGACCGCCCGGCCCCCGTCACCGACACCGTCCGCGAGGTGACCGGGCACCCGGCCCGCAGCTTCGCGACCTGGGCCGCGGACCACACCGCGGACTTCGGCCGCTCCGCGGCGTAGGCCGTGGCGCCCGCGGCTGTCCTGCCCTGTCCTGCCCTGCCCCGCCCCGTCGGGTGGGTCAGTGGGCGGCGACCCAGGCGGCGATGTCGGCGACGACCGCGGGGTCCAGATGCTGGGCGGGCTCGTACTCGGCCGGTGACGAGGGGCCCGCGCCGGGGAAGAAGAGATGGTTGTCGGCGTCGTGCACACGGATCGTCACATCCGGGCGCTGGGCCAGGCCGGCCCGCCACAGCGCGAGGTCGTCGGCGACGGTGGCCTGGTAGTCGCGGCCGCCCTGGAGGATCAGCATCGGCCTGCCCGACGCGGCTGCGGTCGCCACCGGGTCGTAGCCGCGCAGATCGAGCCAGTAGGGGGCGGCAACGCCGAAGGGCAGTTCGCTCCTCGGCGTGGACGGGGAGAGGTCGGGGCTGTCGACCGCCTCCGCCAGCCTGGTGAAGGCTTCGACGGCGGGGCGGGCCGCGGCGGCCTGGCCCGGGTTGAGCGAACCGAGGTAGCGGATCTGCCGGACGGCGGCCCAGTGCAGCGGCTGCGCCCCGCCCGCCAGGATGACCAGCCCGGCGACACCGGCCTCGGCCGCCGCCACCCGGGGCGCGACCGTGCCGCCCTGGCTGTGGCCGAGCACAAAGACCCGGTCGGCGTCGACGGACGGGTGCCGGCGGAGCAACTGGACGGCCGCGACGGCGTGGTGGACGTACTCGTCGGTGAGGGTGAAGTCGGGCTCGTTCTCGACCTCGGCGGGATGGGCGTAGGTGACCTTGTCGAAGCGCAGGACCGCCGTGCCGCGGTCGGCCAGGCCCCAGGCGAGGTCCTTGAGGTGCTTGTTTCGCCCCATCGTCCCGTCGCGGTCGGCCGGCCCCGAACCCGCGAGCAGCACGATCGCGGGCAGCAGCGGCAGCGGCAGCGGCCCGGCCGAGTGGCGCGGCTCGGCCGATCCCCGCGGCAGCGGGCACCGCGAGCGGGCCGGAGCCGACGGTCACGTCCTGCTCGTCGAATGACTCCGGGTCCGCGTAGGGCGGTGGCTGCCACGGCCGCACGGGCTCGGCCGCCGCTGCGGGGGCGAGCTGAAGACCGGTCAGCCGGTCCTGGCCGTCCACTCCGACGATCAGCGTCAGCTCCCCGTGCTCGAATACCAGAGGGATCTTCACCACGGCCGCTCCGACCTCCGAGGGCTCGCTCACCGGCGTTCCGGCGGATCGCAGCGGGCCGTTGCGGTCGAGCTCGGCGGTCCACGCGCCCTGGAGCGCCTCGGCCGACACCAGGCCCCGAAGCTGCGGCACGAACATCTCGCGAATCTCCGCGAAGCGCCCCGCCCGCGCCCTGTCGAGCACGCTCAGGGCCGTGGGAACAGCTCCGGTCGCCATGGTGATTCCCTCCGCGTCAACGAGCCTGCAGCGGGGACAGGCTAGGCGATGACGGTGAAATTGTGCTTTGCGCCGAGGGCGGTGAGGGAGGTCCTGCCCGGGATGCCGTTGACGTCGGCGCCGGTCCAGCCCAGGTGGTGGGCGGCGCTGTAGGCCTTCTGCCACTTCGCGTACGCCTCGACGGTCAGTGAGCCGAAGGAGCCGTCGGCTGCGTACTGCGCCGCCAGATAGCCCTCTGCCTTGAGGGCCTGCTCGACCGGGCGGACGTCGGACGGGTGGGTGGTGTGGCCCTGCGCCGCGGCCGGGTCGGCCTTCGCCGCCGCGATCACGTTCTTCAGCGACACCTTCGGCTTGGTCGGGACCGGCTTGGGATCCACGCCCGGCCAGTACGCCGCCACCACCGACTCGTCGTACTGGGCTGTGTTCTTGTACTGGAGGGCGATCGCCCCGGCCGGGATGACCGCGGCGACGCCGAAGTGCGCGATCCAGTAGTGCGGCGGGGCCACGTCCGCGGCGGCGAACGCGGCCCGAACCGCGGGCCAGGTACTGGTGTTGCAGTACACCGTGGGGTCGACTCCGGCGGCGCGGCGCAGCTTCACCCAGCCCGGGGCCTGCGCCGGGGTCGCGTCGCCGGCCTCGACGTCCAGTACGGTGCCGCCGTTGAAGCCGGCCGTCACCGCGATGCCGACGACCACGGCGTGCGGGAACCGGGCCTTCAGCCCGGGGATGTTGGCGTAGCGCCCGTTCACATAACCCGCGACCAGGGTCGCCCCGGCCGGGATGCCGGACGGGTCCACCGCGTCGTACATGTAGCGCGTCACAGTGCAGGCCCTTTCTTCTGCAACTGGAATGCGGTCATGCCACAACGGTAGACCTCGTCCGGCCGCCGGCGCGGAGGTACGGGACGGTAGCCAGGCAGCGCGGCCGTTGCTGACGGCGGGTCAGCGCCGCTAGACGACGTCCGGGATGAGGTTGATCTCCTTGTTCAGGTCAACCGAGTAGTCCTGGGTGATGCTCTGCTTGGCCAGCAGGGCCTGGACGAC
Organism: Streptacidiphilus alkalitolerans; assembly: GCF_042511045.1. Taxonomy (NCBI): domain Bacteria; kingdom Bacillati; phylum Actinomycetota; class Actinomycetes; order Kitasatosporales; family Streptomycetaceae; genus Streptacidiphilus; species Streptacidiphilus alkalitolerans. The sequence continues at coordinate 31,275 of NZ_JBHEZX010000007.1, forward strand.
CCTCCGGGCGAGGGGCTTGCCGTGGTTTCCGGCGTCGATGATCGACCGGGAGAGCAACTGCTCGTCGTTCAGCAGCACTGCGATGTCTGCCATCCGCTGCCACAACGCCTGGTCCGCGTGTTCCTGCGCCTCCTGGGCCAGGATGGCGGCGTCCGTCACCGGGAACACCGGTGCGGCCTGCCGGGCCCTGGCCGTGAGGTGGGTCCGGGCCGCTGGGGCCGCGTGCAGGATCAGCTCGTGCAGCAGACCGCTGTGCAGCCCGCTGCCCAGGGCGTCGACCGGCATGATGACGGTGATGCGGGTGTTCGGCTGCTTCCACTCGACCAGCGTCTCCTGGTCGTCCGCGTCCGACTCCTCGGACGACGACGTTGCCGCTGCCTTGACCTTCTCGACGAGGACGAGGAGCCGGATGTCCTGGACCGTCACGATGCTGTTCACGGTCTGGTCGACGGACGCGACGGCCCTGACGAACTTGCCCGCGTCCTCCTTGAGTGCAGTGGATGCTGTTCCATCGATCGTCAGCACAGGTTCCCCCCTGATGAGCTGATGCGGGCCCCGGTTGGCCCGCGGTCGTGCAGCACGCTATCCGGCAGTGTGTCGACTGGGAACAGAAATGGGCCAATTCGGCTCAAGGGGAAAGGAGTTGACCTGATTGCTGTGAAGCGTGCGACGGCAGGGACACGGTGGTGTCCGATGTCCGGTGGCGACGGACGCCGGCCGACGAGTTTCCCTTCGCCGACCGGATCCATTGGGCCGCTCTGGCACAGCCCGCGTCCTGGCAGCACCTGGTGTGCGGTGTCGATCCTACGAACGGCCCGGAGTCGGTGCGAAGGGTTTTGCGGTCGCCTCGGTTGGGCTGTGACGGTCGGTCAGCCGATCTGCTCCCAGGGCCACTTCGCCGACACGCCACGCTCCAGCATCGGGATCATGCGGAACGCGGAGTCGCCCAGGCCACCGAAGACGTGCCGGTTACGGCTTCCGGAGGGCGCGTGGCCGGCCTGGTAGCCGGCCAGGTTCCAGGTGTACATCGGCACGGTCTCCGGGATCGAGTTGCTGATGCCGACGGGATCGGCGCCGGCCTGCTCGTCGGTGACGATGACGACCCGGTCGTGGCCCTTGAACGTGGCCCGCAGCGCCGCGGCGGTGTCGGTGCCGCCGCCGAGGAACCAGCCTCCGTCCTTCCACTGCTTGACGTCCGTGAGCAGCGATCGGCCGGCGGCGAGGGGGAAGTCCTTGACCTTCGCGCCGGGCCGGTCGTTCCGGTAGTACTTGGCGGAGGAGAACGACACGACGTCCGCGGTCGCGCAGCGCCGGCCGAGGGCGATCCCGAACAGCGCGGCGGCGTCCCAGCGCATCAGGGTACCGTCCTTGGAGAACCCGGCGCTCATCGAGGAGCTGGTGTCGACCAGGATCAGGCTACGGCCGGTCAGCTTCGGGATGTTCGCCAGCGACGCGGTCAGGGCCTTCTCCAGCGCCCAACCCCAGCGCAGCGACGGCGCGGCGTTGTACGCGGAGTAGAACCGCATGGGCAACTGCCGCGAGCGGGCGACCTGTTCCGGGTTGCCGAGGCGCGCGGCCACCTGCTCGGCGACGGTGTCGGACACCCCGGCCTGGTCGAAGTTGCGCAGGTTGCGGAGCAGAGCCGTGTAGCCCATGTTCGGGATCACGGTCTCCCAGGCGTCCTTGTCCATCGGCCCCTGGAGCCAGCCGGCGAGGGCCTCCCAGGTGAGCTTGGAGGCACGGAACAGGTTGTCCTGCTCGGTGGAGCCCCCGCCGAGCAGCACGGCACGGCGCTCCGCGACGGGCACGGCCATGAGCAGCGCGTGGGCCCGGACCGGGCCGAGGCGTGCGGGGATCTCGGTGTCGCGTCCGTGGCGCCGGTCGATGGCGTGCTTGAACAGGTCGCCCTGCCAGGGCTTGTCCGCGGCGGGGGAGGGGTGCACGAGTTCGAGGACGTCGCCGAAGCGGTAGCCCTTGGAATCGGTGTCGTACTTCAGCAGCGCCTTGCTGTCGTACAGGCGCTGGACGGCGTCCGCGACCCCGCGCTTCACCGGCTTGGGCAGGTTGCGGCCGTAGCGCGAGGTCCAGTACGCGAGCAGCTCGCCGGGCTCGTCGGGGCGCTGCAGCACGGAGGCGATGACCTTGCGGTTCAGCCCGGCTGTTGCGTCGGAGGGGTCCGGCCCGCCGGCGGCGAGGCGTGCCTTGACGAACTCGGCCGCCCCGACGATGGAGGCGGTGCGCATGTTCCCGTCGCCGCGGAGCCAGCCGAGCAGGCCGGCGGTCCATGCGGGGTCCTGTACGGCGAGGGTGTGGACGAGCTGGGTGAAGCGGTCGTCGCGGGCGCCGCCGGTCTCGTAGAAGGCGTCCTGGCCGACGAAGTTGGCGACGGCGAGCAGGAAGAGCTCGGACTTGGCGCTGCGGAGGTGACCGGTGCCGCCCTCGTGGGTGACGGTGGTCCGTCCCGTGCTGGTCACGGGCGAGAGCGCGGTCGGCTTGGCCGTACGGGTGTTGAAACGGGACATGGAGAACCCCTCGCGTGGGAGGGGAAGACGATGCGGTGGGTGCCCGAGATCGAAGTCGGCAACGGAACGGGTCTCTTCACTGCCGTGACCGGGGCAAGGCGGAGCCTCGCACCGGGACGACTCCAAGAAGTATCCGTGGCCTGCGCACCGGGCACCCCGATGCATGTCCTCCCGAGATCAGTGTCGGCTGCGGTCCTGCGGGGTTCGATCCCCGCACGCCAGTAGGCGTTTCTGCCAAAAGAAGTAACCGCGGCCTTCGCACCGGGAGGTGCTGTGAAGTTGTGTGTCCAGAGATCAAGGTCGACTACGGAAACGCGCGCGCTGCTGTTACGCCACCGCTGATCGAGCTCAGCGGCCGGGACTTGCACCCGGACCTCGTCCATCAGAAGGGAAGTATCCGTGGCCTGCGCACCTGGACGACCCGAGCATATACAGCGGCGGCGGTGCTGGGCCCGGCATTTATTCGGGCGCAGCGACGACCTTCCGTCAACAGACCGTCAGCGTCAGTGGTTGACCGCGAAGCGAAGCAGCGCCTGGATGTTGCCCTGCTCGACGTTCCCACGGGCGTTGACCACCTCCAGCGTCCACGACGTCCCCGCGCGCACGGCCTTGGCGACCGCGATCGCGTTGCCCGTGCCCAGCAGGCTCGGCCAGATGTCGGCGACGACGTCCATCGTGCCGCCGGTGCCGTCGTAGACCTTGCAGCTGACCTTCGCGGCCTTCTCGAAGGAGGTGCCCTTCTTGAACGCCGCGATGGTGATCAGCACCGCGGTGATGTGGCTGGGTATCCGGTTGAGTTCCATGCGGATGAACTCGTCGTCGCCGTCGCCCTTGCCGGTCTGGTTGTCGCCGGTGCTGGTGACGCTGCCGTCGTCCATGGCGTCGGTGACGTCCAGGCCGACGTAGCGCACGGGCTGGCGGTCGGCGTCGAGGAGGATGCCGAAGGCGTCCAGGTCCACGCCCTTCTTGCGCTTGGCCCGGCCGAGCAGGCCGCCGCTGGCGCCGCCGGTGGCGTCCCAGGACAAGCCCATGCCGAGGGTGGTGACACCAGTGAGGTCGTTGGGTCCGTCGCCCTTGGTGAGGGTGGGCATGTGTTCTTGTCCTTTTCTCTTGAGTTCTGGAGTTATGGAATTGTGGAGCACGACAGCGGACGGCAGTCGTTCCGTTCCCTGGTCCGTGTGACTGACGAGGTGCGGACATCATGCCGTGCCTGTTGTGACGGCGACGTACGGGGTCCCGGTTGCGATGGTTCGCAGGCCACCTCGGCGCGGTCGGCCATGGCTAGAGTCCACGAGGAGCGCCTACCGGAGAAGGGACCACCCCATGCCGAGTCCTGCCCCCGCCCTCACCCTCGCGGACGTCGACGCGCTGGCGGCGCGGGCCCACGCCGGCCAGTTCGACAAGATCGGCGTCCCCTACGTCAACCACGTCCGCGCGGTCTCGGCCGGGCTCGCTCCGTTCGGTGTCGGGCTGCAGATGGCCGGACTGCTCCACGACACGCTGGAGGACACCACGCTGACACCGGAGCTGCTGCGCGCGGCGGGTGTGCCGTTCAGCGTGGTCACGCTGGTCCGCAAGGTCACCAACCGCGAGGGCGTCGCCTACGAGGACATGCTGGACGGCATCCGCGCGGACTACTCCGCGACCCTGCTGAAGGTCAGCGACAACGCCCACAACAGCCTCCCCGACCGCGCCGCCCAGCTCCTACCGGAGCAGCGCCTGCGGCTCGCGGAGAAGTACCGGCACGCCCGTTCCGTGCTCTGGCCCTCCGTACCCCACGAGGACGTCCGAGCGATCCTCCGCATCGTCAACCCGTCCCTGCTCACCGAACTGACGGCGGCGATGAGCCGGTGACTCGGCTCATCGCCGCCTTGACGTCACAGGCCGGGCAGCGCAGGACGGTGCCGCCCCAGCCAGTGTCGCCGTGAACCTCGGCAACGACCCGTGCCCCGACCGTGTACGTGTCGCATCCGCCGCAGTAGCCAGTCTTCGTCGTGCCCGTCGGCAGGAGGTCAGGGATCACTCGGCGCTCCCGGCGAGTCCGGCCATCGCAGCCTGGGTGATCTCCATGGCTCCGATCAGCAGCCCGTAGCAGGCGTCGTGGTCCAGGGCGGCGCGCGGGCTGGAGCAGTCCTTGGGGCGGGCGGCGACGACGCGGCCCTCGGTGGGCTCGTCGCAGTAGTCGCAGGCCCTCTCGCCTGCCCGGTGCTGTTCCCACAGGGCGGTTGCGAGCCATGCGGCCCCGGTCAGGCGCCTGATGCTGGGAAGGTACGCCCACGACGCCTCCCGGCCGGTGTTCCTCTCCGACGCCGGCACGCGCAGCCAGCCTCCGGTGCTCAGGAGTTCGGTGCCGCGGGGCCAGGTGTCGGAGGAGCCGGGGGCTATGAGCCAGTACAGCCAGCCGCCGCGCAGGTCCTGCAGGACCGGGCCGAGCCGGTCGCGGTCCTCGGGCCGTGTGAGGAACTGATCGAGGAGGACCACGCCCGGGGCGAGCCGGGTGCGGACCGCGTCCCACAGGACTCCGGTGGGCAGCAGTGCAGTGAGATGCTCACCCTGCTGCTGTTCCGCCCCGGGCGGGATCAGCCAGCTCGGCGACAGCAGCGCGGCCGTGTCAATCATGACCGGCCGCCCGCGTGCCCGGGGTGCGCGGCGACGGGCCACGTCAGGTGGGTACCGTCGCCGATGTCGACCTTGACGTGGCCGGCCGGGACCAGCTCACCGGCGGCATCACCACAGATGATGCAGGCCTTCTCGTGGAGCTGCTCGCGGGAGTACGTGTTGGCACTCACGGGCGGCATGTCAGCAGGCGCCGGGGGTGCCGGCTGGGTCTCGGTCATGATCCGAGAGTGGACCGGGCTGCTGGCGGTGGCAATTGCAGCCTGTCTATGAGAACGGCCCATCTCATAGCCTGGATATGAGGTGCTGGCGTCCCGTCATATACCGGAAGCACCAACTGCCGTCGGCCTGCGGGCTCTGCGTCGTACCGTGGAACCACCCGCCGACGCCCGGAGCGCTCCATGCCTCGCACCGACCCCAGGAAAGCCGCGGCAGCCCGTCTCCGCAGCGATGCCGCCGTCCGTGGGTGGACACACTGGGAGCTCGTGTACGCCATCCACACCCAGTGCGACGTCCCGCTCCTGCTCGCGCAGCGCCTCGCGCACGACTGGACCCTCGACACCGCGGTCACCGAGTACCTGAGGGTCTGCGCCCGGGCCGGCATCTCCGAGGCGAAGCTCTCCCCGCAGCAGCTGTCGATGTTCGAGACCGGCCGCAGCACCCCGAGTTCCACGAACCTGGACCGGCTGTGCCGCCTGTACGCTACCCGCCCCGACCGGCTCGGGTTCGGCTCCGACTACTCGACCAGCGCGGACGACGGACCCACCCCGGCACCCGCATTCCGAATCGGCCGCCGCCCCCGCGAGACCACCGCGCCGCCCGGGCGCACCACGCACCGGCGGGACATACTCCGCGGCCTCCTCGCCGGCGCCGGAGTCGCCATCAGCGGCGCGGTCCTCGACGTCCTCGCCGACGCTCGCCACAGCATGACCGACACGCTGGAGAGCGCCTCCGTAGGCGAGAACACCCTGGACCAGTTGGAGCGCACCGCTGTCGAGTACGGGTACGCCTACCAGGTAAGCCCACCGGCGACGCTGCTCGCCGAGTCGGTGCAGGACTTCCTCGACACCCACGCCCTGCTGGAGCGCCGCCAGTCGGCCGACGTCCGGATCCGCCTGTGCCGGGTGGCAGCCCAGCTCGCCGGGACGGCCGGGATTGCCCTGGTCGCACTGGGCGAGCACCGGGAGGCACGCGCCTGGTTTCGGACCGCGCAGGTCGCGGCCGAGGAAACGGGGGACCGGGCGCTCCGGGCTTGGCTGTATGCCCGCGAGGCCGTCATCCCGTTCTACTACGGGACCCCGCAGGCAGCCCTCGCGCTGGCCGAGCGCGCTCGTGTCGTCGCAGGTAAGACCAACTGCGCGACCGCTGCGTGGGCGCCGAGCCTGGAGGCACGCTCGCTCGCCCGCATGGGCCGGGGTGCCGACGCCGCCGCGGCTATGCAACTGTCCCAGGCCGCGTTCGCCCGCCTTGGCGACGACCAGATCGGCGACACCGCCTACGGCTACACCGAGCGCCAACTGCGCTGGCACGAGGGCAGCATGTACACCGTCCTCGGTGACACCCGGCGCGCCCAGCTCGCTCTCGACGCCGCATGGAACCTCTACGCCCCGACCGAGCACCTCGACCGGGCCCTGATCGCGTTCGATCAGGCTACGTGCCTGCTTCGGGTCGGCGAGGTCACGATGGCGTGCCGGCAGGCCGAATTGATCCTCGGTGCTGTCCCGCCGCAGCACCTGACAGGGATCGTCATCAGTCGCTGTGGCGATCTGATCTCCGTCGTGCCGCAGCGGGCTGCACGCCAGCCGGCCGTGCGGCAGCTCCGGGAGCTGGTCACCGCCACTGGCAGGCCCGAGCTGACTCAGTAGGCACCCGGTCGGGCGAGGAGCTGCAGCAGCCCGGTGACGGCGACCCCGGCGACGATCTCCCGCCTGTCGATCATGTCCTGGATCCGGTCGAGCGGGGTCCATTCGATCCGGTCGGCCTCGTGGGTGTCCACGGGGTCCGCCTGGAAGGCCGCATCCCGGGCGAGGAACACGGTGTGCTCGGCGTTGGACATGCCGCCGATGGGCTGGTTGTAGGCCAGTGGCACCAGGCGTCCCGGGTCGACCCGGTACCCGGTCTCTTCCAGCACCTCCCGGGCGGCAGCCTCCGGCAGGGCCTCGCCAGCCTCGACGATGCCGGACGGAATCTCCCAGTTCCAGGTGTCGGTGGCGAACCGGTGTCGCCACATCAGTAGCACCTCCCGGTCGTCGCTGAGCAGCACGGTCGCGGCGACGGGTGCCATTTTGATCAGGTGGTGCTGGTAACGGGGTTGGCCCGGTGGCTCGACGTCGACCAGGTCGAGCTCGACCCAGGGGCTGGAGTAGACGGTCCTGCTGCCGTAGACGTGCCACTGTGCCATGGTGCCGCTCCCTGATCGTCCGCCACAGGAGCCACATCCTGGCACGGACAGATCATGGGTAGGCGTGTGCGTCTCGGGCCCGCTCCACCTGGAACAATGACCGACGAGATCCGTGGGCCCGGAGGACTGGCAGCCGGCCCGGGCCTTCGCCGAGGAGGCTGGCTGGAGCTCGCGGCGGGCATGGAGTCCCAGCGGCTGCGGGACCGCTTCGTGGCGCTGCGCCTCAAGCTCGCCGACCACGGCTCCGCTGCGGCGCGGGATGCCGTCGCGCGGATCGACGCCGCCCTGTCCGTGCCGCTCTGAGTGTCGACGGCTGCGATAGCGTCGGCCGCACCACCTGGGTCGAGCGAAGCGGGGCAACGGCATGTCGGTATGGAAGAACCTCGGCGAGCACGAGGTCTATTCGAACCCGTGGCTGCGGATCAACCTCGCCGATGTCGAACTCCCCGATGGGCGCCACCTCGACCACTACCTGATGCGTCTGCGCCCGGTCGCCCTGTGCACGGCCGTGAACGAGGCTGACGAGGTGCTGCTGCTGTGGCGGCACCGGTTCATCACCGACACGTGGGGCTGGGAACTCGCCGCCGGCGTCGTCGAGGTCGAGCGGGGCGAGTCCCTGGAGGAGGCTGCGGCCAGGGAGATGCTGGAGGAGACCGGGTGGCGACCGGGCCCGCTGAAGCACCTGCTGACCGTCGAGCCGTCGAACGGCCTGTCCGATGCCCTGCACCACGTCTACTGGTCCGAGAGCGCCGAGTACGTCGGGCACCCGGAGGACGACTTCGAGTCCGAGCGGCGCGAGTGGGTGCCGTTGGCCGACGTGCCCGACCTGGTCGCCGGCGGACACGTACGGTCGGCGAATGCCGTGGCAGCGCTGCTGATGCTGCACCAGCTGCGGTGCCGCCCGGTCGGCTGACCTGTCCGCACCGCTACCGGGCCAGCTGCGGTGCCGGGCCTCGGCTGAGGCCGGGCACCGCTGCTGACCAGTGGATTCGTCAGCCCATGGATTCCAGGGTTCGGCCCTTGGTCTCCTTGATGAAGAAATAGACGAAGGGGATGGAGAGAAGGGCGAAGCAGGCGTAGATGACGTAGGTCGCCGAGAGGTTCCAGTCGGAGAGGGACGGGAAGCTGACGGTGATGGCCCAGTTGGCGATCCACTGGGCGCAGGCGGCGACGGAGAGGGCGAGGGCGCGGATCTTGTTGGGGAACATCTCGCCGAGCAGGACCCAGACCACCACGCCCCAGGAGAAGGCGAAGCAGAGGACGAAGATGTGGGCGGCGACCAGGGCCACGGTGGCCTGCAGGTTGGGCAGGGTGGCCGTGTCGCCGGTGCCGTGGCGGTAGGAGAAGGCCCAGGCGGCGGTGCCGAGGGCGACGGCCATGCCGGCCGAGCCGGCCAGGGCGAGCGGGCGGCGGCCGATGCGGTCGACCAGGGCGATGGCGATGACCGTGCCGATGATGTTGACCAGTGAGGTCGACACGCTGATCAGCAGCGAGTTGCTGGCGTTGATGCCGACCGACTGCCACAGCAGCGAGGAGTAGTAGAAGATCACGTTGATGCCGACGAACTGCTGGAACACCGAGGCGCCGATGCCGATCCAGACGATCGTCTTCAGGCCGGCCCGGCCGCCCAGCAGGTCGCGCAGGCTGGACTTGTGCTCGCTGGCCATGACGCCCTGGATCTCCGCGACCCGGGCGGCCGGATCGCTCTCCGGGCCTTCGACGTCGCGCAGCACCTGCTTGGCCCGGTCGATCCTGCCGATGGAGATCAGGAAGCGGGGGGACTCGGGGATCGCGTAGGACATCAGGAAGTAGATCAGTGCCGGGATGGTCTCCACGCCCAGCATCCACTGCCACGCCTGGATGCCGGCGATCGGGTCGTTGGGGTTGCCGCCCGCGCCCTCGTTGAGGGCGTAGTTGACGAGCTGGGAGATGAAGATGCCGAGGACGATCGCGGCCTGCTGGAACGAGGCCAGCCGTCCGCGGATGGCCGGGGGCGCGACCTCGGCGATGTAGGCGGGGGCGATCACCGAGGCCATGCCGATGGCGACGCCGCCGATGACGCGCCAGACGCCGAGGACGAAGATGTTGGGCGGGAACATGGATCCGACGCCGCTGATGGCGAAGAGCACGGCCGCGATCTTCATGACCTTGATCCGGCCGATCCGGTCGGCCAGCCAGCCGGCGCCCATCGCGCCGACGGCGGAGCCGAGCAGGGCCGAGGAGACGACCAGCGCGGTCTCGCCGCTGCCGACGTCGAAGTGCTTCTGGATACCGGTGACGGCACCGCTGATCACGGAACTGTCGTAGCCGAAGAGGAATCCACCCATCGCCGCGGCCGCAGCGATGAAGATGACGTGGCCGAGACTGCCCTCCCCGGAGGCACTGGGCTGCGGTGTCGTCGCTGTGCTGGTCAGTGGAGGCTCCCGGTGGTGCGGTGGACCGCGGTGGTGGCCGTTGCCCGGAACTTGTTGGACCGTCGGACCAGCGTATGAACACTGGTCCGGACGGGGGCGGTGGCAGGGCCGTGCCCTGGGCCGTCCGGGTGGGAGCCTGCCCCGGACGGCCCAGCGCACTCGTGGTGACGTCGCGTCAGTATGCGACGGGTGTGGTAGCCGCGGCACCGCCGTCGGCACCGGACGCGTCCCCGCCCGCGTCGCCGCGCGCGTCCCTGCGGCGGAGCAGCTGGGTGCGGGCGCCGGGGTCGCGGGGGCGGTCGCGTTCGCGCAGCCGCTCGGCGACCTCGGTCTGCAGCTCGACCGGCTTCTTGTCGTCGTACTTGAACTTGGGCAGCACCTCGGTGATCTGCAGCCGCAGCCCGCGGATGCCCGACAGCATCCGGCCGAACGGCGCCTGGCCGGGGACGATCGGCCGGTGCGCGGTGTCCGGCTGGAAGCGGCGGACCTGACGGTCGAGCAGGGCGGCCTTCTCCGCCGGGTCGTCGACCACGGTGGCGCAGCAGACCAGGTGGACCGAGGCGTAGTAGCTGGTCGGGACGCCCTCCTCGGGCGGGGTGCCGTCGGGGGCGCGCCAGGGGCCGGGGACGAAGGCGTAGTCGTCGGTGACGGCCAGGGTGAGCCGGGGGTTCGCCTCGATCGCGGCCCAGACCGGGTTGGGGCGGGCCAGGTGCAGCAGGACCTCGTCGGAGTCCTGGTCCGAATCGTCGAAGAGGAAGTGGGTGGGGACCAGGACGGGCGCGGCGCCGTCCGGCCCGTTGGCGGCGAGCAGGCCGAAGTCGCGCCGGGCCAGCCAGTGGCGCCATTCGTCGTCGGCGCCTCGGTCCCAGGGATGGATCAGCATGGTGGTGTCACGTCCTCGCGCATGCGGCAGGTAGCAGGCATTCGACAGGATCAATGCACTAGTGCATAGTGTCTTTTGTGCTAGGAGAATATCGGATCCGCGGACGCCGTGCCACAGAGATCGCCGCCGACGTCGAACAGGCCGTGGGCGCCGGTGAGCTGGCGCCGGGGGCTGCGCTGCCCCCGCTCCGCGACCTCGCCGCCGAACTGGGCGTCAACCCCAATACCGTCGCCGCCGCCTACCGGCTGCTGCGCGACCGCGGCGTGATCGAGACCGCGGGCCGACGCGGCAGCAGGGTCCGCGCCAGGCCCTCGCTGACCTCGCGGGACCAGTTGCGGCTGGTCCTCCCCGACGGCGCCCGCAACCTCGCCGACGGCAACCCGGACACCGCCCTGCTGCCCGGTCTGGAGCGGGCGGCGCTGGAGGCCGCGCAGGCGCACGCCACCGGCCCGGTGATGTACGGGGGACCGGCCGTCGACCCCCGGCTGCGCGACCTCGCCGAGGCCGCCTTCCGCGCGGACGGGGTGCCGGCCGGGCCGGTCGGAGTGGCCTCGGGCTCGCTGGACGCGATCGAGCGGATCTTCCTGGCCCGGCTGCGCCCCGGCGACTCGGTGGCGGTCGAGGATCCGGGCTGGGGCAGCCTGCTGGACCTGCTGCCCGCGCTCGGGCTCAAGGCCGTGCCGGTCGCCGTGGACGACGAAGGACCGGTCCCGGCCGAGCTGGCCCGGGCGCTGGCGGACGGGGTGCGCGCCGCGGTGGTCACCAGCCGGGCGCAGAACCCCACCGGGGCCTCGGTCGGCGCGGAACGGGCCGCGGTGCTGCGCGGGCTGCTCGCCGCGCATCCCGGGGTGCTGCTGGTGGAGGACGACCACGGGCACGGCATCGTCGACCTGCCGATCCATCCGCTCTGCGCCGGGCCCGGCGGCGGGACCAGCACGGCGGCCTGGGCGGTGGTCCGCTCCGCGGCCAAGTCGCTGGGCCCCGACCTGCGGGTCGCGGTGTTCACCGGCGATGCCGAGACCGTCGAACGGGTGAAAGGCCGTCAGCGGCTGGGCGCGGGCTGGGTCAGCCACCTGCTGCAGCGCACGGTCGCGGCGCTGTGGACGGCCGAGGACACCGCCCCGGCGGCGGCCTCGTACCGGGCCAGACGGGACGGGCTGCTGGCGGAGCTGGCCGCGCGCGGGGTGGTCGGCCACGGGCGCAGCGGGCTCAACGTCTGGATCCCGGTGCCGGACGAGACCGTCGCGGTGGCCGGGCTGCTGCAGCGCGGCTGGGGGGTGGCGGCGGGCTCGCGGTTCCGGCTGTCCTCGCCGCCCGGGATCCGGCTGACGGTGTCCCGGCTGGCCGCGGCGGACCTGCCGCTGCTGGCCGAGGACGTCGCCGCGGTGCTGCGTACGCGGGGCGGCGACGTCCGAGGGGTGTGAGCCCCGGCCGGACAACGCCGGCCGGGGGTGTGAGCCGTCCGGCTACTGGGTGATCAGGCCCTGGGCGTGGGCCTGCTGCAGCCAGGTCGGGTAGGCGCCCATCATCAGCTCGAACAGCTGCTCGTCCCCCAGGTTGGCCGGGTCCTGGACGCAGAAGAAGTCGGCGTTGTCGAGGAAGCGGCCGGGCATGTCGTCCAGCTCCTCCAGGAAGCGGAAGGTGCCGTCGCCCCAGTTGGCGGTCATGCTCGCCATCCGGCGGGCGAAGCGCGACTGCTTGAGGTCGGGCGGCGGGGCCTGCGCCGCGACCGGGGCGTCCACCGACTTGGAGGAGCGGCCGATGCCCATGAACTGCCAGAACAGCGGCTCGTAGCTGGACGACATCACATGGTCCCTGGTCGCCTGCTCACTGGTGGTGTGACCGTCCGTCACAAACATCACATAGACCGGCTGGCGGTCCGAGTGCGGCTTCTTGCGCTTGCCGCCGGAGCCGAAGTACTCCTTGCGGATCAGGTGCATGGCGGCGGCGTAGTCGGTGCCGCCCTCCAGCCGCCAGCGCTGCAGCATCTGGTCGGTCCAGCCCTGGTAGCTGTTCAGGCCGACGCTGCCGGCCTCGTGGCCTTCGCGGCCGAAGAGGAAGACGTCCACCTCGGCGTTGTCGTCGAAGCGGAGGCCGAGCGCGAGCACCCGCTCCACCAGCGCCTGGACCTTGCCGGAGCGGTACAGCATGGACATGGACGCCGAGATGTCGAGGCAGAGCGCGACCCGCGCCGTGTGCTCGCCGAGGCCGCGCTTCTCCAGGGTGACGGCGGCGCGCTTGGTGAGGTCGAGCAGGTTGCGGTCGCCGCGGTCGGCGAGCTGCTTCTCCAGGTTGATCAGCTTCTGCTTCTTCAGGCTGATCCCGCCGGGGCCCGCGGGCGCCGCGCCGGGGGCGGGCGCGCCGTAGAGCGGGGCGGCCGGGGCCGGCCCGGGCGGGGGCGGCGGAGCGGCCGAGTAGGACGGCGGGACCTGGACCGCCTGGGTGGGCTGCGCGTACTGGGGCTGGGAGTACTGCTGGTACTGCGGGTTGGCCGTCGGCACCGGGGAGCCGTAGACCGGCGGCGGGGGCCCGAACCCGGCCGGCGGCGGGCCGAAGCCCTGCTGCGGCGCGGGCTGCTGCGGCTGTTGCGGCGCGGCCTGCGCGGGGGCCTGCGGCTGGGCCGGGGCGGCGTCGTCGCCCTCCACCGAGATGCCGAAGTCGGTGGCCAGGCCCTCCAGCCCGGAGTCGTAGCCCTGGCCGACCGCGCGGAACTTCCACTCGCCGGCCCGGCGGTAGAACTCGCCGAACAGGAACGCGGTCTCGCTGCTCGCGCCGTCGATGTCGAACTCGGCCACCGCCGCGCCGTCCTGGGTCAGCACCCGGAGCCGCAGCCCGGGCACCTGGCCGAAGGTCCCGCCGTCGGCCGAGGCGCCGACCACAATGCGTTCGACCGCCGGTTCGATCCGGCCGAGGTCGACCAGGACGGCGTCCATGGTCTCGCCGGCCTGGACCCGCTTGCCCTCGTGGCGCACCGAGCCGGAGGCGTGGTTCGGCTGGTTGTAGAAGACGAAGTCGGCATCCGAGCGGACTTTGCCCGAGGCTGCGAGCAGCAGCGCGGACACGTCGACATCGGGCACCCGCCCGTCGTTGCGCCAGCTCACCACCGCGTGCAGGGCGGTCGTCGGCACCGGTAGGTTTGAGCCTTTGGGCATCGTGGTCATGCTGCACATCCTGCCGCTTTCTGCGGAGCTCCGGGAAGTCCTGGGGAATACTCGCGGAACAGGATCACCAGGCCGGGGCCGCTGTCCGGACCGGGCCATGACAGCAGGACGGGCGGCGGCCGTCCCGGCCCACCGCCCGTCCTGTGCTGTGCGGCTGCTGCCTGCCGTCGGTTTTCGGTCAGCCGCTCTTGCGCCGGAAGTCGCGCTGCCCACCGGACTTGCCGTGGGTGCCGTGGATCTTGGACGACTCACCGGAGCCGCCCGCGGCAGCCGCGTCCGCGCTCTGGCCGCTCTTGCGGGCGAGTGCCTCGCGGAACTTGCGCTTCACATCCTCCGCCGGGCTTTCCGCCGCGACCTCTGCCGACTCCTCCGGTGCGGTTGCGGCGCCGGTCGCGCTGTCGGCCACTGCGTCATCAGCCATGGGGGCCTCCTGTATCGGTCGAGTGCAGGCACAGTCTGGCACGTGAACGGACGACAGGTTTGATCATTCCGCGGCGGCGGAGCCCACCGAGGCGTCGAGGTGCTCGGTCAGCCGGCCGAGCATTCCGTGCAGCGACTGGAGTTCGTCGAGGTCCAGGCCGACGCTGGCGGCGATGGTCCTGGGCACCTGCTGGGCCCGTTCGCGCAGCGCGGATCCCGCCGACGTCAACCGGACGATGACGGAGCGTTCGTCCTCCGGGTTCCGGGTGCGCTGGACCAGCCCGGCCGCTTCCAGCCGCTTCAGCAGCGGGGAGAGGGTGCCGGAGTCCAGGCGCAGCAGCTCGCCCATGCGCTTGACCGGCAGTTCGCCGTGCTCCCAGAGGGTGAGCATGGCCAGGTACTGGGGATAGGTGAGCTCCACGTCGCGCAGGGCTTCGCGGTAGACGCCGCCGAAGGCCCGGGAGGCGCTGTGCAGGGCGAAGCAGACCTGGTGCTCCAGACGGAGGAGGTCCTCGGTGGCGGTGGGCTGTGGCTGCGACATGCTTCAAGGATACTATCTAGTTGTGCACAACTGAATTGTGTGCTGTTATTGAACCCGGAAGAGCAGCACGGAGCCGGGTCAGGAACGAGCCGGGCCAGGAACGAGGAGACAGTCATGGACGCCATCTACACCGCCGCCGCCACTGCCAATGGACGCGAGGGTCGCGCGGTCAGCTCGGACGGGCAGCTCGACCTCACCCTGGCGATGCCGCCGGCGCTGGGCGGCGACGGCAAGGGCACCAACCCCGAGCAGCTGTTCGCGGCCGGCTACGCCGCCTGCTTCGCCAGCGCCCTCGGCCTGGTCGGCCGGCAGGCGAAGGTCGACACCAGCGAGGCCTCGGTGACGGCGGAGGTCAGCATCGGCAGCAACGGCGAGGGCGGGTTCGGCCTGGCGGTCGTGCTGCGGGTCGAGCTCCCCGAGGCGCTGCAGGGCGACGCGGGGCGCGCGCTGGTCGAGCAGGCGCACCAGGTCTGCCCGTACTCCAACGCGACCCGCGGCAACATCCCGGTCGAGCTCGTCGTCGAGTAGTCAGGCGAGTGAGGGGCCGTCAGGCTTGGTTCGACAGGAGGTCCGCGCCCACGGTGCGGGCCTCCTCGACCAGTACGGCCAGGTCGTCCTCCGCGACGGCGGGGTTGATCAGGCAGGCGCGCAGCGCCTCCCGGCCGTCCAGCACCGTGCCGGTGGCGAAGGTGCGGCCACGCTGCTGGATCGCCACCGGCAGCGCCTGGTTGACCCGGTTCAGCAGTTCCTCCGACACGCCCTCGGCGGCGTAGCGGAAGGCGGTGATGGAGGTCTCGACCGGGGCCAGCAGCTCCAGATCCGTTGCGGCGTCCACGAGTTCGCCGAGCCGGCGGGCCATCGCGGTGCAGTGCGCCACGTCGCGGGCGATGCCGTCGCGGCCGGAGGCGGCGATGGTGGCCCAGACCTTGAGCGAGCGGAACGGGCGGGTCTGCTCGATGCCGTACTCGGAGAACCAGCCGAGGCCGCCCGCGTTCTCGTCCCGCAGGTAGGAGGGGACCAGGCTGAAGCTGCCGCGCAGCTCCGCCGGGTCGCGGACCAGGACGCAGCCGCAGTCGACCGGGACGCCCAGCCACTTGTGCGGGTCGAGGGCCAGCGAGTCGGCCCGGTCCAGACCGGCGTAGCGGTGCGCGGAGAGCGGGTCGAGCAGGCCGAAGGCCCCGTACGCGCCGTCCACGTGCAGCCAGAGGCCCTCGTCCGCGCAGACGTCGGCGATGGCGGCGATGTCGTCCACCGCGCCGGTGTTCACCGTCCCGGCCGAGGCGACGGCGAGGAAGGGGTGCAGCCCGGCCGCGCGGTCGGCGGCCACCTGCGCCCGCAGCGCGGCCGGGTCCAGGTGGCCCGCGGCGTCGGTGCGCACGGCGCGCAGGTTCCGCCCGCCGAGGCCCAGCAGCTCGGCGGCCTTGCGGACGCAGGAGTGGGTCTCCGCGCTGACATAGCCGACCAGCGGCGGCAGCGCGGCCACGCCCTCCTCGCGGACGTCCACGCCCAGCAGCCGGGCGGCCCGGTTGCGGGCCGAGCCGAGGGCCACGATGGTCGCCATGGACGCGCCCGAGGTGAGCAGCCCGGCGCCGGGCGGGTGCGGGAATCCGGCCAGTTCGGCGATCCAGCGCACCACTGTGCGCTCCAGGTGCACATCGGCGTGGTCGCCGCCGGCCGAGCTGGGGTTCATCGCGGCGGCGGCCAGCGTGGCCAGGACCCCGGCCGGGGCCGGGGCGGCGTTCACCCAGCCGAAGAAGCGCGGGTGCCCGTTGCCCATCGGATAGGGCAGTACCTCGGTGCCGATGTCCGCGACCAGTTCGTCCAGGCCGCGCCCGTCCTTCGGCAGCGGGAGGGTCAGCAGCCGCTCGCGGGCGGCGGGATCCATGGCCTGCCAGACCGGCCCCTCGGGGAGTTTCCCCAGGTAGTCGGCCAGTAGGTCCACGGCGGCGTGCCCCGCCGTACGGAAGTCGTTCATGGGCACGATCGTACGGGGAGGGCCTCCGCGGGCCGCGACCCGTCCGGTCCGAACCGTTGACGGGCGGCGCGCCGGGCCCTACTTTGAGCGAGCGCTTAAAACACTCGCTCAAAACAGTCGCTCAAAACTCTCGCTCAAACTTCGGAGGAGCAGACATGGCGTCAGACCTGGCGGCGGACGACAGCGGGACCGATGTCGTCACCGGTGCGTTCAGCTACTCCGGGCGGGCCGTCGCCGCGGCGCTCACCGCCGCCGGGCGCGAGGTCCGCACCCTCACCGGGCACCCGGACCGGGCTCCGGCCGGATCGCCGATCACCGCCCACGCCCTCGTCTTCGACGACCCCGAGGCGCTGGTGCGCGCGATGTCCGGGGCGACCACGCTCTACAACACCTACTGGGTCCGCTTCGCCCACGGCGGCACCGACCACGGGCTCGCGGTGGCCAACTCGCGGATCCTGTTCCGGGCGGCGCGCGAGGCCGGGATCCGCCGGATCGTGCACGTCAGCATCACCCACCCGAGCCCCGACTCGCCGATGCCGTACTTCCGCGGCAAGGCGCTGGTCGAGCAGTACCTCGAGGAGAGCGGGGTGCCGTACTCGGTGCTGCGGCCCGCGGTGCTGTTCGGCGGGGACGACGTGCTGATCAACAACATCGCCTGGCTGCTGCGGCGGCTGCCGGTGTTCGGGGTCGGCGGGCGCGGCGACTACCGGGTCCGGGCGATCCACGTCGACGACCTGGCCCGGCTGTGCGCGGCGCACGGCCGCGAGCGCGGCAACCTGGTGGTGGACGCGGTCGGGCCGGAGCGGCCGACCTTCCTGGAGCTGGTGCGGGGCGTCCGCTCGGCCGTCGGCAGCCGGTCCCGGATCGTCCGGGTGCCGGGGCCGGCCCTGCCGCTGCTGGCCCGGGGCCTCGGCCTGGCGCTGCGCGACGTGCTGCTCACCGGGGACGAGTACCGGGCGATGGCGTCGGGGCTGGCCGACTCCGAGGCGCCGGCCACCGGGTCCACCGCGCTCAGCGGCTGGCTCGCCGAGCACGGGCCGGAACTGGGGCTCCAGTACGCCAACGAACTGCACCGGCACTACGGCGAAGACACAGTAATACGCGCGTAGAGAGATGGACATGCCAAGTTAACCGCAGGGGCCTTCCCGTCGGTTCTACGCGCGTGGTCTGCTGGGTGCCGAGTCAGTCCAGCGGGCCTGACGATCAATCAAGTGTCCTGGGAGACACCGATGATCCGTACCTCCATACGTCGCGCCGGGATCGCCCTCGGCGTGGGCGCCGCTGTGTTCGGCACCACCGTCCCCGCCCACGCCGCGGGCAGCTACTCGGCGTTCGCCTTCGCGCTCGGCAGCACCGAGCCGACCATCTACAGCTTCATCAACTCGGCGACCAGCACCCTCGACATGACCATGTACGAGCTCAGCGACAGCACGGCGGTCGCCGACCTGGTGGCCAGGGAGAAGGCCGGCGTCACGGTGCGGGTGATCCTGGACCGCCAGGAGAC
Organism: Streptacidiphilus alkalitolerans; assembly: GCF_042511045.1. Taxonomy (NCBI): domain Bacteria; kingdom Bacillati; phylum Actinomycetota; class Actinomycetes; order Kitasatosporales; family Streptomycetaceae; genus Streptacidiphilus; species Streptacidiphilus alkalitolerans. The sequence goes on from NZ_JBHEZX010000007.1 coordinate 49,712, forward strand.
CTCCACCAACGCCTCCGCCTACTCCACGCTCAAGGCGGCGGGCGTCGGCGTGGTCTACTCCTCGACCTCGTACGTCTACACCCACCAGAAGACCATCACCGTCGACGGCGCCGAGTCGCTGATCCTCACCGGCAACCTCACCGCCAAGTACTACTCGACCAGCCGCGACTACGGGGTCTTCGACTCCAACGCCGCCGACGTCGCGGCGATCGAGAAGGTCTTCGCCGCCGACTACGCGCACACCGCGGTCACCCCGAGCGACGCCACCGACCTGCTGTGGTCCCCGACCGACTCGCGGAGCCGGCTGCTCACCGTGATCAACGGCGCGACCAGGACCCTGGACGTCGAGGAGGAGGAGTTCAGCGACACCACCGTGGTCAACGCGATCGTGGCCAGGGCCCAGGCCGGGGTGAAGGTCCGGGTGGTGCTGGAGACCCCCGGCGACTACTCCAGCGAGGTCTCCAAGGTGAAGGCGGCCGGGGGCACCGTCCGCGGCTACTCCTCCAGCACCGGCTACTACATCCACGCCAAGGCGATGGTCGCGGACTACGGGCTGTCCACCGCGAAGGTCGAGGCCGGGTCGATGAACATCACCAGCAACTCGCTCAGCAACAACCGCGAGCTGGGCATCATCCTCACCGACACCGGGGTGGAGTCGGTGGTCGAGAACGCCTTCGCCAGCGACTACGCGGGCGGCACGGCGGCCTGATCCGGCGGCCTGACCGACTGACCGCCACGGGGGCGGTCAGTCGCGCGGTACCGGGAGGGCGATCGCGTCCGCCGGGGGTCCTGGCCTCGGGCGGCGGGGTTCGCGGTCGCCCGCGGTGGGCGGACGCCAGTCGCCGCCGCCCAGGTCGTCCCGGCCGCCCCAGGCGGACCGGAAGGGCCCTCGGCGCACCACGAAGCGCAGCGGGGCGCCCAGGGCGTTCACCACCTGGCGTGCTCTCCGGGACGCCTTGTCGGCTCTTCCCTGCCGTTTCGGACGTGACGTCATGTCAGCCTCCCAGCCTCCAGGGTGCCCCAGTGGCGCACCGGAGGGAACAGGACCGGGGCGGCTTCTGCGACGATTGCCGGGTTCGCGATGCTGAGCAGCGGGAATGCGCCGAGACTGGGTTGGTTGTCACGGAGAGGACGGAACGTGAGCTTTGTCGCCGGGAGGGGCCCGATGGGTGATCGGATCGCGGAGGCCGAACCGGGGCACGCGGACCCGGGCCCGGACGGCGCCCCGACCGGCCCGGCCCGGAGCGACCCGAGCCCGGCCGGGCCGGCCCCGACCGGTGCCGGAGACGGCTCCGGACGGCTGGACCGCTTCGCCCGGCGCGCGGCGATGCCGCTGCTCGCCGCCGCGACCGGGGCGCTGCCGGTGCTGGTCTTCCCCACCGTCGGCTGGTGGTGGTTCGCCTATGTCTGCCTGGTGCCGCTGATGCTGGTGCTGCGCGCCGCGCCGACCGCGCGGCGGGCGATGGTGCTGGGCTGGTGGGGCGGGCTCGGCTTCCTGGTCGGGGTGATGAGCTGGCTGATCCCCACCCTGAGCGTGGCGATCCTGGTGCTGGCCGGGCTGCTCGGCGCGTTCTGGGCGCCCTGGGGCTGGCTGGTCTGGCGGCTGCTCCGGGGCCGTCCCGACGCCGGCCGGGCCGCCGCCGCGGTGGTCCTGGTGCCCTGCGGCTGGCTGGCGATCGAGACGATCCGGTCCTGGCAGTACCTCGGCGGCCCGTGGGGGCTGCTCGGGGCGAGCCAGTACCAGCAGCACGCGGCGCTGGTGCTGGCCTCGGTCGGCGGGGTGTGGCTGGACAGCCTGGTCATCGTGGTGGTCAACACCGCGCTGGTGGTGCTGATCGCCGCCTGGGGCCGCTCGGTGATCGCCTACGGCACCGTCGCCGCGCTGGCGGGCGGCACCCTGGCCGCCCTGGCCTGGGCCCCGCAGCCGCGGCTGACCGGGGGAACCGCCGCGATCGCGGTGGTGCAGCCGGGCGGGACGGCCACCCTGGACGAGCGCACCGCCCGCGGCGAGCAGCTCACCAGGGGCCTCATCGGCACCCGTCCTGACCTGGTGGTCTGGGGCGAGAGCAGCCTTGGCTACGACCTGGCGACCCGTCCCGACCTGGTCGCGCAGCTGGCCGGGCTCTCCTCGCGGACCGGCGCGGACCTGCTGGTCAATGTGGACGCGGCCCGGCCCAACGGGGCGATCTACAAGAGCTCGGTGCTGGTCGACCCGCAGGGGCTGACCGGGCAGCGCTACGACAAGATCCGGCTGGTCCCGTTCGGCGAGTACATCCCGATGCGCCCGCTGCTGGGCTGGATCACCTCGTTCTCCAAGGCCGCCGCGGTGGACCGGCGCCGGGGCGACACCCCGGTGGTGATGACGGTGCCCGAGCCGGGCGGCCGGACGCTGCGGATCGGGCCGCTGGTCTGCTTCGAGTCGGCCTTCCCGGACATGAGCCGGGCGCTGGTGCGGAAGGGGGCGCAGCTGGTGGTGATCCAGTCGTCCACCTCCAGCTTCCAGGACACCGCCGCGCCCGAGCAGCACGCCTCGCTGGCCGCGTTCCGGGCCGCCGAGACCGGCCGTCCGGTGGTCCAGGCGACGCTGACCGGCGTCAGTACCGCCTACGACCCGCACGGGCGGCCGGTCGGGGTGCAGATGGGCACCGACGACCGGGGCACCACCACCTACCGGATGCCGCTGGCGACCGGCGACACCCTCTACGACCGCTGGGGCAACTGGCTGCCCTCGCTGTGCTGCCTGCTGCTGGCCGTCACCGGCCTCGGCGCGCTGCTGGTGGCACGTCGGCGCCGCAGCAGTTGAGGGGCGAATCACTCGTCTGCGAGGTTTCCTGCCCGATTTCGGGCAGGAATATTGGTTTCGTGGGTAGATCTGCGTAAGGTCTTCCCTCGTGTCCAGTTACGAGGACCTCCTCGACCACCTGGCGCGGACCACCGCGCTCGGCCCCAATGAGGCGGCCCGCGTCGTCGCCGACGTGCTCGCGTACTTCGCGGAGAGCACCGACGAGTACGTGCGCCGCCGCCACACCGAGCTGCAGGCCCGCGGACTGACCAACGACCGCTGTTTCGAACGGATCGCGGCGGAGCTGCGGCAACGGCGCGTGCGAGCGCCCGAGCTGTCGGCCCGCCAACTGCGTCGGCTGATCTACGGCTGACCGGATCTCCGCTCACTCCTCCTCCACCCTCAAAGAAGGAGCCCCGTATGTGTGGCATCGTCGCCTATATCGGTCCCAGGGACGCCGCGCCCATCCTGCTGGAGGGCCTGCAGCGGCTGGAGTACCGGGGGTACGACTCCGCCGGTGTCGCCGTCGCCGCCAAGGGCGGCCTCAAGGTGCGCAAGAGCAAGGGCCGGGTGGCCGAGCTGGCCGCCCTCGTTCCCGCGCGCTTCACCGGCAAGGCCGGCATCGGCCACACCCGCTGGGCCACCCACGGCGTGCCCAGCGACGCCAACTCGCACCCGCACCTGGACGGCGCCGAGCGGATCGCGGTGGTCCACAACGGGATCATCGAGAACGCCGACGAGCTGCGCGCCAAGCTGCAGGCCGAGGGCTGCGTGTTCCAGTCCGAGACCGACACCGAGGTGCTGTCGCACCTGATCGCGGGTCTGGCCACCGAGGGCGTGGACCTCGAGGACGCCGTGCGGGCCGCCCTCAAGCGCATCGTCGGCACCTACGGCATCGCCGTCATCGACGCCGACCAGCCGGACCGGATCGTGGTGGCCCGCAACGGCAGCCCGATCGTGCTCGGCATCGGCGAGAAGGAGATGTTCGCCGCCTCCGACGTCGCCGCCCTGGTCCGCTACACCCGCCAGGTGGTGCACCTGGACGACGGCGAGCTGGCCACGGTCCGCGCCGACGGCTTCAACACCTTCACCCAGGAGGACGCCCGCGCCACCGCGAAGCAGCCCTCCACGGTGGACTGGGAGGAGGCCTCCTACGACACCGCGGGCCACGCCCACTTCCTGGTCAAGGAGATCCACGAGCAGCCGACCTCGGTCGAGCGCACCCTCAGCGGCCGGATCGACCAGCGCTTCTCCACCGCGCACCTGGGCGGCCTCAACATGGACGCCAGGGAGGCCCGCGCCTTCCGCCGGGTGAAGATCCTCGGCTGCGGCTCGGCCTACTACTCCGGCGAGCTGGGCGCCCAGCTGATCGAGGAGCTGGCCCGGATCCCCGCCCACGCCGAGCCGGCCTCGGAGTTCCGCTACCGCAACCCGGTGATCGAGGCGGACACCCTCTACATCGCGGTCAGCCAGTCCGGCGAGACCTACGACACCCTGGCCGCGGTCCAGGAGATCAAGCGCAAGGGCGGCAAGGTGCTCGGCGTGGTCAACACCGTGGGCAGCGCCATCGCCCGCGAGTGCGACGGCGGGATGTACCTGCACGCGGGCCCGGAGATCTCGGTCGCCTCCACCAAGGCGTTCACCTCCACCGCGATCGCCTTCGCGCTGATCGCGCTGCACCTGGGCCGGGTGCACGACCTGTCCCCGGCCGACGGCCGGCGGATCTGCGCCGGGCTGAAGGCGATCCCGGACCAGATCCGGCAGATCCTGGAGCAGGAGAAGGTGATCGCCGACCTCGCGGCCAAGTACTCGGGCCACGAGGGGATGATGTTCATCGGCCGGGTGCGCGGCTACCCGGTGGCCCGGGAGGGCGCCCAGAAGCTCAAGGAGGTCTCCTACGTCCACGCGGAGGCCTACCCGGCCAGCGAGCTCAAGCACGGTCCGCTGGCGCTGATCGGCCCGGACCTGCCGACCGTGGCGATCGTCCCGGACGACGAGCTGCGGGACAAGAACCTCACCGCGATGGGCGAGATCCGGGCCCGCAGCGGCCCGGTGCTGATGGTCGGTCACACCGCGCCCGACCCCAAGCTGGCCGAGGACTGCATCCTGGTCCCGAAGAACGAGCCGGAGCTGGACCCGATCCTGCTCGGCATCCCGCTCCAGCTGTTCGCCTACTACGCGGCGGTGGCGCTGGAGCGGGACGTCGACAAGCCGCGCAACCTGGCGAAGAGCGTCACCGTCGAGTAGTCAGCGGCGGGTGGCGGCGGTCTCCATGGTGAGGTGGGCGGTGATCACCAGGGTGCCGTCCTCCACCTGGTAGTCCAGCGGGACGCCGAGTCGGCGCAGGGTCGCGATCATGCCGCTGTTGGACGCGGTGGTGACCGCGTAGACCTGGCCGATCCCGGCGTCCGCCGCCAGCTCCACCAGCCGGCGCACCAGCTCGGAGCCCAGGCCCCGGCGCTGCCAGGCGTCCTCGACCAGCACGGCGACCTCGGCGCTGTCGTCGTCCCACATCAGGTGGGCGAGCGCGACGAGGTCGCCGTCCGGCGTCTCCGCGGCCAGGGTCTGGCCGAACCGGGGCTCCAGCAGGTGGCCGAGGTAGCGGTCGCTGTCGGCGGTCGGACCGTGGTAACGGCGGCGCAGGGTCGCGGTGCTGCAGCGGTCGTGCAGCGCCACGGCCGCGGGCCGGTCGGACGGGTCGGCCCGGCGGACGGTGAGCTCGCTCAGCCCGCTGCCCCGCCCGGGGGCCAGGGTGAGCAGGTCGCGGGTGTCCGGGACGCGCGGTCCGAGCTGGGCGTCCAGCTCGATCAGGGCCCGGGCCCGGGCGAACTCGGTCGGGGTGAACGGCGGCTCGTCCCTGGTGACCACCAGCACCCCGCCGGACGGGTCGCGCAGCCGCATGGTGCTGCCGTCCAGGTCGTCCTCCTCGATCTCGGCGGGCAGCGACCTGATGCTGCAGCGGCCGAACAGCTGGCGCAGCGCGAGCGGCAGTTCGGCGGCGTCCAGGGCGGTGCGGGTGGCCAGGTTGAGGATCCTGGTCGGCACGTCCACCAGGTCGTGGGCGTCGGCGCGCTCCAGCCAGACCTCGGTGCCGCCGGCCTCGACCACGGCCCGGGTGATCTCCTGGGCGGCGGTGTCGGCGCTCGCCTGCACCACGAACTCGTCGACGGTCTCCTCGGCCAGCGGGTGCGCCTGCATGGAGATGACATTGACCGGCAGGTCGGCCAGTGCCCGGCAGAGCCCGGCCAGGCTGCCCGGGGCGTCGGGCACGGTCGCCCTGATCCGCCACAGCGCCTGCTCCTCGCCGGGGACCGCGGCGGAGGTGATGTCGCCGGGGGCGGGCCCCGGCGGGGCGTCGGGATGGCGGTGCTTCCACCAGCTGTGCCAGGCGGCCGTGGCCATCAGCGCCAGCGCCGAGGCCACCAGGAGCACCGGACCGTCGTGACCGTGCACCACCACGTTGGCGATCAGATCGGCCAGGGCGACGGCGAGGAAGACGGCGGAGAGCTCCACGGTGTCGCGACGCCAGTTGTGCTTACGGTTCGTCAGTTCGTCCATGGAAGCATCCTGCCTAAGCGGTGTTTCACGTCCACAAACGGATCATGACCAGAACGTTAAGACTCTTTGGTGAGGTTTTGTCCGTAATTTCGGATTCCGGTTACGGTGCTACCGTCGTTCCATGGACGAGCAACGCCTTGCCAACCTCGCGCACCTGCGCCGGGCGCGGGATCTGGTCGACCGTGAGTACGCGCGCCCGCTCGACGTCCCGGCCATGGCCCGGCACGCGCTGATGTCGCCCGGGCACTTCTCCCGCGAGTTCCGGGCCGCCTACGGCGAGACCCCCTACAGCTACCTGATGACCCGGCGGGTCGAGCGGGCGATGGCGCTGCTGCGCGCGGGTATGAGCGTCACCGACGCCTGCATGGAGGTCGGCTGCACCTCGCTCGGCTCGTTCAGCTCGCGCTTCACCGAGCTGGTGGGGATGACCCCGAGCGCCTACCGGGCCCAGGAGCACCCGGCGGTGCGGGCGATGCCCAGCTGCGTGGCCAAGGTCCGCACCCGGCCGATCCGGAACCGGGGAGCGGACGGCCTCGGCGCCGTCTAGCGTTGGCCGCATGACCATTTCGCTCCAGTACTGCCACATCACCGTCAACGACCTGGACGAGTCGCTCGCCTTCTACCGCGACGGGCTCGGCTTCGAGGTGCTCAACGACGTCGCCTCGGGCAGGTTCCGCTGGGTCACCCTGGGCCACTCGGCCGAGCCGGGCCCGGAGCTGGTGCTCTCCGAGCCGCACGCGGGGCGGTCCGGGGCCGACGGCGATGTGCTGCAGGAACTGCTGGTCAAGGGCGTGCTGCCGATGACCGTGTTCAGCACCGACGACCTCGACGCCACCTTCGAGCGGGTCCGGGCCTCCGGCGCCGAGGTGCTGCAGGAGCCGACGGACCAGCCCTGGGGCCCGCGCGACTGCTCGTTCCGGGACCCCTCGGGCAACATGGTGAAGATCTCGCAGGCGCCCAAGGCCTGAGGCCTGAGGCCTGTGCGGCCCGCGGCTCAGGCGGGGTAGCGCTCCAGGGCGGGGCGCTTGGCCGGGCGGTTGTCGCCGGAGGACCGGCCGGTGATGCGGCGCAGCAGCCAGGGCCAGACGTGCAGCCGGAGCCAGCGCAGGTCCTCGCGCAGCTTGGTCGCCCGGGGGACCGGCGCGGCCGGCGGCAGCGGCTCGCGCCAGTCGAAGGCGGCCGGATGGCCGAGGCCCTGCAGCACGGCCTCGGCGACCCGGCGGTGGCCCTCGGCGGAGAAGTGCAGCCGGTCCTCGGCCCACATCCGGGGGTCGTCGAAGGCGGGGACGTGGAAGAGGTCGACCACGGTGATGTTGTCGTGGCGCCCGGCCAACTCGCCGACGAAGCGCTGCATCCGCAGGATCTGCGGCATGATCCGGCCACTGCTCCGCATCCGGCGGCTGGGGTCCACGCTGTAGAACAGCACGAGCCGCCGCGCGTCGGCGGCCAGCCGTTCCGCGAGCGCGCCCAGGGTGCGTTCCACCTGGGCGATGTCGCAGCCGGGGCGCATCACGTCGTTGAGCCCGCCGGCCAGGGTGACCAGCTCGCCGCCCAGCGCGACGGCGGCGTCGCCCTGCTCGTCGGCGATCTGGCCGATCAGCTTCCCGCGGACGGCGAGGTTGGCGTAGCGGAACTCACCCCCGGCCGCCGCGGCCAGCCGCTCGGCGACCCGGTCCGCCCAGCCGCGGTAGTGGCCGTCCGGGAGGACCGTGTCGCACATGCCCTCGGTGAACGAGTCGCCGAGCGCGACCATGCTGCGGAAGGGTGGGATCTGGTTCATAGTGCAACGATCCTAGAGCCTCGCCCCGAGCGGTCTCACCGGGCCTCGTCCTGGTCCAGGGCCTCGTCCAGGGCGATGGCGGCGCTGATCAGCGCCAGGTGGGTGAAGGCCTGGGGGAAGTTGCCGAGCTGCTCGCCGGAGGGGCCGATCTCCTCGGCGAAGAGGCCGACATGGTTGGCGTAGGTGAGCATCTTGTCGAAGGCGTAGCGGGCCGGGTCCAGCCGGCCGGCCCGGGCCAGGGCGTCGACGTAGAGGAAGCTGCACAGGTTGAAGGTGCCCTCGGAGCCGCGCAGCCCGTCCGGGGAGGCGGCGGGGTTGTAGCGGTAGACCAGGCTGTCGGAGACGAGTTCCTGGTCCATCGCGTCCAGGGTCGACAGCCAGTCCGGGTCCTTCGGCGACAGGAAGCCGACCAGCGGCATCAGCAGCAGCGAGGCGTCCAGCACGTCGGTGTCGTAGTGCTGCACGAACGCCTGGCGCTTCTCGCTCCAGCCGCGTTCCATCACCTGGACCAGGATGGCGTCGCGGGCCGCGGTCCAGCGGGGGAGGTCGGCGGGGCGGGAGGACCGCTGGGCGATCCGGATGCCGCGGTCGAAGGCGACCCAGCACATCAGCCGGCTGTAGGTGAAGTCCTGGCGGCCCCCGCGGGTCTCCCAGATGCCCTCGTCGGGGCGGTCCCAGTGGTCGGAGAGCCAGTCCAGCAGGCCGGCCAGGGCGTGCCAGCCGCGGTAGCCGGGGAGCTCGGCCGGCCCGGCGGCCTGCGCCAGGGCGTACGCGGCCTCGCCGTAGATGTCGAGCTGGAGCTGGTCGGCGGCGCCGTTTCCGACCCGGACCGGGGCCGAGCCCCGGTAGCCCTCCAGGTGGTCCAGGACCTCCTCGCCCAGGTGCGGGTCGCCGTCGACCCGGTACATGATCTGCAGCGGCTCGCCGGACGGGGCTCCGCCGTCCCGCAGCCGGTCGCCGAGCCAGCGGCGGTAGGCGTCGGCCTCCTCGGTGAAGCCGAGGTCGACCAGGGCCCGGACCGACAGTGAGGCGTCGCGGATCCAGGTGTAGCGGTAGTCCCAGTTGCGCTCCCCGCCGACCTGCTCGGGCAGGCCCATGGTGGCGGCGGCGATCGGCGCGCCGGTGGGCGCGTAGGTGAGCAGCTTGAGGGTGATCGCCGAACGGTGCACCATCTGCTGCCAGCGGCCCCGGTAGCGGCAGCGCTTGATCCAGTCGTGCCAGAAGTCCCGGGTCGCCTCGAAGGCCGCCCGCGCCGCCTCGGCGGTGAAGGCCGCCGGGGCCGCGCCGTCGGCGTCGCAGGAGGTGAGGGTGATGCCGGCGGTCTGGCCCGCCTCCAGGGTGAAGACGGCCACCAGGTCGGCGTGGTCGCCGGCGGCGTCGTCCCGGCCGAGCTCGATCGGCGCGGCGGCCTGGACGTGCAGGTCGGTGCCGGGGCCGCGGAAGACCGCGGTGTCGCCCTCCAGCTCCAGCGTGTGCGGGGCGCGGCCGTAGTCGAAGCGGGGCCGGCAGCTGAGGGTGAAGCGCAGGCTGCCGCGGACCACGCGCGCCGCGCGGACCACGGTGTGCCGGTCGCCGGCGGTGTGCGGATCGTCCACCGGCATGAAGTCGATGACCTCGCCGACCCCGTCCGGGGTCATGAAGCGGGTGACCAGGATCGCCGTGTCGGGGAGGTAGATCTGGCGGACGGTGGCGTTCGGGTCGTCGACGGACAGCCGGCACTCGCCGCCCCGCTCCCGGTCCAGCAGGGCCGCGAAGATGCTCGGGGAGTCGAAGCGCGGGGTGCACCACCAGTCCAGTACGCCTTCGGTGGAGATCAGCGCCGCGGTCTGCAGGTCGCCGACCAGGCCGTGGTCCGCGATCGGCGGATAGCCGTCCATCATGATCCTCTCGTCGCCCGGGCCTCCAGGCTAGGTCGACCGGCCCGGGACGGCATTCGGAGCGGCGGCGGACCTGACCTCGACGGGGCGTCAGTAGCCGCTGCTGTAGCCGGAGGTGGTCGGGGCCGGGGCGGCCGGGGTGGTGGCGGCGGTGCTGGTGATCGCGCTGCCGCCGGGGCCGACCAGGTACCAGGTGCCGCCGAAGGCGGTGAGGCCCTGGCCGTTGATGTCGCCGGCCGCGGTGTCGTGCGAGAAGTAGTACAGCGGGTGGCCGCCATAGGTGACCTGCGTCGACTTGTCGGCCCTGGTGCTCTCGCCGACGGACGAGGCGGTGAGCCCGGTGGCGCTGGGCGTGCCGGTGGTGGTGTCCGGCGGCCAGGCGACCGCGCAGGCGCCGTTGCAGGTGGAGGTCGTGCCGGTGTCGGCCTGGAAGAGGTACAGGGTCCGGCCGGAGCCGTCGACCAGGATCTGCCCGTCGGCCGAGTCGGCGACCTTGAGCGCGGCGGCCGAGCCCGAGGCGGCGGCCGGCGCGCTGCTCGTCGCCGGTGCGGGAGCGGACGAGGACGCGCTGCTGGATCCCGAGGTGCTGGAGCATCCCGCGGCCAGGGCCACCAGGGCGGCGGCGCCGGCGGTTGCTGCGAGGACACGCTTCATGGCGGACTTCTTCCGTTGGAATCGCCGCTGCGCCGGATGTGCTGCGGCAGAGGGGCCGACCCGCGGGAAGCGGGTCCGCACTTCCCAGTACGCGGTCGGTCCGCCGGGGGTTCACGGCCGGCCGGTGCCGTGCCGACTGGTGCGGACGGGGACGAGTGGGCAGGATCTGGGCATGGCGGAGACCACCGAAGTGCTCGCACGGGCGGGGCTGATCCCGCACGCGGGCCAGCCGTACGCGTATCTGATGCTGGAGGATCCGCGCCGGAGCGTGGTGGTGGAGCAGGGCGGTGAACCCACCACGGTGTTCGTCGCCGCGGCGCTGGCGGCCGGGCTGTACCTGGCCAATACCGGCGACAGCCTGGAGGTGCCCACCGCCGAGGGGTGGAGCGCCGAACTGCGGTCCGGGCGGCTCTCGTTGACCAGTCCGGAGCACCGCGAGCCGTTCCTGCCCTCGGCCACCCTGCAGCTGCCGCACGGGTGGCGCACCGCGGCCCGCTACGACGACGACATCGTGGTGTTCGTGGGCGACGACCTGGGGCTGGCCCGCGAGCGGTCCGGGTCCGCCGGTCCGCTGCCGCTGGGGCAGGCGCTGGCCCGGGCGGCGGAGCGGGGGATGCTCGCGGTCGGCACGGTCGCTTACCACGAGGCCGGGTACTGAGAAAAAATACTGACCACTCATTGACCAGTTGACAGGTGCTGGGCCAGTATCCAGACATGGCCGGTACGGAGAGTCGGGGACGGAAGCGGGAACGGATCCGGGAGCATCTGCTCGACCTGGTCGAGGAGACCCGGGTGGGTGCGGCGATCCCCGGTGAACGGCAGCTGTGCGAGGAGCTCGGGGTGTCCCGTCCCACCCTGCGCTCGGTGGTGGACGACCTGGTGCGGGACGGACTGCTGGTCCGTGAGCACGGCCGCGGCGTGTTCGTCGCCAAGGCCAAGGTCGCCCAGCACCTCGCCCAGGCCACCGACCACACCCTCGGCGTCGGCGGGGTGGACGGGGTGTGGACCAGCCGCACGGTCGACTTCCGCAGCACCAACGCCGGTCCGAGGATCGGCCGGCGGCTGCGGGTGTCCCCGGGCGAGCCGGTGCTGCGGATCACCCGGCTGCGGATCGTGGACGGCGTCCCCATGTCGGTGGAGACCCTGCACGTCCCGCAGGCCCTGGTGCCGGGGCTGACCGCGCACGACCTGGAGCAGCACTCCTTCTACCAGCTCCTCGGCCACCGCTTCGGCATCCTGCTCACCGACGCCTCGCAGATCATCGAACCCACGGTGGTCGACGAGACCGAGGCGGAACTGCTGGGTGTGCCCGTGCACGTCCCTGCGCTGCTGTTCGAACGGGAGACCAGGGACGCGGACGGCCGGGTGGTGGAGTTCACCCGCTCCGTCTACCGGGGCGACCGCTACCGGATCTTCACCCAGCTCTCGCTGGCCGCCCGGCCCGACAACGGACGGGTGCTCGGCGGCTCCTGGTCGGCGGCCTCCACCGTTCCCGGCGCGGACACCCTGGTGGCCGACCCGTACTGGACCGGCCGGGCCTGACAGCTGCCCCCGTACGAACCCGTGTCGGCCGTTCCCGGTCGGCGCGGTGATCCCGCACGCCCTCCGAAGGGATGGATCATGCTTCGTCGCACGCTCGTTCTCACCGCCGCTGCCGCCTGCGCGGTCGCCGCCGTCGGTATCGGACTCGGCTCCGCCGACGCCGGGACCACCTCGCCGCGGTCTGCCCCCGCGGTGACCCCCGCCGCGGCCTCCGGGGTGGCGCTGGAGACCTGGCTCTACCCCGGGTCGCCCGGCGACACCCAGTGCACCGCGCCGTCCGAGTACGCCGACAACCGGGTCCGCGGCGGTGCGCTCAAACCGGAGTACTGGTCGGTCACCGGCAAGGGCAAGGTCACCCTGGAGACCGCGGCGAGCGGCCTGTGCAACGCCTACAGCGCCGCCAATGTCGCCGACCTCAAGGCGCACTCCGCCTACCAGTACCCGACCGTCTCGGGGATGACCACCGCCGACGTGCACGCCCTGGTCAGCAGCAGCGCCAACCGCGGCAGCGCGGTCTCCCAGCTCACCTCGCTGGTGGTCGGCGCCGACCTCAGCGGGGTGGACGTGGACCTGGAGGACTACTGGTCCTGGAGCAGCCAGGACTTCGCCAACTACAAGGTGTTCCTGAGCCAGTTGGCCACCTCGCTGCATGCCCAGGGCAAGAAGCTGCTGGTCGACGCCCCGGCGATGACCGAGAACGCCTCCTTCTACGACTACGCGGCGGTCAGCGCCACCGGCGTGGACGAGCTGGAGGTCATGGCGTACGACGAGGAGTTCGACACCGCGCCGGGCGCCCGCTGCCTGCCGATCACCCCGCTGGCCTGGCTCAAGCAGGTGACCCAGTACGCCCAGAGCAAGGTGCCGGACCACTCCCGGCTGGTGATCGGCCTGCCCTCCTACGGCATCAGCGCGCCCGACCCGTGCGACCTGGACAACGTCACCGGCAACATCCAGTTCAGCGACATGAGGCAGAGCCCCGGCTTCTCCAGCGACCCGTCCACGATCGCCGCCCGCCGCGACCCCTCCTCGGGCGAGATCCGCTGGGTCTCCGGCGGCACGCTGTACGACTACGTGGACAGCACCGCGCTCAACACCAAGCTGGCGGTGCTGACCTCACTGGGCGTCACCAAGGTCTCGGTCTGGTCGCTGGGCGGCGGCAACCCCTGGTTCACCGGCTGACGCACCGTCGAACCGAGGCACCGTCAGAGCCCGAAGGCCTCGCGGTGCTGCGCGCTGAGGGCCACGTACCACTCGGCGTTGAGCTTGATGTGGGCCCGCTCCTCGTCGGTGAGCTCGCGCTTCACCTTGGCCGGCACCCCGGCGACCAGCGAGCCCGGCGGCACCCGCATCCCCTGCGGCACCATCGCGCCGGCCGCCACCAGCGAGCCCGCGCCGATCACCGCGCCGTTGAGGACGGTCGCGCTCATCCCGACCAGCACGTCGTCCTCGACGGTGCAGCCGTGCAGCACCGCGTTGTGGCCCACCGAGACCCTTGCGCCGACGACCGCGGGGAAGCCGAAGTCGGCATGCACCGAGCAGTTGTCCTGTACATTACTATCGGCGCCGATCGAGATCGTCTCGCAGTCGCCGCGCAGCACCGCTCCGTACCAGACGCTCGCCCCCGCGGCGAGCGTGACCGAACCGAGCACCACGCCGTTGGGCGCGACAAAGGCGTCGGCGTCCACGGTGGGGGTCCGTCCGGCGACGGCGGAGATCAGGGGGTCGGCCATGTCGTGCTCCTGGGACAATCGGATGAAGAGGGTTGATGTCCACGTTATCGCCGCCGGGGGGACACTCGGGGGATGACGACCGCGCTCCCCGGTGGGCCCTCCGGCTTCCAGCTGCACCGCTACCGCTTCACCACCCTCTGGGACCTCCCGGCACCGCCCGCGCGGGTCTACGCCGTGCTCGGCGACCCGCGCCGCTACCCGGTCTGGTGGCCGGAGATCCGCGAGGTGCGGCAGCTGGACCCGACCACAGGACTGATGCGGTTCCGCTCCCTGCTGCCGTACGAACTGGCGGTCGTGGCAAGCGAATCGCGGCAGGACCCGGCGGCCGGGGTGCTGGAGGCGCGGCTGACCGGCGACCTGGAGGGGACCACCCGGTGGACCGTCACCTCACGCGGCGACGGTGGTTCGGTCGCCGTGTTCGAAGAAGACGTCGAGGTGCACCGGCCGCTGATGCGGCGGCTGGCCCTGCCGGGGCGCCCCGCATTTCGTCTCAATCACGCCCTGATGATGAAAAATGGGCGCAAGGGATTGACGCACTATCTCTCCGTGTGCGCTCGGACCCGCATTGGTCTTGACCAATGATCGGGGCTGCCCCTACTGTCGCCTTAGTGCAGGGTCCTTTAAGAAATAAGGACTCATAAATAACCAGCGTCACGGACGCACAGGCGGAGGACAGGGTGGGGACCACACAGGCCGCGAACGGGACGGTTGCCGCGACGGCGCCGGAGCCCAAGTACTGGCATCTGCGCACCGTCCTGGTGCGTGCACTCGACTCGGAGTTCAACACCGGCGAGGTGCTGCCCAACGAGCGCGACCTGTCCGCCCGCTTCGGCGTCGCCAGGGCCACGCTGCGGCAGGCGCTGGACCAGCTGGAGCTGGAGGGCCGCCTGGTCCGCCGCCGCGGCATCGGCACGCTGGTCGCCGCGCCGCGGATGGGCGTCCCGGTGAGCGAGGCCGCCGAGGGCTGGCCCGGCACCGGCCGGGACAGCTGGCGGATCGTCGACGCCCAGTCGCTCCCCGCGCCCGCCGCGGTCTGCGCCGCGCTCGGCGTCCCGGCGGACGAGCCGGTGCACACCGTGCGCCGACTGCGGATGATGCACGGCCAGGCCATCGGCGCGGAGACGCTCTACGTGCCCGACGCCGTGGTGCCGCACGTGCCGGCGATCTTCGCCAAGTCCAGCATCGCCGACTCCAGCCGGGCCCGTTCCGTGCTGCGGCAGCTGCAGCGCCTGGAGCTGGACGGCGAGTCCCGCTCGGTGGAGCTCGGTGTCGCCGAGGAGGAGCAGGCCCGCCTGCTCGACCGCCCGCCGGGCACCCCGGTGCTGGTGCTGACCACCCGCTACCAGGCCCAGGGCGGAATCGCCGCGGTCGCCGTCTCCACCTACCGCGCCGACATGTGCCGGCTGACCTTCGGCGCCTCCGGCATCGTGGACGTCACGCCCGCCGCCGACCCGGCCGAGGTCCGCACCGCTTCCTGATCCACCGAGAACAGCTGCTCCTCGGCGTGCTCCAGCGCCAGGCGCAGGGCGCCGGTGGCGATGACCTCGTCACCGAGCGTCGACAGCCGCACCTCCGGCGGCCGCAGGCAGAAGCGTCCGAGCTGCTCCCGCAGCGGCTCCAGGACGCCGTCGAGCCCGGCCGCCCAGCCGCCGATGACCACGACCTCCGGGTCGATCGCCAGCACCAGTGCGGCGACGTCACGCACCAGCCGGGCCAGGAAGCGGTCGCGTACGTCCAGGGCGACCTGGTCGCCCTGCTCGGCCAGCCGCAGCACCCGGGCCACCGCGGCCTCGTCCAGCGGGTCGATCGGCTTGCTGGGGGCGGACAGCAGCTGGGCCGGGTTGGACTCGCGCCCCAGCAGGTGCAGCGAGCCGATCTCCCCGGCCGCGCCGCCGAAGCCGCGGTGCAGCCGTCCGTTGATCAGTGAGCCCGCGCCCGGGCTGAGCCCGGCCAGGACGAACACCACATCGCCCATGCCGACGGCCGCGCCCTGCCAGTGCTCGCCGATCGCGGCCAGGTTGGCGTCGTTCTCCACCAGCACCGGGCAGCGGAACGAGCGGCGCAGCCGTGCGCCCAGCTCGAGGCCGGTCCAGCCGGGCAGCGCGGTGCCGAGCCGCACCACGCCCTCGGTGTCCACCACGCCCGGCGTGCCGACGCCGACCGCCCACAGCGTGTCCCTGGACACCCCGGAACGGCGCAGCAGCTCGGCGACCGTGGCCCGGACCAGGGCGAGCCGCTCGGTCGCGCCGGTGGACTCGTCGATCGGACGGGCGTAGGAGCCCAGGATCCGGCCGGTCAGGTCGGACAGCGCGGCCCGCGCGCCATGGGTGCCGATCTCGATGCCGAGCAGGTGCCCGGCCTCGGCGCGGAAGCGGAAGTGGCGGGCCGGACGGCCGCGCTGGCGGATGCTGTCGGTGCGGCGCCCGGTGTCCGGCTCGACCTCGACCACCAGGCCGGACTCCATCAGGCCCTCGATGACGCCCTCGACGGTGGGACGGGACAGCCCGGTGTCCCCGACCAGCTGGGTCAGCGTCAGGGTGTCGCCCCCGCGCAGTGCGTGCAGTGTCACGGCGGAGTTGATCCGCCGCAGCAGCGAGGAGTCCCCGCCGGTGAGCTGTGCCAACTCTCCGCCCTTCACATCCGCGTCCGGACCCGTCCGCCGTCGTCGCCGGGGGTAGCCGGATCGTATCCGGGCGTGGTCCAAAGCCGCGAGCATTTGTGCTGCTCATGAACGGCTTCGGTATCAAACGGCAACACTGCGCCACGTTTCGGCCAAACGCCGGACCGCCCGGACGATCTCGGCGGTCCCCAGATGGGCGTAGCCCAGCACAAAGCGCCGCGGCGTCGGCGCGCCGCTCGCGGTGTAGTCGCCCAACGGCCGCAGCCGCACCCCGGCCCGGGCGCACAGCTCGGGCGGCACCGGGGAAGGGAACTCCGCGATCAGGTGCAGCCCGGCCGCGATCCCGCTGATCCGCACCTCGGGCAGGACCTCGGCCAGCACCCCGATCAGCGCGTCCCTGCGCTCGCGGTAGCGGCGCTGGCACAGCCGCAGCTGCCGGTCGTAGCGCCCGCTTCGCAGGAAGCCGGCGAAGGCCGCCTGCTCGGTGACGCTGTTGCCGAGGTCGCTGACCCGCTTCGCCTCGACCAGCTCGGGCAGCAGCCGCGCGGGCGGCAGCAGCCAGCCCAGCCGCAGCCCGGGGGCGAGCGACTTGCTGACCGAGCCGGTGTAGGCGACCAGGTCGGGGGCCAGCCCCTGGAGCGAGCCGACCGGCGCCCGGTCGTAGCGGAAGTCGCCGTCGTAGTCGTCCTCGACCAGCAGGCCGTCCACCCGCCGGGCCCAGTCCAGCAGCGCGGCCCGGCGCGCGGGGGAGTGGACCACGCCGGTCGGGAACTGGTGCGCCGGAGTGAGCACGGCCGTCCGCGCCCCACTGGCCGCCAGCGCGGACAGCACCAGCCCCTCCCCGTCCACCGGCACCGGGACCGGACGCAGGCCCGCCGCGCGGTACAGCGGGTACACCGAGACGCTGCCGGGATCCTCGACGGCCACGGTCCGCTGCCCCCGGGCGGCGAGCACCCGGCCGAGCAGGGTCAGCGCCTGGGCCACCCCGGAGCAGACGATCACCCCCTCCGGGGCGACCACCACCCCGCGCCTGCGGCCCAGCAGTTCGGCCAGCGCGGCGCGCAGCGCGGGCAGGCCCTGCGGGTCCGGGTAGTCCAGCGCGGCGTCCGGCAGTTCGGCCAGCGCGGCCCGCTGCGCGGCGGCCCAGGCCGTCCGGGGGAAGGCGGAGAGGTCGGCGAGCCCGGGCCGGAAGTCCACCACCGGGGCGGGCCGGGCCGGATCCGGCCGGGGACGCGGCGGCGCGGACGGCGGGCTCAGCGCGGCCACCCAGGTGCCGGCCCCCTGACGGCTGGTCAGATAGCCCTCCGCGGTGAGCTGCCCGTACAGCTCGCTGACCAGGCCGCGGGACACCCGCAGATCCCGGGCCAGATCCCGGCTGGACGGCAGCCGGGTCCCGGCCGCGAGCCGGCCGTCCCGCACCGCGGCGCGGAGGGCCGCGCCCAGCTCCCGGCCCCGGCCGCGCGGCGGCCCGGAGGCGGCGGGCAGCAGCAGCTCCCAGGCGGGGGAGGGGGCGGGTGGCGGCGGCGAAGTGGTCCATGAACTCGGCACGGGAATGGACCTTATCGTGGACCAGTCGGGGCGGCGAGGCTCGATCCATGCAGAGCCGATCCGTCCACACCCCTTCCCCCGTCAGTTCCGCCGCCGCCGCCCTCGCCGGTGGCGCGGCCATGCTCATCGGCACCTCGTTCGTGGCGATGAGCCTGCTCGGCGGCTATCCCGCGCTGGGCGGCCAGGCCCTGCGCTACGGGCTGGCCGCCGCCGTCCTGCTGCTCCTGGCCGCCCGGAGCCCGGCCGGGCTCGCCCCGGCACGGCGGCTGCGCCCGCGGCAGTGGCTGCGGGTCTCGCTGGTCGCCGCGGCCGGGATGGTCGGCTTCAACCTCGCCGTCATCGCCGCCGAGCGGACCGCGGAGCCGGCCGTCCCCGGGGTGACCGTGGGCTGTGCGCCGCTGGTGATCGCGATCCTGGCGCCGCTGCTGGAACGGCGGCGGCCGTCCCCGCGGATCGCCGGCTCGGCGCTGCTGGTGGTGGCCGGGGCCGCCGTGGTGCAGGGCCTCGGCCGCACCGACGGCGCGGGGCTCGGCTACTCGCTGCTGGCGCTGCTCGGCGAGGTGGCCTTCGGCCTGGTCTCGGTCCCGCTGATCAGGCCGCTGGGCCCGATGCTGCTCGCGGGCTGCGCCTGTGCGGTGGCCACGGTCCAGGCGCTGCTGCTGGGGCTGCTGCTCCGGGGCGGCGCGGCCTTCCGGCTGCCCACGGCGGAGGAGGGGGCGGCGCTGCTGTGGATGGCGCTGCCGGTGACCGTGCTCGCGTTCTGGGCCTGGTACTCGGGGGTGCAGCGGCTCGGGCCCGAGCGGGCCGGGCTGTTCCCCGGGCTGATCCCGGTGGCCGCCGCGGCCACCGCGCCGCTGGTCGGGACCGGCAGCCTGGGCCTCGGCCAGGTCCTGGGCAGCCTGCTGGTCGCGGCGGGTGTCGCGGCCGGGTTGCGGGCCGGGACGACGGCGGCCGCGCCGGTGCCGACGGCACCGGTCAGAGCAGGGCGAACTGGCCTTCCGGCCCTTCCTCCTGATGCAGCAGCACCGACGCCGGGCGGCGGCACCACCCCGGGACCGGCAGCACCCCCGCCGCTGTCAGCTCCGCGGCGCTGACCCACGGCCCGCGCCGCGCCGCCCGTAGCTCCCGCAGCGCCGGGCGGCAGTCCGCGAGCAGGGTCAGCACCGTCGCCAGATCCACCAGGTCCGCGGTGGACTGCTGCGGCCAGCCGCTCAGCCCCAGCGCCTCCAGCGAGCCCGGCTGCGCCTCCGGGTCGGGCACCCGCCGGGCGAACCACTCGGCCAGCACCGGTTCGCCGCCCGCCCGGAACTCCCAGGCCGCCGCCGCGACCGGGGCCAGCCGTCCGTCCCCGAGCAGCACCGACTCCGTCTCCGGCTCGTAACCGAGGGTGTCCGGCGAGCCGCTGATCCGCTCCCGGACGAAGGGCCGCCGCCCGCCCGGCATCCGCGGCCGTCCGATGGGCCGGCCGGCCGCCGGGTCGCCGTAGCGGGCGCCGAAGCTGTGCAGCCACAGCAGCCGCCGTCCCAGCGCCACGCCCTCGGTCCACAGCCCGGGGTCGGCGGGCAGCGGGACCGGGACCTCCTCGCCGCTGCGGCGGTCGGGGCCGTCCTGGCCGTCCTGCTCGGTGGAGGTGGTCGCGGCGATCCAGGCGAGCAGGTCCTCGGCGGTCACCCGCAGCCCGAGCACCCGGCCCAGCCGGCGCAGCAGCCCCGGTGCGAGATTGGGCTCACGGCCGCCCGGGCGGCGGTACAGCGGATGGATCCGCCCGCTGCCCCTGCCGCGGTGGCCGTCCGGCAGTTCGGCCGAGAAGGTCAGCACGGGCCCGTCCGGGTCCTGCGGCTGCACCGTCGCGAACACCTGGGCCTGGTCGGCGACCCGCCACAGCTCGGGGCGGGCCTGGTCCAGCAGCCGCTGGTCCGGCAGCAGCCAGAGCCGGTCGAAGGCCCCGTGCCGGATCTGCACCGGCGCGGGGCACGGTCCCGGTTCGCGGGAGAGCCGGTTGCTGCTGGTGGACTGGCCCGGCAGCTGGGCGACCGAGCTGTCCACCGTCCGCGACCGGCTCGGTCCGAACAGGGCGGCGCGGCGCTCCGGCGCGGCCTCGGCCAACCGCTGCCAGCGCGCGACCAGGACCTCGGGATACGGCGAGACAACCCACCCGCGCCCGGTCCGCAGTCCGGCCACGGACCACGGCATCAGCTCGCTGAGCAGCGGCGCTCGGTCCACTGGCACCTCCCGCGGACATCGTACCGAGCCGGTCCGACCGGCCGATATTGACTGGAGAACGCCCAGCTCAACCTGCTAACCCTGGCTCATGAACGATCTCACCCTGCGCTCCGCCACCCCCGCCGACGTGTCCGCGCTGCTCGACTTCTGGAAGTCCGCCGCCGAGGGCACCAGCATCAGCGACGACGAGGCCGGGGTCGGCCGCCTGATCGCCAGGGACGCCGACGCCGTGATCATCGCCGAGCGGGAGGGCCGCTTCGTCGGCACGGTCATCGCCGGCTGGGACGGCTGGCGCTGCCACCTCTACCGGCTCGCGGTCGCCCCGGACGCCCGCCGCCAGGGCGTAGCACGCGCCCTGCTGGACGCCGCCCACCAGCGCTTCGTCGCCCTCGGCGGCCGACGCGCCGACGCGATGGTGCTCGACCGCAACGCACTGGGCCGCAGCGCCTGGGAGGCGGCCGGCTACGCCCCCGAACCGCAGTGGAGCCGCTGGACCAGGCCACTGGGCTGAGGCTGATCAGGTGTCAGTACGGCGATTCGCACCGGGTGTGCGGGACGATGGCAGCAGGCCGCGATCGAACCCGGGAGGACGCCATGCGCCGACGAGTGTTCGTCTCCGGGACGGCGGCGCTGCTGCTGTCCGCCTGCTCGTCCAGCGGCGGCGGTAGTACTCCGTCGCCCTCCCCCTCCTCGCTGCCGCCCGCTCCGACGACCGCACCGCCGCCCACCAGCGCTGCGCCGTCGTCCGGTGCCCCGGCGGCGAAGGGCGCGGTCACCGTGACCGGGACGGTGGCCACCGGGATCAACGTGCCCTGGGGGCTGGCCCTGCTGCCGGACCGCAGCCTGCTGGTGTCCTCCCGGGACACCTACGGGATCCACCGGGTGGACCACGCCACCGGCGCGACGACCCTCGCCGGAACCGTTCCTGACGTGGTGTCGAACAAGGACGCGGGCGGCGAGGCCGGGCTGCTGGGCATCGCGCTGTCCCCGCGCTACGCCACCGACCGGCTGGTGTACGCGTACTACTCCACCGGCTCCGACAACCGCATCGCCCGGATGACCTACGACCCCGCCAAGGCCGCCGGACACCAGCTGGGCACACCGCAGGCGGTGCTCAGCGGCATCCCGCTGGGCGTGCACCACAACGGCGGCCGGATCGCCTTCGGCCCGGACGGGATGCTCTACGCGGGCACCGGCGAGACCGGGAACACCGCGCTGTCCCAGGACCTGGGCTCGCTGGGCGGCAAGATCCTGCGGATGACCCCGGACGGCAAGCCGCCGCCGGCCGGCAACCCCTTCGCCGGATCGGTGGTCTACAGCTACGGCCACCGCAACGTCCAGGGCCTGGCTTGGGACCCGCAGGGGCGGCTGTGGGCCTCCGAGTTCGGAGACCGGGAGGCGGACGAGCTGAACCTGATCCTTCCGGGCCGCAACTACGGCTGGCCGGCCACCCAGGGCAGGACCTCCAACCCGAAGTACACCAGCCCGGTGGCGCAGTTCGGCACCGAGGAGGACTCGCCCAGCGGCATCGCCTTCGCCGCCGGATGCGTCTGGATGGCCGGGCTGAAGGGCGAGCGGCTGTGGCGGATCCCGCTGGCCGGTGCGAAGACGGCTGCCGCTCCGGCGTCCTTCCTGGACGGCAGCTACGGCCGCCTGCGCAGTGTGCTGGCGGACACCGACGGAACCCTGCTGGTGACCACCAGCAACACCGACGGCCGCGGCACCCCCCGCCCCGCCGACGACCGCATCCTGCGCCTGACCGTCCGTTAGGTCAGCCGCAGGACGCGGTCCGTCCGCTACTCGTGGGCGATCGCGCCCAGGACGTTCATCCGGGACGCCCGCGCCGCAGGCGCGAGCGCGGCGAGCAGGCCGACCAGCGCCGCCCCGACCATCACCGCGATCACCGTGGTCCACGGGATCGACAGCGCCTGCATCCCCTTCAGGGCCAGCAGCCGCTGCGCGGCGAGCCCCCAGACCAGGCCGAGGGCCAGCCCCAGCACCGCCCCGAACAGGGCGATCACCACCGACTCCAGCCGGACCATCCGCCGCAGCTGACGGCGCGACATGCCGATCGCCCGCATCAGCCCGATCTCCCGGGTCCGCTCCACCACCGACAGCGCCAGGGTGTTCACCACCCCCAGCACCGCGATGATGATCGCCAGCGCCAGCAGCCCGTAGACCAGGTTCAGCAGGATGTCGATCGACTGCCGGATCAGCTTCTTGTAGTCGGCCTGGTCCCGCACCTTGACCTGCGGGTTGTCGGCGAGGGCGGTCGTCAGCGCGGTCTTCACCGCGCTCTTGTCCGCGCCCTTGGCGACATCGACGAACAGGGTGCTGTCGAGCGCACCCGGCACGTACCTGCGCAGGGTGTCGGTGCTGACCACCGGGTTGTTGCCGACGCCGCCCAGGTTGGCGGGGTCGACCACGTCGACGGCGCCGATGGTCAGCGTCACCTGCTGCCCCTCCGGGAAGCGCACATTCAGCTTGTCGCCCACGCCCAGCTTGTGGGCGTCCGCGTAGGTGGAGCCGATCATCACCGCGCCGGGGGCCGTCCCGGCCGCGATGCTGCCGGAGCGCAGCTCCAGGTGCACCACCTGCTCCAGCCCGGCCGTGGTGCCGAGCAGCGTGGTCCGGCTCTCGGTGCCCCCGGTCGAGGGTGCCACCCTGGCCTGGGTGGCCTGGGCGTGGACCACGAGGCCGACCCCCTGCACGCCCTGCACCGCCGTCCCGACCTCGGCCGGGAACGGCAGGCCCTGCCCGGTCTGCACGATGAAGTCGGCGCCGATGGTCTTGTCCACCTGGGCGTCGAAGGACGCCGCCATCGACGCGCCCACCACCGACAGCGCGGCCACCAGCGCCAGTCCGATCATCAGCGCGGACGCGGTGGCGCTGGTCCGCCGCGGGTTCCGCAGGGCGTTGCGCTGGCTCATCGCGCCGACCGAGCCGAACACCGCCGGGAACCAGCCGCCCAGCACCCGGATCACCGGCCGGGCCAGCAGCGGCCCGGTCATGATCAGGCCGATCAGCGACAGCAGGATGCCCAGCCCCAGGTATCCCGCCGCCGTACCGGCCGCGTGCAGCGCGGACGCCGCCACCAGCGCCGCCGCGCCGAGCGCCAGCACCGAGCCGCCGAGCCAGGCCCGCCGCCGCAGCGGTGCGCCCTGCCCGGGTGTGTCCGCCTCCCGCAGCGCGGCCATCGGCGACACCGACCCGGCCCGCCGGGCCGGGAGGTAGGCCGAGACGGCGGTCACGATGATGCCCACCGCGTAGGAGGCCACCGGAGTGGGCCAGCGGAAGGCGATCTCACTGCCCTTCAGCTGCATGCCGGCCCCGCCGATGAGCTTGATCAGCAGCTGGGCCAGCCCGATGCCGACCAGCAGCCCGAGGGTGGAGCCGATGATGCCCAGCAGCAGGGCCTCCACCAGCACCGAGCGGTTCACCTGGCGCCGGCTCGCGCCGAGCGCCCGCATCAGTCCGAGCTCCCTGGTCCGCTGCGCGACCAGCATGGAGAAGGTGTTGAGGATCAGTGAGATGCCGACCAGCACCGCGATCCCGGCGAAGCCGAGCAGCGCGTCCTTGATCACGCTGAGGAACCCGCCGAGCTGCTGCGCGGAGTCCTTGGCGGCCTGGGCCGCCGTTTTGACGTCGTATCCGCTGCCCACGACCGCGGTGACCCGCTGCTGCAGCACCTCGTCGGAGACGCCCGGCGCGGCGGTCACATCGACCGAGGTGACCTGGCCGGCCTGTCCGAGCAGCCGCTGCTCCGCCGTCGCGGTGTCCAGGAAGACCAGGGTGGCGCCGGGGTTGGTGGTGTTGAAGGTGGCGAAGCCGGTGATCCGGACCGGGAAGCTGCCGGGGGCGGCGATCACCCGCAGCTGCTGACCGATGACCAGGTGGTGCTTCTTCGCGGTGTCGGCGTCGATCACCGCCTGGCCGTCGCCGGCCGGTGCGTCGCCCGAGGTCAGGGTGACCACGGACTTGGAGGTGGGGACCCAGTTGACGCCGATGGTCGGGGCCCCGCCGACCGAGCCGATGTCGTGGTTGCCGGCGTCGACCAGGGTGATGCCGGACACGCCGACCCCCGGCCGGGCGGCGGCCACCCCGGGCACCGCGGCGACCTTGGCCACCAGCGAGTCCGGCAGGGTGGGCACGGCGCCCGAGGAGTTCGGCTGCGTGTTGTCCAGGTCGGTGTGCACGGTGACGCTGACGTCGGGGGAGGTGTTGCGGAACAGCCGGTCGAAGGTGCCGCTGATGGTGTCGGTGAACATCAGCGTGCCGGCCACGAAGGCCACCGAGAGCACCACGGCGAGCAGGGACAGCACCAGTCGGCCCTTGTGGGCCAGGAATCCGCGCAGAGTTGCCTTCAGCATGGCTCTCCCGCCCCTCAGTCCGTCGGCCGGGTGCCGTCGAAGCGGTTCATCCGCGCCAGCACCGCGTCCGCGGTCGGGTCGGCCAGCCGCTCGACGATCCGGCCGTCGGCCAGGAAGAGCACCAGGTCGGCGTAGGAGGCGGCGACCGGGTCGTGGGTGACCATGACCACGGTCTGGCCGAGGTCGTCCACGCTGCCGCGCAGGAAGCCGAGCACCTCGGCGCCGGCCCGCGAGTCCAGGTTGCCGGTGGGCTCGTCGGCGAAGATGATCTGCGGACGCGAGGCCAGCGCCCGCGCCACGGCGACCCGCTGCTGCTGTCCGCCGGACAGCTCGGAGGGGCGGTGCCGCAGCCGGTCGCCGAGGCCGAGGGTGACCACGACCTGCTTCAGCCAGTCGGGGTCGATCCGCCGCCCGGCGATGTCCGCGGGCAGGGTGATGTTCTCCTCGGCGGTGAGCGTGGGCAGCAGGTTGAAGGACTGGAACACAAAGCCGATCTGGTCCCGGCGCAGCCGGGTGAGCTGTTTGTCGTTGAGCGAGGTGAGGTCGGTCCCGCCGATCCAGACCTGCCCGGAGCCGGCGTTGTCCAGGCCGGCCAGGCAGTGCATCAGGGTGGACTTGCCGGACCCCGACGGGCCCATGATGGCGGTGAAGCGCCCCTGTTCGATCTCGACGTCCACCGCGTCCAGAGCCACCACGCGGGTGTCTCCGGTGCCGTAGGACTTGGTCAGTCCCACCGCGCGGGCGGCGGGTGCGGCTGCTGCGGCGGTGCTCATACGGTTCCCCCGGATGTCGGCCTGTGTGCGGCCGAGCGTAGGGGGTGGCACCGACACCCAGCATCCTCCGCACGCAGGAGCGTGGCCCTGAGAGGGCCCGGTAATTGGTGGCTGGCGTCGCGGGCCGATGGCCGTCGCCTGGCCGGGTTGTCGTCAGTCGCCAGGGCTCCGCCATGGCTCCCTCCTCCGCCCCGCCCAGACTCTCCCCCAAGACTTCGTCCAGGGAGGTGCCCCCGCCCTCGACCCGCTCCTTCCTCCAGCCACCAATTACCGGGCCCTCTTACATGTTCCGGGGGCCTTGACAGCGACACGGCAAGAGGCCACGATCCTCTCCAAGCTGTTAGGAAAGCTTCCTAACAGTTGATCGACACCCCCACCGCAACGGTTTTGAAAGGTCGTCATGGCCAAGTCTCCCGCGCGTTCGCTCGCCCTCGCAGCCACCGCGCTCACCCCCGCACTGGTGCTGCTCGCCGGGGCCCTTCCGGCCCACGCCTCGGGGTCCTTCCCCACCCACTACTCGGCCCCCTACCTGGAGCTCTCCAGCAGTTCGGCCGGGGACATGGCCGCCGACCTGAAGGCCAGCGGCGACAAGTACTACACACTGGCGTTCCTGATCCCCAAGTCCGGCTGCACGCCCAAGTGGGAGGACGGCGACGCCGCCCTGAACGCCTTCACCTCGCAGGTGAACTCGCTGAAGTCGTCCGGCGGCAACGTCATCATCTCCTTCGGCGGCGCCGAGGGCGGCGAGCTGGCGCAGACCTGCACCTCGGTGACCAGCCTCACCGCCGCCTACGCCAATGTCGTCAAGACCTACGGGATCACCCGGCTCGACTTCGACATCGAGGGCAGCCCGCTGGACAACACCGCCTCCATCGCCCGCCGGGACTCGGCGCTGGCGGCGCTGCAGAAGTCCAACCCCTCGGTGCAGGTCGACTACACCCTGCCGGTCGACGCGACAGGCCTGGAGTCCAACGCGCTGAACCTGCTCAAGGACGCCAAGAGCAAGGGCGTCAACGTCAACCTGGTCAACATCATGACCATGGACTTCGGCGACGGCGAGAACGCGCTGAAGGACGCCGAGTCGGGCGCCACCGCGACCGAGAAGCAGCTCGCCTCGCTCTACGGCACCAGCGCCTCGGCGACCTGGAACAAGATCGGCCTGACCCCGATCGCCGGGAAGAACGACGACAACGAGAACTTCACCCAGGCCAACGCCGCCACCCTGGAGACCTTCGCGGCCTCCAAGGGCGTGCAGGAGCTGGCGTTCTGGGAGGTCGACAGCTACGACAAGGCCACCAAGTACGCCTACTCCAAGGTGTTCAACAAGATCACCGGCTGATCGGATCAGCGGGGGCGACACCTGCTGATCCGTCCCAGACCCCGCCCAGGGCGGGTGCCAGACAGGAGCGGGCCGTGGCTTGGAGGGAGACACGGTCCGCTCCCTGGCGTACCAGCCCGGCGGGCAGCGCGCCCAGCAGCGGGGCGCCGGCCACCACCGGCAGGTCCGCCAGGTTGCAGCGGGCGGCCAGGTCGGGCGTGGCCGGCCAGGCGCCGATCACCAGGCCGAGCAGCGGGACGCCCCGGCCGCGCAGCGCCTCGGCGGTCAGCGCCGTGGTGTTGAGCGTGCCGAGCCCGGCCGTGGTGACCAGCAGCACGGTGGACTCAAGCCCCAACTCCCGCAGCGCGGACGGGACATCGGCCAGAGTCGAGCCGCGCTGGTCGTAGCGGACCAGCAGGCCGCCGGCGCCCTCGATCAGCACCAGGTCGTGGTCCACGGTCAGCCGCGCCGCCTCCTTGGCGACCTGCTCCGGCGAGACCGGCGGCAGCCCGCTCCGCAGCGCGGCCGTGGCCGGTGCCAAAGGCTCGGGGTAGCGCGCCAGTTCACTGACCGTCAGTTCCCCGGCCAGCCGCCGGACTTCGTCCGCGTCACCGGCCTCGCCCTCGGCCACCCCGGTCTGCGCGGGCTTCAGCACCGCCACCCGGCGGCCCTCGGCCAGCGCCAGCGCCGCGACGGCGGCGGTGACCACGGTCTTGCCGATCTCGGTCCCGGTGCCGGTCACCAGCATGATCGTCACGATGTGTCAGCCCTTCTCGGCGGCGGCCACGACCCCGGCGCAGAGCACGGCCAGATCGTCGTCGCCGGTCACATACGGCGGCATGGTGTAGACGAGGTCGCGGAACGGCCGCAGCCAGACGCCCGCCCTGGCGGCGGCCCTGGTCGCGGCGGCGACGTCCACCTCGTGGTCGAGCTGGACCACCCCGATCGCCCCCTGCACCCGCACGTCCAGCACCCCGGGCAGCTCGGCGGCCGGGGCCAGCCCGCGCCGCAGGCCGTCGCCGATCCGCTGCACGCCGCCCTTCCAGTCACCGGCGAGCAGCAGCTCGATCGAGGCGTTGGCGACGGCGCAGGCCAGTGGATTGCCCATGAAGGTCGGCCCGTGCGCCAGCACCGGCACCTCGCCGCCGCTGATCCCGGTGGCCACCTCGGTCGTGCAGAGCGCGGCGGCCAGGGTGAGGTAACCACCGGTCAGGGCCTTGCCGACGCACATCACATCGGGGGAGACCCCGGCGTGGTCGGCCGCGAACAGGGCACCGGTCCGGCCGAAGCCGGTGGCGATCTCGTCGAACACCAGCAGCACGCCGTGGGTGTCGCAGAGCTGCCGCAGCACCCGCAGCAGCGCGGGGGAGTGGAACCGCATCCCGCCCGCGCCCTGCACCACCGGCTCCACGATCACGGCCGCGGTCTCGGCGGCATGACGGCCGATCAACTCGTCCAACCGCGCGACATAGGCCGGATCCGGCTCGGTGTCGAAGCCGTCCGGCGGGGCGTCCGCGAAGATCTGCCGGGGCAGCACCCCGGTCCAGAGCTGGTGCATCCCGCCCTCGGGGTCGCACACCGACATCGGGTGGAAGGTGTCGCCGTGGTAGCCGCCGCGCCAGGTCAGAAGCCGCCGCTTGGCCGGGCGGCCGACCGAGCGCCAGTACTGCAGGCACATCTTCGCGGCGACCTCCACCGCCACCGAACCGGAGTCGGCCAGGAACACGTGCCGCAGCGGCTCCGGGGTGATCTCCACCAGCCGGGCCGCGAGCCGCACGGCCGGCTCATGGGTGAGGCCGCCGAACATCACATGGCTCATCCGGCCCAGCTGGTCCCGGACCGCCTCGTCGAGCACCGGGTGCCGGTAGCCGTGGATCGCGGACCACCACGAGGACATGCCGTCGATCAGCTCGTCCCGCCCCTCCACCGGCTCGGCCATCCGCAGCCGCACCCCGCTCGCGGACTCCACCGGGTACGGGGCGAGCGCGGCGGGCATCGCCCCGTACGGGTGCCAGACATGGGCCCGGTCCAGCGCGAGCAGCTGCTCCGGGGTCACGCGTTCGGCGGGAGGTCGGTGCCCGTGCCCCGGCGGCGGACCGAGACCAGGTCCTGACGGGGCGCCTGCTCCGGCACCGCGACCTCGGCGGCAGCCGCCCGGTCACCGGGCAGGGTCTTCTCGTCGGCGCCCTCGACCGTGAAGCCGGCGTCCGCGATCATGTCCAGGTCGGCCTGGCCGGTCTGGCCCTCGGTGGTCAGGTAGTCGCCCAGGAAGATCGAGTTGACCAGGTGCAGCGCCAGCGGCTGCATGCTGCGCAGGTGCACCTCGCGCCCACCCGCGAGCCGGACCTCGATGTCCGGGCAGACGAAGCGGACCATCGCCAGGATCCGCAGGCAGCGCTGCGGGGTGAGGCTCCACTCCTTCGCCAGCGGGGTTCCCTCGATCGGG
Source organism: Streptacidiphilus alkalitolerans (assembly GCF_042511045.1). Taxonomy (NCBI): domain Bacteria; kingdom Bacillati; phylum Actinomycetota; class Actinomycetes; order Kitasatosporales; family Streptomycetaceae; genus Streptacidiphilus; species Streptacidiphilus alkalitolerans. Next base: position 78,933 of record NZ_JBHEZX010000007.1, read on the forward strand.
ATCAGGAAGTTGACCGGCACCGAGTCCGGGTTCAGCGCCCGCAGCGCGAACACCACGTCCACCAGGTCCGCGTCGCTCTCGCCCATGCCGGCGATCAGGCCGGAGCAGGCGGACAGGCCCGCGGCCTGGGCCTGCTGCACGGTGTCCACCCGGTCCGCGTAGTCATGGGTGGAGCAGATGTCGCCGTAGGTGTCCTCGGAGGTGTTGAGGTTGTGGTTGTAGGCGTGCACCCCGGCCGCCTTCAGCCGGTCCGCCTGGCCGTCGGAGAGCAGGCCCAGGCAGGCGCAGATCTCCACCTCCTCGTGCTCGGCCCTGATCGCCGAGATGGTGTCGGCCACCCGCTCCACGTCGCGGTCGGTCGGGCCGCGCCCGCTGGCCACCAGGCAGACCCGCTTGGCGCCCCCGGCCACCCCGGCCTTCGCGGCGGCGGCGGCCTGGTCCGGCTTGAGCCAGGTGTACTTGAGGATCTCCGCCTTGGAGCCCAGCCGCTGCGAGCAGTAGGAGCAGTCCTCGGGGCAGAGCCCGCTCTTCAGGTTGACCAGGTAGTTGAGCTTCACCCGGCGCCCGAACCACTGGCGGCGGACGCGGCCCGCGGCGGCGACCAGGTCGAGCAGGTCCTCGTCCGGTCCTGACAGGACGGCGAGGGCCTCCTCACGGGTGGGTAGTTCGCGGCGCAGGCCCTTGGCGACGAGGGTGTCGAGCAGATCCATGACCACGATCCTGCCTTCCGGCGGCGCTCCGCCGCCACTGCCGAACCCGCCAGAAGATCGCGGCCGGGGGTTGCCCGGTTGTCACAGAAGTACCAAATGGGATCTTCCAGGACCCGCCCAACTGCTTCGGGTGCCCTCCCACCAGGCTCACAGCGGCACCCCATACACTCGTCGCCATGACCACGACGGGGTCGCAGCAGCGCGACGTGCAGCCGACCGTCCGGGCGCGCCGACGCGTGCCGAGGACCCTCGCCATGCTGGGCCTGCTCGCCACGGCCGCGGCCGGCGGGACCTGGGCCGAGGTGCACTTCGCCGGACGGATCCACCTGGACCGGCAGACCTCGGCCGACGGGGCCTCGCAGGACAGCGCCGGGGTGCGGAACGCGCTGGTCGGCGGCGCCGGGCAGACCCAGGTCGACGACATCCTCCCCGGCAGCGTGACCTTCCCGGTCACGGTGACCAGCCCCGAGGGCTACCTCGGCCGCCGCTACGCACTGGACGCGAAGACCGCCGACTGCGGCCTGGTGTTCGCGGCCACGGCCCCGGTGACGGTGACCCAGGGCTGCGCCGGCTACCTCACCGCCGACTACGTACGGCAGGACGATCAGGCGGTCTACTCCTCGGTCACGGTCCTCTACTACCCGGACCCGGCCGCGGCGAGCCTGGTGGCGAAGACGCTGAAGCGGCCCGGGGCCGCGGTGGCGGACCTGCTGTTCCGCCAGCCCGGGGCCGGGCTTCCGGCGACCGCCGCGCAGCCGGTCGGCACCCCGGCGGGCGGCCTGGCCTCGGCGGCGGCGGGGATCCTGCCGAACCTGCAGCCCGGCCACGGCCCCGGCCTCGGGACCGGCACCACCGCCTCGCCGTCCGGCACCGGGACGCCGACCCCCACCACGACCGCCGCTCCGCCGCCGGTCTCGCACGATCCCGCCAACGCGGCCACCAGGGTCCAGATCGCCGCGGTGGGCCGGGTGGTGACGGTGGTTCAGTCCGCCTTCGCCGACGGCCGTCCGGCGAGCCCGGACCTGGACACCCCCACCTGGTACCTCTCCTACACGGTGGCCGCCGCACTCGCCTGGGAGCCGGACCAGCCCCCGGCCAGTGCCGCCCCCACCCCCTAGCGAACCGCCCGGGTACGATCGCTGGCGTGGAGCCCGAACCGTACTGCGCTACCGACCTGCCGTCCGTCCCCGCCGTTGCGACGGCCGAGCCGGGGGTGCCGGTCGCCGACTGCGTGCTCTGCGGCGAGCCCACCGAGCACCCGGCCACGGTGAGCGGTGCGACCCTGTGCCCGCGCTGCGAGTGGCAGCAGGCGCAGCGCGGAGCGTGCTCGGGATGACCGCCACCGACGACACCGGCGGCGGCAACCGCACCGCCGAGGCCCCGTTCGACTGGCTGGACGCCGCCGCAGACCGCCGCCGCAGCGCCGGCCTGGTCCGTACCCTGCGTCCGCGCCCCGCCGACGAGGAACTGCTGAACCTGGCCGGAAACGACTACCTGGGCCTGGTCCGGCACCCCCGGGTGACCCGGGCCGCGGCCGACGCCGCGCTCCGCTGGGGCGGCGGCGCGACCGGATCCCGCCTGGTCACCGGCAGCACCGAGCTGCACGCCGAGCTGGAGGCCGAGCTGGCCGCCTTCTGCGGCGCGGAGGCCGCGCTGGTCTTCTCCTCCGGCTACACCGCCAACCTCGCCGCGCTGACCGCCCTGGTCGACCCGGACCCGGCGGCCGGCACGGTGATCGTCTCCGACGCGCTGAACCACGCGTCGCTGATCGACGGCTGCCGTCTCGCCCGGGCCAGGGTGGCCCGGGTCGCCCACCGCTCCCCGGACGCGGTCAGGGCCGAACTGGCGGCCCGCCCCGAGCGCCGCGCGCTGCTGGTCACCGACTCGGTGTTCTCGGTGGACGGTGACGCCGCCCCGCTCGCCGCCCATGCCGCCGCCTGCCGGGACCACGGCGCGGCGCTGCTGGTCGACGACGCGCACGGGCTGGGCGTGCTCGGCCCCGGCGGCAGCGGCGCGCTTGCCGCGGCCGGTCTGGCCGGAGCGCCGGACGTGGTGGCGACGGTGACCCTGTCCAAGTCGCTGGGCTCGCAGGGCGGCGCGGTGCTGGGCCCGCGCCGGGTGATCGAGCACCTGGTGCAGGCCGCCCGCACCTTCATCTTCGACACCGGCCTGGCCCCCGCGTCGGTCGGCGCCGCGCTGGGCGCGCTGCGGCTGCTCCGGGAGGAACCGGAACGCGCCGAGCGGGCCCGCCAGGTCGCCCGGGAACTGTCCTCGCGGCTGGCCGCGGCCGGCCTCGACGTCTCGGTACCGGACGCGGCCGTGGTGTCGGTCCGGGTGCACAGCCCGGAGGCGGCGCTGGCCTGGGCCGCCGCCTGCCGCGAACGGGGGCTGCTGGTCGGCTGCTTCCGCCCGCCGTCGGTCCCCGACCGCTGGTCCCGGCTGCGGCTGACCGCCCGGGCCGACCTCACGGACGATCAGATCGCCCGCGCGGTGCGGCTGATCACCGGGACCGCACCCGCACGGTGAACGTCGCCGTGTGCTGCTGACCCTCCGTCCGGAACTGGACGAACACCCGCCAGGCGCCCGGTTCGGGGAAGCGGCCCCGGAACTCGGCGGTGGGCCCGCCGGCCATCGCCAGCGCGGGGGTGAGCGGGGTGAACGGCGCCAGCGCGAGATCGCCGTCCCTGACCGCGGTCAGCTGGGCGTAGCCGCCGTCCAGCGGTTCCAGCTGCACGGCCGGCCGGGTCACCGTCAGCCGCAGCAGCGCGGGCCGGCCGGCCACCGGCCGTCCGCCGAGCCGCAGCGTCAGCCCGTCCACCGAGGCGGTGGCCGACACCGGGTCCAGCGGGCTGGTCTCCCCGGGGCCCGGGACGGTCAGGGTGCGGCTCAGCAGCAGCCTGGACCCCGGGCCGCCGTCCGGTGCGAACGCCACATAGATCCGCCACAGGCCGGGGTCCAGCTCGCCGAGCCGCGCGCTCCACACTCCCTCGCCCAGGTTGGCCGGGACGGTGCGGCGCAGCCCGGTGAGGTCCGAGCGGACGGCGTAGACCCGGGCGCTGTCGTCGCCGCCCAGGAAGGAGGTCACCGCGCTGCCGTCCGGGGCGAGCACCTGGAACCGGTAGTCGACCGCGCGCACCGCCGTCGGCTCAGGGGTGGCCGACACCAGCCAGTAGCCGCCGGCGGACGCGGAAAGCCCGGTGGTCGGCGCCGCGGCGGACAGGACCGCGGCGGCCGGGGGCATGTCCTGGGACGGGGACCGGGCGGCGTCGGGCGGCGCGGCGCAGCCGGCCAGCAGTAGCCCGGCGGCGGCTGCGAGGACTGTACGCACGACGACGCGATGAAAGACAGACATGCCCTGCTAACGCCGCACCCTGCGGAGACGGCACGGACCCGCCGCCCCCGCGCCTTCACGTCGCTCACCCGGGGGTGATGGGATGGGCCCATGACTCAGAAGATCCGATGGGGCATCCTCGCCACCGGCGGCATCGCCGCCGACTTCACCCAGGACCTGCAGCTGCTGCCCGACGCGGAGGTCGTCGCGGTCGGCTCACGCAGCCAGGAGTCCGCACAGGCGTTCGCCGACCGCTTCGGGATCGCCCGCGCCCACGGCAGCTGGGCCGAGCTCGCCGCCGACGACGGCGTGGACATCATCTACGTCGCCACCCCGCACCACGCCCACTACGAGGCCACGGCGCTCTGCCTGGAGGCGGGCAGGGCCGTCCTCTGCGAGAAGCCGTTCACCCTGGACGCCGCCAGCTCCCGCGCGCTGACCGAGCTGGCCCGCAAGAACGGCGCCTTTCTGATGGAGGGCATGTGGATGCGCTGCAACCCGGCCATCAGGAAGCTGCTCGACCTGGTCGCCGAAGGCGCCATCGGCGAGGTCGGCACGGTCCACGCCGACTTCGCCTTCCCCGGCGACTTCGCGCCCACGCACCGGCTGCGCGACCCCGCGCTGGGCGGGGGAGCGCTGCTGGACCTGGGCGTCTACCCGGTCTCCTTCGCCCATCTGCTGCTCGGCAGCCCGTCCACGGTGTCCGCCTGGGCCTCGCTGACCCCGGAGGGCGTGGACGCCAACACCGCGCTGCTGCTCGGCTACGACTCCGGCGCCCTGGCCACGCTCAGCTGCGGCATCACCTCGGCCACGCCGGGCCGCGCCTTCGTCGGCGGCTCGGCGGGCCGGATCGAGGTGCCGCCGCTGTTCCTGCGCCCGGACTCGTTCAGCCTCTACCGGGGCACCGGTGACGACGTGGAGCCGGAGGTCTTCCGGATCCCCTACACCGGGATCGGCTTTGTGCACGAGGCCGAGGAGGCCATGCGCTGCCTGCGCGAGGGCCTGGTGGAGAGCCCGCTGATGCGCTGGCAGGACACGGTCGAGGTGATGGAGATCCTGGACACCGCCCGGGCGCAGATCGGGGTGGTCTACCCGGGGGAGTGATCAGATGCGGCCGTAGTAGACCGACTTGGTCCAGATCTTCTCCAGCTTGACGTACGAACCGGTGTGCGGAGCGTGCCAGATCTTGCCGCCGCCGGCGTAGATGCCGACGTGGTAGACCGAGCGGCCGGAGTGGAAGAACACCAGGTCACCGGGGCGCAGGCTGGCCTTGGAGATGTGGTGGACCTTGTTGTACTGGGCCTGCGCGGTGCGCGGCAGGGTCTTGCCGGCGCGCTTGAACGAGTAGTACGTCAGCCCCGAGCAGTCGAAGCGGTTGGGGCCCGCGGACCCGTAGCGGTACGGGTCGCCGTGCTTGGATGCCGCGATGTTCAGGGCCTTGGCCTCGATCGTCGCGGCGTCCGCCGAGCCGCTGCCCAGCAGGGTGCCACCGGCCACGGCGGCCAGGGTGAGCACGGAGGTGACGCCTGCACGCCAGCGGCGGCTGTTGTTCCTGCCGGCGGTGCGGTCCTGCTTCAGGGCATGGGTGCGAACGGACGCAGTCATGCGTTTCCTTCCGGAACCGCCTACGAAAGGTCTCCCTGTCGGGTTCGGGCTCCGAAAGCTGCCCGGCCACGCACGTGGCTTCACCCCAAGGAACGGTCCAGCCGTTCCGTCCTGATTGGGTCTCCCGCTCTCGCCTGTCAGGTGTGTGTGCACCTGGCGCCCGACCGGTGGCGAGACTCGGCGTCCGGTCGGACCGCCCCGCCAGGGTGGCGAGGACTTTTGCTGTTCGGCGGACAGTATTGCCAGTTTTTTATGGGATCTTCACGTCCGAACGGCCTTTTGTGACTCTTGTCACCCGAGGTTTCCCAGCGTGTCCAGAGGCGAACACTGCGCGTTCGGAGGAATGAATTCCGGGTATTTACAAGAGGGTTGAGCAATTTCACACCAGCTTTGGGAATAGCCTCTGACCTGCGCACTTCCGGTGATCATGGCTGATTTACCGATCCTCGATCCGGTCATTTATGGCATCAGAAGATCACTCGTCCGAGTGATCTTCGGGAAATGACGACGCCTCACATTCGGGCCTCCATGAGGCTGTTCCGACAAACGGAATGCGTTCGGCGTGTCGCGGCTCCCGGCCCCTTCGCCCCTGCCGGAGGCCCGGTTCGGTCCGCTAACGTGACCGCACACGATCTCCACCCCCGGGCGCGGATCGGACCTGACGGCGGCGGGCAGTGCGGCCCGTGTGCGACGCCGTCCACGTCCGGTACCCCCGCCGCGCGCCGGAGGGCCACCCGCGGCACGACGGCGTGCCCGCGTCCTCTCCCCAGGCCGCCGCGGCATGGGACGCGCCCCGAGGTGCTCGCCGATGAGACTCACCCCGCACGAGCAGGAACGCCTGCTCATCCATGTGGCCGCCGACGTCGCCAGGGCCCGCCGCGAGCGCGGCCTGCGGCTGAACCACCCCGAGGCGGTGGCCCTGCTCACCGTCCACATCCTCGAGGGAGCCAGGGACGGGCGCACCGTCGCCGAGCTGATGGCCTCCGGGCGCACCGTGCTGACCCGCGCGGACGTGATGGAGGGGATCCCGGAGATGATCCCCGACGTCCAGGTCGAGGCCACCTTCCCGGACGGCACCAAGCTGGTCACCGTGCACGAGCCGATCGCATGACCGCCCCCCTGGTCCCCGGCGAGATCCTGCTCGGCTCCGGCGACATCGCGCTGAACCCGAACCGCCCGATCACCGTCCTCGCCGTGGTCAACGCCGCCGACCGGCCGATCCAGGTGGGCTCGCACTACCACTTCGCCGAGGCCAACCCCGGTCTGGAGTTCGACCGGGCCGCCGCCCGCGGGCAGCGCCTCAACATTCCGGCCGGCACCGCCGTCCGCTTCGAGCCCGGCATCCCGGCCGAGGTCGAGCTGATCCCGCTGGGCGGTCGCCGCGAGGTGTTCGGCCTGCGCGGCGAGACGAAGGGAAGCCTCGATGACTGACCCCGCCCTCCGACTCTCCCGCCGGCGCTACGCCGACCTCTTCGGCCCCACCGCCGGGGACCGGATCCGGCTGGCCGACACCGACCTGCTGATCGAGATCGAGCAGGACCTCAGCGCCGGCGGCGACGAGGCGGTGTTCGGCGGCGGCAAGGTCATCCGCGAGTCCATGGGCCAGTCCCGCGCCTCCCGCGCCGAGGGCACCCCGGACACCGTGATCACCGGCGCCACGGTGCTGGACCACTGGGGCGTCATCAAGGCCGACATCGGCATCCGCGACGGCCGGATCACCGCCCTCGGCAAGGCCGGCAACCCGGAGACCATGGACGGGGTGCACCCCGACCTGGTGATCGGCCCGGAGACCGAGGTGATCTCCGGCAACGGCAGGATCCTCACCGCCGGGGCGATCGACGCCCACGTCCACCTGATCTGCCCGCAGATCTTCGAGGAGGCCCTCGCCTCCGGCATCACCACCATCCTCGGCGGCGGCACCGGACCCGCCGAGGGCACCAAGGCCACCACCATCACCCCCGGCAGCTGGCACCTGGCCCGGATGTTCGCCGCCGCCGAGCACTACCCGGTCAACTTCGGCCTGCTCGGCAAGGGCAACACCGTCAACACCGACTCGATGAGGGCGCAGCTCCGGGCGGGCGCCCTGGGCTTCAAGATCCACGAGGACTGGGGCGCCACCCCCGCCGCCATCGACGCCTGCCTCAACGTCTGCGAGGAGTCCGGCGCCCAACTGGCGATCCACACCGACACCCTGAACGAAGCGGGATTCGTCGGCGACACCCTCGCCGCCATCGCCGGACGCGGCGTCCACGCGTACCACACCGAGGGGGCCGGCGGCGGGCACGCCCCCGACATCATCACCGTGGTCTCCCAGCTCAACATCCTCCCCAGCTCGACCAACCCCACCCGTCCGCACACCCGCAACACCGTGGACGAGCACCTGGACATGCTGATGGTCTGTCACCACCTCAGCCCCAACGTCCCCGAGGACCTGGCCTTCGCCGAATCCCGGATCCGCCCCTCGACCATCGCCGCCGAGGACTTCCTGCACGACATGGGCGCCATCTCGATCATCAGCTCGGACTCCCAGGCGATGGGCCGGGTCGGCGAGGTGATCATGCGCACCTGGCAGACCGCCCACGTGATGAAGCGCCGCCGCGGCGCGCTCCCCGGCGACGGTCGCGCCGACAACCTCCGCGCACGTCGCTATGTCGCCAAATACACCATCAACCCCGCCGTCGCCCAAGGCCTGAGCAACGACATCGGCTCGGTCGAAAAAGGCAAACTCGCCGACCTGGTCCTCTGGAACCCGGCCTTCTTCGGCGTCAAACCCGATCTGGTGATCAAGGGCGGCCAGATCGCCTGGGCCCAGATGGGCGACGCCAACGCCTCCATCCCCACCCCCCAACCCGTGCTGCCCCGCCCGATGTTCGGCGCCATCGGCCGGGCCCCCTCCGCCAACTCCCTCAACTTCGTCACCCAGTCCGCCCTGGACGACAACCTGGCCGACCGCCTGGCCGACCTCGGCATCAGCAAAACCTTCACCGCCATCAGCAACACCCGCGGCGTCACCAAGGACCACCTGCACGAGAACACCGCCCGCCCCCAGGTCACCGTCGAACCCGACACCTTCACCGTGCGGATCGACGGCGAGGTGGTCGACCCCCAACCCGCCGCCGAACTCCCCATGGCCCAGCGCTACTTCCTGTTCTGAGGCACTGATGAACCCCGCCCTACTGGTCCTGGCCGACGGCCGCTTCCCGGCCGGCGGCCACGCCCACTCCGGTGGCGCCGAAGCCGCCGTCAAGGCGGGCCGGATCCACGACACCGCCACGCTCCAGGCGTTCTGCCTGGGCCGGCTGCACACCGCAGGGCTCACCGCCGCCGCGCTCGCCGCGGCGGCGGCCGGCGGCCTCGACCCGCTGCGCGCCGACGCCGCCGCCGACGCGCGGATCCCCTCCCCGGCCCTGCGCGCCACCTCCCGCCGCCTCGGCCGCCAGCTGATCCGCGCGGCCCGCACCGTCTGGCCCGACCCCGCCCTCGACCGCCTCGCCACCGACCGCCCCCGCGGCGCCCACCAGCCCGTCGTCCTCGGCCTCACCGCAGCCGCCGCCGGACTCGTCCCCGCCGACGCCGCCTCGGCCGCCGCCTACGAGAGCGTCTCGGGCCCGGTCACCGCCTGCGTGCGGCTGCTCGGCCTCGACCCCTTCCAGGCCACCGCCGTCCTGGCCCGCCTCGCCGAACCCCTCGCCGAGGTCACCGCCCGCGCCGTCCACGCCGCCACCGAGGCGCACACCGACATCGACGCCCTCCCCGCCGCGTCCGCGCCGCTGCTCGACCTCTACGCCGAACAGCACGCCGCCTGGACCATGCGCCTCTTCGCCTCCTAGGAGCCCCATGCACCGCGACCACGACCTCCCCGCCCCGCTGCCCGGCGCCGAGCCCCTCGGCAGCGACGGCAACCGCCGCGCCCTGCGGATCGGCCTCGGCGGCCCCGTCGGCTCCGGCAAGACCGCCACCGTCGCCGCCCTCTGCCGGGAACTGCGCGACGAACTCTCCCTCGCCGTCGTCACCAACGACATCTACACCACCGAGGACGCCGAGTTCCTCCTCCGCAACGCCGTGCTGCCGCCCGAGCGGATCACCGCCGTGGAGACCGGCTGCTGCCCGCACACCGCCATCCGCGACGACATCTCCGCCAACCTGGAAGCCGTCGAGGACCTGGAACACCAGCTGGGCCCGCTCGACCTGGTCCTGGTCGAGAGCGGCGGCGACAACCTCACCGCGACCTTCAGCAAGGGACTCGTCGACTTCCAGATCTTTGTCATCGACGTCTCCGGCGGCGACAAGATCCCCCGCAAGGGCGGCCCCGGCGTCTCCACCTCCGACCTCCTGGTGATCAACAAGACCGACCTGGCCCCCCTGGTCGGCGCCGACCTGGCGGTCATGGACCGCGACGCCAAACTGCAGCGCGGCTCACTCCCGGTGGTCTTCTGCTCCCTCGCCACCGAGGGCGGCGTCGCCCCGATCGCCGGCTGGGTCCGGGCCCGCCTGCTCGAATGGACGGCATGACCGCCACCGTCCAGGCCGTCGCCCGGATCACCGCCGCCCCGGACGGCCGCGGCGGCACCGCCCTGCCCCGGCTCACCGGCGACGGCCCGCTGGCCCTCCGCCGCACCACCCACCCCGACCCCGCCGCCGCCCAGGTCACCCTGGTCGGCGCGATGGCCGCCCCGCTCGGCGGCGACCGGCTGCGGATCGAGGTCCACGTCCGCTCCGGCGCCACCCTGCGGGTCACCAGCGCCGCCGCCACCGTCAGCCTCCCCGGCCGCGTCCCCGCCCCCGCGCACTACGACCTGGACCTGCGCGTCGACCACGGCGGAACCCTGGAGTGGCTACCGGAACCCGTCATCGCCGCCGCCGGCAGCGAACTCCGGATGACCACCACCGTCCACCTCACCGGCACCGCCAAGCTCCTGCTCCGCGAAGAGCAGATCCTGGGCCGCCGGTCCGAGCCCCCCGGCCGCCTCACCACCCAGCTGACCCTCCGTCACAACAGTGAAACCCTCCTGCACCAGCAGACCGACCTGGGGCCCGGCGCCCCCGGCTGGGACGGCCCCGCCGTCCTCTCCACCCACCGCGCCCTCGGCCAGCTCCTGCACTACGACGCCTCGCTCCCGTCCGCCGCCCCCGAACTCCTGAACGCCCCACCCGCCGAAGCCGCACTCCTCCCCCTCGCCGACGGCGCCGCCGTGCTGCTCACCGCCGCAGCCCCCGACGGACTCCAGCTGCGCCGCGCCCTCCAGCACAAACTGACGGATAGGCTGGTCCGGTGACCATCCAGCGCACCACCCGGCGGGCCGCACGGATCCTGGTCCTCGACCCGGACGGCGCGGTGTTCCTGCAGCTCCACGACGACCCCGAGGTCGGCCTGCACTGGGTACTCCCCGGCGGCGGCCTCAACCCCGGCGAGGACGAACTCGCCGGAGCGCTCCGCGAGACCGTCGAGGAGACCGGCTGGACCGACGTCGTCCCCGGCCCGGCGCTCTGGACCTGGGAGCACGACTACACCCGCAAGGGCGTGCCCACCCGCCAGCACGAGGTCATCTTCCTGGGCTCGGCCCCGCGCCGGGACCCGATCGGCGACCTCTCCGACTCCTTCCGCCACGACGGCATCCTCACCTGCCGCTGGTGGACCCCCGCCGAACTCGCCGACTGCCCGGACCCGCTCTGGCCCCCCAGCCTGGTCGCCCTCCTGGACGACCTCCACCGCCACGGCCCGCCCGCCCAACCCCTCAACCTCGGCTACACCCCCAACACCCCCCGGGACGGTCACGCCGACCAGTGATCATCCGAAGAGCAGACCTGTGTCCCTCTCGATGCAGAACTGCAGGACGCCCACCAGTTGCCGGACGTCCTGGATGCGCCGCTGCCAGACCGGATCGAGCGGGTCGCCCTGTATGCCTGCTATCTCGCTGAGGCGGGGCGAGATCGCGGCGCACTGCGCTGGCGTGAGATCGGGGCCGCCGTCGTCCGGATGGTTGAGAAGTGGTGCCAGCGTGGTGGCGACTTCGCTCCAGGGACGGTCCCCGCCGAAGCCGCGCATCTGGTCAAGCGCGAAGCCCTCGATCTGTGCCAGCCACTTCCGGAACAGTCCGAAGCCGGTGTAGGACCAGGAGATGTCCGGGCTGTCGGTGTTGCCGTCTCCGGGGAACAGAACAAGCCCCACTGTGTACTCCTCATCGGTCGAGTACACAGGATCGGTCGCGGGACGAAGTGGCCGCAACTGCAGCTGGCATCGCCCGCACAGCCTTCTCCGGCCGTGAGGTCCTCAGCGGCCCGAATCCACAAAGGGATCTTCGGGCAACTGCGACCAGTCCACCTCGGAAAGCCAATCAGGGCGCCGCCTGGCATCCAGGGCGACAAAAACAACCACGCTCAGAACAACAACCACGGCGATGGCGCCAAGAATGAACAGTGCAACGATCGGTGGCATCGGAACCAGCCCCCTTGGAGTACGACCCGGCAGACCGCCGCATCGACGTAACCACCAGCCTGCCCGCCCACCCGTCCGCCGTCACCTCAATTGATTGACTTCTGAGCTTCCGAATCCCCCTTCGCCAGGGAGAGTTCGGACATGCGCGGGTGCCGAAGATACTGTCCGGTGAGGTCAATGCCGAGCCGGAATGTCTCGGGCGGCGGGCAGCCGGCCCCGTCATAGTCGTCAAGGACGGTCTCGACAGCACCCCAGAGCCGGAGAGGGCCGCTTTCGCGAACCTGCCAGCCCTTTTCACCGCAGGTGAGTGCGGCGACGGAGCCGGTGACCGTGTCGACCAACTGCACTGTTTCGCCTGTGGTTGTCACCTGGGCGTCGGGGACGGCGCACTGGGCGAGGAAGCGGGCGAAGAATGCCTCCGCGGTTGCCGCGCGGATCCGCTCGGGTGAATGCCCTCTCCCAGGCGGGCGGTGTGATCGGGAGGCGGTCGGTAACCAGCCCCATTGCCCACGGCAGGCGTCCCTGAATGGTCGACTGGCTCCAAACGCGCGGGCCCTCGCCACTGGAGGATCGGCACAATCACCGCCGGTTGGCTTTGTGGGAGCTCGCACAGATAGGCGTGGGGGTGCCCCCGACAGCAGTACAGGCACAGGTCTTGGCGATCATGGCCTCCTCGGACCCCCTGCAGCGGCCTGGAAGGTGGCGAGCATCATCCGGGCCCCCTCCTCATCAAGGATCAGTGCCGCCCGGCCGAGCTGTGGTCGCGGTGCTGTGTCTGCTCGGTCGCGTAGGTGCGGATGTGGGCCAGGACGGCGTCGAGACCGGTGCGCAGGGGGGTGGTGTTGCGGCGGGTCTGGGTGAGGAGGAGTCCGCCCTGGAGTGCGACGAGCAGGGCGAGGGCGAGGGCGTCGGTGTCGGTGTCGGGGCGCAGGTCGCCTCGGGTGCGCATGCGGGCCAGGCCCTCGCGGATCGGGGCCTCCCAGCGCTCGAAGCCGTCGACGAGGTCCGCTCGGGCGCGGGGGTCGTTGTCGGCCAGCTCGGCAGCGATCGATCCGATGGGGCAGCCGCCGGCGCAGTTGCGCTGCTCTTGTAGGTCGACGAGCAGGTCACGCCAGCGGTAGAGGCTGTCGAAGCTGTCGAGTTCGTCGAGGACGGGTCGCTGTGCGGCCAGGATGCCGTCGGTCTGGTGGGCGATCACGGCCCGGATCAGGTCGTCCTTGTCGGTGAAGTAGTGGTAGAGCTGCGACGCGCTGACGCCCGCTCGACGCTGAACGTCCTCGATGCCGGTACGGGCCACGCCGTGGGCGAACACCAGCTCGGCGGCGGCGGCGACGATACGAGCCCGGGTTGCCAGACCCTTCGCCGTGAATTTCCGCGCTGCCTGGGGCGTGGACTCGACGACCGCGCCCGTCCGATCCGTGCGGTCTGTCTGGCTTTCGGGCATCGGCTGGTCCATGGGCTCATCATACTCGACTTTGGAGTTGACACTCCAGAAATGTCGAGGCATGGTTTGGAGTGTTCGCTCCACTAACTGAAGGAGTTCTCATGACCACCGATCTGACCGGTTCCACCGCCCTGGTCACCGGCGCCACCAGCGGCATCGGCAAGGCCACCGCCGACCGTCTGGCCGCCTTGGGGGCGCATGTCATCGTGTCCGGCCGGGACAAGGCCCGCGGCGACGCTGTCGTCGCCGGCATCCGCGCCGTCGGCGGGACGGCGGACTTCGTCGCGGCCGATCTGGGCGACGAGCGCAGCGTGCGGGAACTCGCCTCCCGCGCCGCCCAGGCGGGCGGCGGCCACGTCGACATCCTCGTCAACAGCGGCGGCATCTTCCCCTTCGGCCCCACCGCCGACACCCCGGCCGACCAGATCGACGAGGTCTTCGCCGTCAACGTCAAGGCGCCCTACCTGCTGGTGGCCGCACTGGCCCCGGCGATGGCCGAGCGCGGCCACGGGGCGATCGTCAACATCACGACCATGGTGTCGGAGTTCGGCATGGCCGGGATGGGCCTCTACGGCTCCAGCAAGGCCGCTCTCATGCTGCTGACCAAGTCCTGGGCTGCCGAATTCGGCCCCGCCGGCGTGCGCGTGAACGCCGTCAGCCCCGGCCCCACCCGCACCGAGGGAACCATCCCCATGGGCGACGCGCTGGACCAGCTCGCGCAGGGCGCACCGGCCGGGCGCGTCGGAAAGCCCGAGGAGATCGCCGCCGCCATCGCCTACCTCGCCACCGAGGAGGCCAGCTTCATTCACGGTGTGCTGCTGCCGGTCGACGGCGGGCGCCTCGCCGTCTGACGTCTCGACCGCCGGCGAAGGACAGTAAAAGCCGAGGCCCGGTCACATGCGCCGGTCGGCACGCTCCACCCGGACACCGACCCGGGCAGTTCGGAGCAGAGCCGCGGATCCGGGGCGGCAGTGAGCATTCCCTGCCGCCCCCGAACCCCGGGACAATGTGCTGGACAGGACGCCGCCCAGAGCGGCAAGGAGACCATCGTGAACACGTTTGACCAGGTCACCCCGCGGTCGGCGGGAGCTTTGACCTTCAGCCCCGACGGGATCCTCTTCGTGGGCGACAGCAAGCTGGGGGCCGTCTTCGCCTTCGAAACGGACCGGGGCCAGGCGCCGGCCTCGCTCGACCCCTTCCTCTTCGAGTCGATCGACGAGAGGATCGCCGCGGCGCTGGGCGTGACGGCGAAGAGCCTGGTGATGAACGGGATGGCCGTCCACCCCGTGACGCGCGAGCCGTACCTGTCGGTCGGGGTACGCACCGGCGATCGCCTGGAGCCCGCGGTCGTGAGCGTCTCGCTGGCAGGCGAGGTCCGCCCGTTCGACCTCTCCTCGTCGAACGTGACGGTGCACCAGCTGTCCGACGTTCCCGACGAGGGCAAGACTTTCAAGTCCCGGGCCGGCACCTTCCCGATGCCGCCGGCGTCCTACTTCGAGGAGAAGGCGCGGACGCCGCTGCGGTCCATGACGATCGTGGACCTGAAGTTCCACGCCGGAGAGGTGTTCGTCGCCGGCGTCTCGAACCAGGAGTTCTCCTCCACACTGCGGCGGATCCCCTACCCGTTCACCGGCGCCGCCAGCGAGACCCATGTGGAGATCTACCACCTCGCGCACGGCATGTACGAAACGCGTGCGCCGATCCGGACCATGCAGTTCGCCACCATCGACGGCCAGGACACCCTCATCGCCGCCTACGCCTGCAGCCCGCTGGTCACCATCCCGGTCGCAGAGCTCAAGCACGGAGCGAAGGCGAGGGGCAAGACGATCGGCGACATGGGCAACGGCCAGCCCATCAGCATGGTTGCCTACCGCGAGGGGGACGAGGAGAAGCTGTTCATCACCAACCTCGGCCGCGGCCCCATGGTGGTCCCACTATCTGGAATCCGCTCCGCCGGGGGCTACACCCCCGAGAACCGGCCGGCCCAGGGCCCGATGCTGGACCAGTCCCCCTTCATGCCGGCCGGGCCGGTCGGCAAGCAGGTGCTGTTCGTCGGATCCTCGCTGCGGGCGGACCTGTTCAGCGACCGCTTCTTCGTCTCGCTGACCCGCTACCCGGACACCGGCGATCTGACGCTGGAGACCCTGATGGTCGCCCCGCTCCCCGCGCGGCTGGACAAGATCTGGGTGGAGTTCGACTTCCCGGGCGGCGAGAGCCCGCACAAGGTGGCGGCGTGAACGGCAGGCATCACCGTTGAGTGCGCCAGAGCTGCCGATCCGCATCTCTCCCCAAGCAGAGGTCCTGCCCGCCAACACCCTGCGTTTCTACCTCCATTTTCCCAGGCCGGGAGAGGCGCACTTCGATCGTGACCGCCTCTGGCTGCTGGACGAGGAGGAACAGGTGGTGCGAGACCCCTTCCTCGTCCTGTCCTCGGAGCTCTGGTCCGTCGACGGGCGCCGCCTGACGGTCCTGATGGAGCCAGGAAGGATCAAACGCGGTCTGGGAGGAGACCCGTCCCACGAACCGGCACTGGTCGCCGGGCGGACGTACAGCCTCGTCGTCACCGCGCTCGGGCAAACAGCGCGCCATACCTTCCGCGTGGGCGATCCGGTCCTGGAGGCGGTCGACGAGACCCACTGGCGTCTCCTCCCCCCGGCAGCGGGGAGCCTTGATCCCGTCGTCGTGCACTTCGACAGGGTGATGGACGCCGCCCTGTGCCAGGACGAGATCGCAGTCCTGGCCCCTTCGGGGGAGGTCCTTCGGACGCGTGTGTCACTCGCATCGGACGGGACCGCAGCACGGCTCGTCCCCAGCCACCCGTGGCACGCCGGGGAGCACCGCCTCCTCGTCACCGAACGCCTCGAAGACGTCTGCGGCAACAGGCTGGGCGAGGCCCTGGACCACAACCTGGGAACGGAAGGAGCACCACGGACCGGAATGATCAACTTCACGACGCGCAGCCCGGTCGCGGCCCCGTCTGCTCACGCGGTGCGGCCGACGATCACTGTCTCATCGAGGTCAGGGCGGAACGCGTCCCCCGGCCGAGCAACCGTCATGCGATTTCCCTTACACGAAGCGGTGGATGGCCTCGTTGGCGTGGTCCTGAAACGACGGGTTGGCCAAGTCGGGGAAGATGTCCGCTTGATCGACCAGGGGGCCCTTCAGCTTGTTGGCCGCGCTGGCGTAGAACACGCCGCTGGACAGGGTCGGGTCGGTGACGCCGTCGACCAGTCGCTTCGCGCCGACCTCAAGCTTGTGGGAGATCCCCAGGGCGGGCAGGACGTACTTGGACGCCATGCGCAGCGGTAGGGCGATGTCGTTGGAGGCTTGGGTGCCGGTGGTGGCGCCGGGGCTCACGGTGAGGAAGCGGCGGTCGGGGTGTTGGCGGGCCAGGTAGGCCATCCATAGGGCCCCGATGTACTTGGCCTGCCCGAAGGCGAGGTTGAAGTCAGTCTTTCCGTCGGTGAAGAATCTGCCGTCGATGACGGTGGCGAGTTCGTCGGCAGAGGTTGAGGCAAAGGACGGCCGTTTCATCCGCAGCATCGGAAGTCCCCTGGCTGCTTCACTTCCGGCGAGGACCGCGACCTCGCCGAGCCGCCCCTCAGCCAGGAGCCCTTCGAGGAGGACGACGTGGCCAAGAACGTTCGTCGCGAACACCTTGGTGACCCCGTCAGCGGTCGACTCCATCGACTGCGGGCCGATGACACCGGCGTTCATGACCAACGCGTCGACGGATCCGTCGACGGCCGCAAGGCCGGCTCGGACCGAGCCCAGATCGGCGACGTCCATGACGACGATCTCGAAGATGCGCCGGCCGGTAGCGGCTTCGAGCTCGGCCTTTGCCGTTGTCGCCCGGTCTCGGTTGCGGCAGGCCAGGTAGATGCGGGCCGTCTCCGGTCGCAAGGCCAGTTGCCGGGCCACGTCCTTGCCGATTCCGACGTTGGCGCCCGTAATCATCACGGTCTTTCCCGGGAGTGTGCTCATCGGGGTTCTCTCTCATCTTCTGTGGGGGTTGGACGGCTCTTGCTGCGTAGACGAGTCACGCGGCCCTTCTTGGTCGAGGGCTCGGCGCCGCTGCTGAACCCCTGACGTTGGGCGTCAGGTTCCACCCGCAACAAGGGGGGCTCAGGTACTCAGGCGCCGCGAGCGGCGTCAGGTCGACGCTCGGCCCCCGTCAACGGGAACAGTGACGCCATGGATGAAGCTGGCATCCTCGCTGGCCAGGAAGACGATCGCGGAGGCAAGTTCCTCGGGCTCGGCTACGCGGCCTGCTGGTGCCAGACCTGCGAGCTGGTTCACCATCTCGTCGGGGATGCCTTCGGTCATCCGGGTGCGGGTCGGGCCGGGCGCCACGGCGTTCACGCGAACGCCTCGCGGGCCGTATTCGGCGGCCCATGCCTTCGTCAGGAGCTCGAGGGCCGCTCGGCTCGCGCCGTACATCGCCATGCCGGGCTGTCCGAAACTGGCGACCATCGTGCTGACATTGACGATCGAGCCCCATCCACGCTCGGCCATCGCCGGCGCCAGGGCCGCGACGAGGAAGAACGGAACCTTGACGTTCAGTCCGAAGGTCTCGTCGAACTCTGTTTCGGTCGCGGCATCGCTCGGCCCCAGCAGAGCGACTCCAGCATTGTTGACGAGGATGTCGACGTGGCCATCGCCGGCCTCAGTGGCCCATCGCGCCAGGTCCTGTGCCGATTCCAGGTCTCCCAGCGTGGTGAGCCTTGACGACGCCCTACCTCCGCCGCCTTCGATCTCGGCCACGACCCGCCCGGCTCGTTCCGCGTTGCGTCCGACAACCAGGACGTGGGCGCCGCGGGCAGCGAGAGCTATGGCCGTCGCCTTGCCGATCCCGCTGGTGGACCCGGTGACAAGTGCAGTTCTGTCCTTCAGGTCAACAGGCATGCGTTGCGTCCTCCTCCTGCTCAAAGTGGGTTACACAACTCAGTCTGACCCGACCGGACTGGGCTGTCAAACTCAGAATCGCTACTATGGGCGTATGGCGAACAAGACGAACGACCGGCCGCGGCTCACCGCGAAGGGCGAGCGCGTCCGGGCACGAATCGTGGAAGGGGCTGCGGCCTTGATCCACGAGCGCGGGGTCGCGGGCACCACCCTGGAAGACGTCAAGGGGGCAGCAGAGGTCAGCGGCTCGCAGCTCTACCACTACTTTCCCGACAAGAACGAGCTCCTGCAGGCGGTCATCGACTACCACGCCGACACTCTCGTCGATCACAATCGGCAGGCGCTCGGCAGCGAGGACGGAATCGCAGCCTGGCGGAACATGCTGATCGCCGGGGTGATGCACGGCCAGGCAAAGGGCGGCTGCCCACTCGGTTCGCTCGGCGGCCAACTCGCCGAGAGCGACCCCGAGGCCCGAGCCCTCATCGCGGCCGGATTCGAGCGATGGTCAGCCGCCATCAGCGAAGGACTCAGGTCACTTCACGCCGACGGGAAGCTCGCACCCGGCATCGACCCGGACGCCCTCGCCACCACGATGCTCGCCACCCTGCAAGGGGGACTCCTCCTCGCCCAGGTACAACGGAGTACGCGTCCCTTCGAAGTCGCAATCGATACCGTCCTCGCCCTTGCCATCCAGACTTGAGACTCCGATCACCGCCGTCGTGGCGACCCAGACGCTGGCCCGGGTGATCGGAATGATCATCTATGTGCGCGTCGTCCCCGCTTCCTGCCCAGCAGCTGACGACTCGCACACTGCAGGCCACCGAGTCGGTCGGCGCACTGCTCGACGGTGGGCAGCACCCGCTCCGGTGATGGTCGGTGCTTGCGGCCGCCTTCGGGGGGTTTGCGTGTTCTGTGGTCCGCCAGCTGCGGGAACGGTGGGCAGTCCGAGGTGTTCGGCCATCGTCTGGGCAGCGGTCAGGACCCGGCGGCCGAGTTCGGTGGGTTCCATCGGCCGGTCCTTCAGGGTCCGGACCAGTAGCGCTCCGCCGATGTCCCGCTCAAGGCCCCGCAGATGGTCGGTGATGCTGTGTCTGGGTCGGCTGAGTGCCGCCGCAGCGTCCCCGAGGCAGCGGTGCCCGACGATTTTTCTCAATGACTCCCTGCTGCGAACGGCCCTGACGCGCGCCGACACGTCGCCGACCCTTCGCGTGCTCCTGCTGGACCCTGACGCGCCCGCCGTCGCAGCGAGAGCTTCCGAGATCGGGGAGTCGGCCGATTCCATGGCTTCCGGGATCCGCTTGACCGAGGCCCGACTCCGTGAGTTGGCGGGCAAATGCGCCGTGGATGTCTACCACTATGGTGGTCCGCCGACCTGGCGAATCGTCAGGCTGGACGCTGCGCTGTACCTGTCCGCTTTCGACGCGGGCTGGGAGGGGCATGACTCCGCCGTCTACAAGATCATGGCCACGCCGTCGGGCCCGCTGTTCCGAGGCTTCCGCCGGAACGCGTCATGCAAGCTCTGGAGGGCCGCGCCGAGGGTCGTGCGGAGGTCTATGAGGACATCTACTTCGACAACTCGTCCGGCGATCTGGACCGCACGGACCGTGAACTACGCGTCCGCACCGTCCACGGGCGGGATGCGATTCGGTCGCTGCTGACCTACAAGGGCGCGCGGGTCGACGACGTCACCAGGTCGAAACCCGAGCACGAGACCGCCATCGACAATCCGGAGGCGGTGCGCGCCCCGCTGCGGGGCCTCGGACATACACCGTCTATCGCATTTTCGAAGCACTGCCGGAACTACGAATTCGGGGCCGCCGGCCGCAGGATGCTCGCCACCCTGGTCAGGGTCCCCGAGTTGGATGGGACGTTCCTGGAACTGGAGACGATGGTCAACAATGACCTCACGAACGAGCTGTATACCGACGCTGTGGCCGCCCGCCGATAGCTGCGTCGGTATTGTTGGGGGGACGAAAGAGGGACGAGATGTCGCGTTACCACGAGATCAAGTTTCGGGCCGTCACGACGTTCCAGAGGCGGATCGGCAACCCGATCCTCGGCCGGCTGCCCAGCCAGACCCTCCTGGAGACCACCGGGCGCAAATCCGGACTGCCGCGGCGGACGCCGGTCGGCGGGCGGCGCATCGGCGATGTGTTCTGGCTGGTCTCCGAGTACGGCGACAAGTCCCACTACGTACGCAACATCCAGGCGCATCCACACATCCGGCTCCGGCTCAAGGGCCGCTGGCACAACGGCATCGCCACCCCCCTCCCGCAGGACGACCCCCGGGCCCGGCTCCGCACCCTGCCCACCGTCAACAGCGCCACGGTCCGCGCCGTCGGAACGAACCTCCTGACCGTGCGCATCGACCTCGACTGACCCCGGACGAAACTACGGCGAGCGCGACCTCGCTTTTTCCCACCCCCGCACGGGAGGGGGTGGGACGGGGCGGGGTGGTCGCGGCAGGGGCCGTCAAAGCGAGAAACGGGTGCGAGCGGCGTAATAAAGGCACCTCGACTCTTGGCACCCGTTTCGCAGCAGGCCCCAGAGCGACTACCCCGACCCGGCCCGCCCCCGCTGCCATGCACCCACCCGCGCCGCAGGCAAACCGAAACCCCGAACCCCGCAAGCGTCACCGCCCCCCGCTGATCCGATCAAGCCACTCCCGCAACAGCCCCCGCTCCAACTCCGTCAGCGCCGCAGTCTCCGTCAGCACCGCCCGCAGCGCGACCGCCGCGCTGACCGGCCCCGGCGTCGCCACCGCAGGCACCTCACTGGCGATCGCGGCGATCACCGCCTCCCGCGCCAGAGCGGACAGCCCGAGATCCCGCCGCCCCGCGGCCATGCCGATCAGGCTGGCAGCCGTACCGCGCCCACCGGCGTGGACCAGCTGGACGGCGAGCTCCTCGCTGACCCGCAGCCTCCCCGCTTCCGCAATGCGGTGGATGTGTCCGGCGAGGACCTCCATCCCCGCGACCGCCGCCGCAGGCTCCCCGCCGACCCGGGGTTCGCCGTACATGACCAGGTACAGCGCCGGATTGGCCAGCGCGAAGCCGATGTGCAGATCCCAGCCGACCCGCAGGTCCTGCACCGGGTCGTCGCTGGGTTCCAGTCCGGCCTTGCTTTCCAGGTACGCCGCGAAGCCGGCTCCCGCGACCGCGTCCAGCAGCCCCTGCTTGTCGCCGAAGAGCCGGTAGATGGTCGGGGCCTGCACCCCCGCCGCGCTGCCCACGGCTCGCGTCGACACCGCCTCCCGCCCGCCCTCGGCAAGCAGCTCGGCCGTGACGGCAAGAATGCGCTCCCGGGGGCTGCCCTCGGCAGCGTCACTGGCCTCCATGGTGGCAACGATAACAGCACCACGTTAGCGCCCACCGATTACAGTGCTAACATAAAAAGAGTTAGCACTGAAAAAGGGAGCACTCATGATCGTCATCACCGGCGCCAACGGCCAGCTCGGACGAGCAGTCGTCGAGAACCTGCTCGCTCGCGTCCCCGCCGCAGACCTCGGGGTCAGCGTCCGCGACCAGGACAAGGCACGCACCCTGCAGGAGAGGGGTGTCCGCGTCCGCCGCGGAGACTTCACCGATCCCCAAAGCCTCGCGCACGCCTTCGAGGGGGCGTCCCAGGTCCTGATCGTCTCCGCGGACACCACCGGCGAGGCCGCGGTCAACGCCCACCGCACCGCCGTCCAGGCCGCGAAGACAGCAGGCGTGCGCCGCGTCCTCTACTCCAGCCACATGGGTGTCAACCCGTCCTCCCCCTTCGCGCCCATGCCGGACCACGCCGCCACCGAGACGGCTCTCCGCGATTCCGGTCTTGCCTTCACCTCCCTCCGCAACGGCTTCTACGCGAGCACCACGCTGATGCTGCTCCGCGGCGCCCTGCAGACGGGCGAACTCGCCGCGCCGGAGGACGGCCCGGTCTCCTGGACGACCCACGCCGACCTGGCCGAGGCAGCCGCGATCGTACTGGCGACCGAGGGCCGCTTCGAAGGCCCGACCCCTCCCCTCACCGGCTCCGAAGCCCTCGACCTCGCCGACGTCGCGGCCATCGCCTCGGACCTCACCGGCCGCCCGATCAAGCGGGTCACAACCACCGACGAGCAGTACCAGGCAACCCTGGTCTCCCACGGCGTCCCCGAGTCGCAGGCGGCGATGCTCGTCGGTCTCTTCGTCGCCAGTCGCCGGGGCGAGTTCGCCGAGGTCGACCCGACACTCGCCACCCTGCTGGGCCGCCCGCCGACACTGCTCCGAGACTTCCTCAAGGCAACCATCGCAACCACCTAAAAGATCCCACCCACCCCCTCCCTAGGATGCCAAGACAAGATCCATCCAAAAGGAGGCGTCCATGCGCCAGACCCAACGCCCCGTCACCGTCGTGACCGGCGGCAGCCGCGGCATCGGTGCCGCGATCTGCGCCCGCCTCGCCGCCGACGGCCATGACCTCGCCATCGGCTACCGCTCGGACGCCGCAGCAGCCGAGGCCGTCGCCCGGACGGTCCGCGCCGCCGGTGCGGCCTGCGTCACCGTCGCCGTCGACACTGCCGACGCGACCTCCGTCGACCACCTGTTCACCACCACCGCGACCGAACTCGGCCCGGTCACCGGCCTGGTGAACAACGCGGGCGTACGGGGCCCGATGGGCCGCCTCGCCGACGCCGACCCCGACGAGATGCGTGCAGCCCTCGATGTCAACTTCCTCGGCTACCTCCTCTGCGCCCGCCGAGCCGTCCAAGACATGACCGGCACCGCCACCCGCGGCGCCATCGTCAACATCTCCTCCGCCGCCGCGACCCTCGGCGGCCCCGGCGAGTACGTGCACTACGCCGCCGCGAAGGCCGCCGTGGACGGCATGACGATCGGCCTGTCGAAGGAGCTGGCGGCGGACGGCATCCGGGTCAACTGCGTTGCCCCCGGCATCATCTGGACCGAGTTCCACGCGGATCCGCAGCGTCCCGCGAAGCGCGCCGCGGCCATCCCGCTGGGACGCGCGGGCCAGCCGGAGGAGATCGCCGGCGCCGTCTCCTGGCTGCTCTCCGCCGACGCCTCCTATGCGACCGGCACCATCATGCGGGTGGCCGGAGGGATGTAACCGCAGGCCGCGCAACATCAACAAAAGGGACGTCCCCGACCCATCGGGGGCGTCCCTTCTTGCAACCAGCAGAGATTCCTTGCGCAAGAACTCAATGTATGCCCGCAGTTGAATGGCAAAGCTACGAAAATATTTGGTAGGAGCCTTGTGGACCGCCCAGCCGCGTCCTACTGTCGGCTCACCCTCATCACGTTCGCTCCACGCCTCGCGCACACGCACGACGCACACGCACCGCGCACACGCACACGCTTCACCTCGGGCGTCCCCGACGCCCACCCACCCGAAGAGAAACGAGCATTCGATGTCACGGAGCATCACAGGTGCTGCATCGAGCCTGCCCCGCAGGCCCACGCCTCCGCGAAGAGTCGCGGTGACGGCCGCGGCGGTGACCGCGACCGCCCTCGGCCTCACCGGCTTCGTCGGCGGCACGGCCTTCGCCGGCACCGCCGCGCACGGGTCGCAGGGGTCGCACGGGCAGAGCGCTTCCGCCGCCTCCACCCCCGTGGTGACCCGCGCCGCCCTCGACCCCTCGCTGGTCACGGGCCGGGGTGCCACCGTCGGCTTCGCCGAGCAGGAGGCGGAGAACGCCGCGACCAACGGCACCGTCATCGGCACGGGCACGGCCGCCTACACGCTGCCCGCCGAGGCCTCCGGCCGCAAGGCGGTCAGCCTGACGCCGGGTCAGTACGTCGAGTTCACTCTCCCGAGCGCGGCCAACGCGATCACCGTGCGGTACAGCATCCCGGACGCGCCGAACGGCGGCGGCATCACCGCACCGCTCAACGTCTCCGTCAACGGTCAGCACAACTCCACCCTGACGCTGACCTCGCAGTACGCATGGCTGTACAACCAGTACCCGTTCTCGAACGACCCCAACGCCGGGCTGCTGCAGCCCGACTGGTGGATCACCGAGTGCTCCTGCGTGCCGGACCAGACCACCCCGACCCCGGTCATCAACACACCGTTCCGCCCGAACCACTTCTACGACGAGCAGCGCCTGCTGCTCGGCCGTACCTACAAGGCGGGCGACAAGATCCGGCTCGCGGTCCCGGCCGGCAGCGACGCCTCGGCCACCGTGATCGACCTGCTGGACTCGCAGCTGGTCGCGGCCCCGCACGTGGACCTGCTGGCCGCCAACGTGCTGCTGTTCGGCGCGGACCCGACCGGTCGGCGCGACTCCGCCGACGCGATCGACAAGGCGATCGCCTTCGCCAAGAAGACCCACCTCAAGGTCTACATCCCGCCGGGCACCTACCAGGTGAACCGCCACATCATCGTCGACAACGTGACGATCGAGGGCGCCGGCAGCTGGTACACCATCATCAAGGGCCACCAGGTCACCCTGAGCACCCCGGCCCCGGACGGCTCGATCCACACCGGTGTCGGCTTCTACGGCAAGGACGCCTCGGCCGGCGGCAGCACCAACGTCCACCTGTCCGGCTTCGCGATCGAGGGCGACGTCCGCGAGCGCATCGACACCGACCAGGTGAACGGCATCGGCGGGTCGCTGAGCAACTCGACCATCGACGGCCTCTACATCCAGCACACCAAGGTCGGCATCTGGCTCGACGGCCCGATGACCAACCTCAAGATCACCAACAACCAGATCGCCGACCAGATCGCCGACGGCATCAACTTCCACACCGGCGTCACCAACTCGGTGATCTCCAACAACTTCATCCGCAACACCGGTGACGACTCGATCGCCCTGTGGTCCGAGAAGACCGAGGACGCCAACAACACCATCGACCACAACACCGTGCAGACGCCGGTGCTCGCCAACGGCATCGCCGTCTACGGCGGCACCGACAACACCATCTCCAACAACCTGATCGCCGACCCGATCCGTGAGGGCAGCGCGATCCAGGTCGGCTCCCGCTTCGGCTCGGAGGCGTTCACCGGCAACCTGTGGATCACCGACAACACCACGGTCAGGGCCGGTACCTACGAGCTGAACTGGAACATCGGCCTCGGCGCCATCTGGTTCTACGCGCTCGAGAAGAACATCGACGCGAACATCCAGGTGACCGGGGACAACTTCCTCGACAACACCTACAACGCGATCATGCTGGTCACCGACTTCCCGGTGAAGGACCAGTTCTCGATCACCAACGTCCACTTCAAGGACATCAAGGTCGACGGCACCGGGACCTCCGTGGTCAGCGCCCGTTCGGCCGGCGGCGCGACCTTCCAGAACGTGGTCGCCCGCAACGTCGGCGCCGTCGGCGTCAACAACTGCGGCTCGTTCAACTTCACGAGCGCCGGCTCGGAGTTCGCGCTGACCGACCTCGGCGGCAACACAGGGGGCGGCACCACCGGCCCCTGGCTCGCCCCGTGGGAGCTGCCGAACACCATCACCTGCGACGACCGCCCGGCCGTCGTGGTGCCGCCGGCCCCGTCCCCGTGGTGACAGTGACACCACGCCAGTAGGGGACGTCAAGCCCGAACGGGGTCTGCCGGGGTGCCTCCCGGCAGGCCCCGTTCGTGCGTCCTGTTCGTGCGTCCTGATCTGGACTCCGCGCGGGCGGCTGCGTACGGTGACGGGGCCTCAGCAAAAACCGCAACCCTGGAGCCCCGTTGCCCGCCACCCAGCCGAACCAACCTGCCCGACCCGCTGCCGCAGGCCCGCTCGCGGGTGTCCGGGTCGCCGAGCTCGGCGGGATCGGGCCGGTGCCGTTCTGCGGGATGCTGCTCGGCGACCTCGGTGCGGAGGTGGTCCGGGTGGATCACCCGTCAGCGGCCGGACGCCCCAGCCCGTTCCCCGTGGTGCACCGCAACCGCCGTTCCCTCGCCGTGGACCTGAAGCAGCCGCAGGGCGTGGACGCGGTGCTGCGGCTGGTCCAGGACTGCGACGCGGTGATCGAGGGCTTCCGCCCCGGCGCGGTGGAACGCCTGGGCCTCGGCCCGGACGCCTGCCTGGCCCGCAATCCGCGCCTGGTCTACGGACGGATGACCGGCTGGGGCCAGGACGGGCCGATGGCCCAGGAGCCCGGTCATGACATCAACTACATCGCCCTGGCCGGGGCCCTGCACACGATCGGCCCGGCCGACGGCGACCCGGTGCCGCCGCTGAACCTGGTCGGCGACTTCGGCGGCGGCGGGATGCTGCTGGCACTGGGTGTGCTCAGCGCGGTGATCAGCGCACGGACCACCGGCCACGGCCAGGTCGTGGACGCCGCGATGACCGACGGGACCGCGCTGCAGCTGGCGATGACCTACGGCTTCCTGGCCCAGGGCCGCTGGGAGGACCGACGGGGCGTCAACATCCTGGACGGCGGCGCTCCGTACTACGGGGTGTACCGGTGCGCGGACGGCGGGCATGTCGCGGTCGGTGCGATCGAGGGCCCGTTCTACGCGGCGCTGCTGCGGGTGCTGGGGCTCGACACCGACCCGGTCTACGCACGGCAGCAGGACCGCGCCGCCTGGCCCGCGATGCGGGCCGGGCTCGAACGTGCCTTCGGCAGCCGGTCGCGGGACGAATGGGCCCGGCTGTTCGACGGGCAGGGTGCGTGCGTGACGCCGGTGCTGTCGCTCACCGAGGCGGCCGGGCACCCGCACAACGCCGCGCGGGGGACCTACCGTCCGCTGCCGGGCGGCTTCGCCCCCGCCCCCGCACCCCGGTTCAGCGGCACCCCGGCCGCCGAACCGGCACCGGCGGCGACGGTGGGGGCGGACACCGGGCGGGTGCTGGCGGAACTGGGCCTGGCGGACGAGGAGATCACGGCGCTGCGCGACAAGGGCGTCATCGGCTGAGCGGCCCGCCGAGCCGCCCGCCGAGCGGCCGCTCGGCCTCAGCCCACCGCTTCAGCCCGCCGCCTCGGCCTGGTTGAACAGGGCCTGCACACCGTCGCCGAACCGGGCCGCGTAGGAGACGTCCTCGGTATTGCCGCCGGTCTGGTAGCCGCCGATCACGCCCACCAGGGTGCCGGACCCGTCCGTCGGGTCGTAGTCCTCGATCCAGCCGCTGCCGCTGGTGCCGCCCGCGTACCCGGTGCAGTACACGGTCAGCTGACTGGAGCTGAAGCTCCCGCTGCTGCCGGTGCAGCTGATCGGCTCGTCGGTGGCGGACGGGTAGCCGGTGATCTGGACCTGGGTGTCGGTCACCCCGCTGGTGTCCAGCTGGTAGCTGCCGACCACCGACTCCAGCGACTGCCCGTTCAGCGGCTCGACCACGGCGAAGGCCACATCGTGGTCGGGGTCCTGGGAGGAGGTCCAGGCGTCGTCCTCCAGCACCTGGGAGATCTGCCACACGCCGTAGGGGGCGGTGCCGTCGCGGTAGCCGGGGACGAAGGTATGGGTGCTCGTGCCGCTGCTCAGACAGTGCGCGGCGGTGACGATGATGTCCCCGGCGGAGCTGTCCACGACGCTGGCGGTGCAGTGGTGGCCGTCCGCGATGCTTCCGGCGAAGAGCGCGCCGACCTGGCTGGGCTGCTGGGAGGCGGCGAGGGTGACGGACTGCCCGGTGCTGGTACGCGGCGGGGCGCTGACGGACTTGGCGGTGGTCGCCTTGGCCGCTGCTTTGCTCGTCGGCTTGGCGGAGGACGCCGCCGCGGACGGCACAGGTGCGGCGGACGCGGAGGCAGACGCGGAGGCGGTCGCGGTCGGCTGCGCCTGGTCCTGGGCGGCCTGCGGGCGGCTGTCGCTCGCCCGGGCCGCGCCACTCGCGGTGACGAACGCACCACCGCCGAGCATGGCCCCCAGGGCGATCCCGGTCACCACCCGGGCCTTGATCCCGCTGAGCCTGCTCCCCGACCTGCCCGACATGCGTTCCTCCTTGCTTTTGACCCTTCCGATGCTGCGGTGTCGCGCTGAGAGTGGCTTGGGAGCTACCTGAGAGGTTGATGATTACGGAGGGTGCACTCTGGACAGTTAGCTCTTATTAAGAGCTAAAATACATAGGTGGACCGGAACCCTGAAGAGGACGCGACCGAGCTCGCCGAACTGCTGGTCGGCATTCAGCGGTTGATACGCCGCCGACTCCGCCAGGACCTGGAAGGCCCCCGGCTGCGCGGGGCGCAGGTGGAGCTGCTGCGGCTGGTCCGGCTGAATCCGGGCATCGGCGTGGCCGCCGCCGCCAAGGAACTGCACCTCGCCGGAAACTCGGTGTCCACGCTGGTCAACCAGCTGGTCGCGGCCGGGCTGCTGAACCGCGAGACGGACCCGCAGGACGGCAGGGCGGTCCGGTTGACGATCACCGGCGAGGCCGCCGAGCGGATGGGCGGCTGGGACGCCAGGCGCGGAGACCTGGTGAGCCGCAGGGTCGCTGCGCTGTCCGATCAGGACCGGGCGGCACTCGCCGCCGCGCTTCCCGCGCTGCGGGGGCTCGCCGAGGGACTGCACAAGGAAGTCACGGAGGGGATATGACGCTACCGCTGCCCGACCAGGTCTCCGAGCCACCGGCCGAACCTGCGGCCGAACCCGCGGCCGAGCCGGCTACCGCGCCAACCGCCGAGCCGCAGGCCGATAGCCGCTCGGCGGCGGTGCGGTGCAGTGGGTTGGAGTACGCCTTCGGCGACACCAAGGCCGTCGACGGCCTTGACCTGACCGTCGGCGCGGGGGAGGTGTTCGGGCTGCTCGGCCCGAACGGTGCGGGGAAGACCACGGCGATCCGGGCGATCACCACGCTGCTCCCGGTCCCGGTCGGGATGATCCAGGTCTTCGGCCATGACACGGCCAAGGAGAAGATGGCGGTCCGCCGCCTCCTCGGCTACGTCCCGCAGCAGCTCTCCGCCGACGGCGGTCTGACCGGCCGGGAGAACGTCTCCCTCTTCGCCCGGGTGTTCGACGTCCCCCGCCGGGAACGTGCCGCGCGGGTCGCCGAGGCGTTGGAGGCGGTCGGCCTCAGCGAGGCCGCCGAGCGGATGGCCGGCACCTACTCCGGCGGCATGGTCCGACGGCTGGAGCTGGCGCAGGCGCTGGTCAGCGCCCCGCGCCTGCTGATCCTGGACGAGCCGACGATCGGCCTGGACCCGATCGCCCGCACCAGCGTCTGGGAGCGGATCAGCGAGATCCGCGCGGCCACCGGGATGACCGTGCTGGTCACCACCCACTACATGGACGAGGCCGAGCAGTACTGCGACCGGGTCGCGCTGATGCACAAGGGGCGGATCCGCGCCCTCGGCACTCCCGAACGACTCAAGGCGGACCTGGCCGACGTGCTGGAGTCGCCGACCCTCGAGGACGTGTTCCGCCACCACGCGGGCAGCGGCCTCCAGGGCAGCTCGTCCGACAACGCCGACGGAGAGGATTTCCGCGATGTCCGCCGCACCCGCCGCACCGCTACCCGTGTCGGCTGAGGCCGTGCCCGTGCCCGCATCGACCGCGACCGGCTCGCTGGCGCTGCTGCTCGCCCCGCCCAGGGCCCGTACCGGCTGGCGGATCGTCCCGGCCCGGGTCGGCGCGATGTGCATCGTGGAGCTGCAGAAGCTGCGCCACGACCGTACCGAGCTCTACACCCGGGCGGTGCAGCCGGCCCTGTGGCTGCTGATCTTCGGTGAGACCTTCAACCGGATCCATGCCATTCCCACCGGCAGCGTCCCCTATCTGGACTTCCTCGCGCCGGGGATCATCGCCCAGTCCGCGATGTTCATCGCCATCTTCTACGGCATCATGATCATCTGGGAACGGGACGCCGGAGTCCTCACCAAACTGCTGGTCACCCCCACCCCCAGGGCTGCCCTGGTCACCGGAAAGGCCTTCGCGGCCGGGGTGAAGGCGGTGATCCAGGCGCTGGTCGTGGTGGTGTTCGCGGCGATCCTCGGGGTCGGGATGACCTGGAACCCGCTGAAGCTGATCGGGGTGGCGGCCATCGTCATCCTCGGCGGGGCGTTCTTCTCCTGCCTCTCGATGACCATCGCCGGGGTCGTCCTGACCCGGGACCGGCTGATGGGCATCGGCCAGGCCATCACCATGCCGCTGTTCTTCAGCTCAAGCGCGCTCTACCCGGTCAGCATCATGCCCGGCTGGCTGCAGGCGATCAGCAAGGTCAACCCGCTCAGCTACCAGGTCGACGCCCTGCGCGGCCTGCTCCTGGGCACCCCGGCCCATCTGCTGACCGACTTCAGCGTCCTGGTGGTGGCCGCCGGCTGCGGCATCGCGGCGGCCTCGGCGCTGCTGGGACGCCTGGCGAAGTAGCCCGCACGGCGCGTCCGAGGACGCGCGGGGGTGCCCCGACGTACGGTTGCCCGCAGCAGGCGAACGGGCGATCGAGGACGGGGTACCCCAGGCGTGTCGCAGAAGCGGACGAAGCAGGAGAAGTCGGAGAAGCAGGGCAAGCCGGAGAAGCCAGTGGAACCGGCGAAGCTGGAGAAGCTGCCCAGGAAGCCCTACGAGGCTGAACTCGTCCGGCTGCAGGCCGAACTGGTGGTCCTTCAGGAGTGGGTGCGCAGCACCGGGGCCCGGGTGGTCGTGGTCTTCGAGGGGCGCGACGCCGCGGGCAAGGGCGGCGCGATCAAGCGGGTCACCGAGCACCTCAGCCCGCGGGTCGCCCGGGTCGCCGCACTGCCCGCGCCGACCGAGCGGCAGCGCAGCCAGTGGTACTTCCAGCGCTATGTCGAGCACCTGCCGGCGGCGGGGGAGGTGGTCCTGTTCGACCGCAGTTGGTACAACCGCGCCGGGGTCGAGCGGGTGATGGGCTTCTGCACCCAGGACGAGTACCACCGCTTCCTGCACCAGTGCCCGCTGTTCGAGCGGATGCTGGTCGAGGACGGGATCCATCTGCTGAAGTACTGGTTCTCCGTCAGCGACCATGAGCAGGAACGCCGGTTCCGGGCCCGCCGGGACGATCCGATGCGGCGCTGGAAGCTCTCGCCGATGGACCTGGAATCGATCACCCGCTGGGAGGACTACTCCCGGGCCAAGGACGAGATGTTCGTCCACACCGACATCCCCGAGGCCCGCTGGAACGTGGTCGAGAGCGAGGACAAGCGCCGGGCCCGGATCAATATGATCGCGCATCTGCTGTCGGCCGTCCCGTACCACGAGATCCCCACCATGGAGCTGGACTTTCCGAAGCGGCCGCCGTCCCGCGGCTACCAGCGCACCCCGCGCGAGGAGCAGCACTACGTCCCCGATCACGCAGGGACGCTCTCCACCCAGTAGAGCTGCTTGTGGCCGCGGGCCTCGAAGGCCTCGGCGGCGGCCGTCGCGTCGGCGTGCTCGGCGTAGCGGGCGACGACGTAGCGGTTGCCGTTGTCGTCCTGACGCATCAGCACAAAACCCGTCGCGGGCGCGGCGGCAGGCTTGGTTTCAGCATGGTCGGCGATGTCCGTGAGGTGGCGGATGTTGCGCTGGTCGTCGGCGTCCTCGCTCGGTGCGCCGGCGAACCAGGCGTCCAGGATCTCGACGAGCAGCGCCGCAGAGGTCAGCCGCAGGCTGAGGGCCAGCACATTGGCATCGTTCCAGCGGCGTGCCCCGTCGGCCGTGTACGCGTCGCCGCACAGCGCGGCCCGCGCGCCGGGGACCTTGTTGGCGGCGATGGACGCGCCCGTCCCGGTCCAGCAGCAGACCACGGCCTGGTCGGCCCGTCCCTCCAGCACGTCGCGGACGGCGGCCTCGGTGCAGTAGGCCCAGTCGTCGGTGCCCTCCTGCCCGGACGGTCGCAGCGCACCGTGGGCAAGTACCGAGTGGCCCCGGCGCCGCAGCTCTTCCGCGAGCAGCGGGGCCACACCCTCGTCCATGTCGGAGGAGATCGAGATACGCATGCGTCGAGCGTAGCGACGATCAGTCCGTGACCGTCAGTCCATGACCGTGCGGTAGTGGGTGGTCAGCCTGTTGTCCTCATCCAGGACGTGGAAGGCCACCGTCGGCGGATGGGAGGGGTCGAGCATGAACTCGGCGCCCTGCTCCCAGGGCAGGCGGAGGGTGCTCACCACGCCGGGGGCGACCAGCAGCGGGCGTCCGGCGAAGGTGGTCGCGGCGGCGGTGTGGGCGTGGCCGCAGAGCAGCCCGACCACATTGGGGTGCGCGGCGACCAGCGCGGCCAGCGGCTCGGTGTCGAACTGCCGGATGCCGTCGATGAACGGGTGGTGCAGCGTGGCCGGCGGATGGTGGAAGGCGATCAGGACCGGGGTGTCGGCGGGGGTCTCGTCCAGGACGTCGGCCAGCCAGGCGCAGGTGTCCTGGTCCAACCGGCCGGGGGAGGTCCCGGGCACGGTGGAGTCGCACAGCGCGATCACCGCCCTGCCGATCCGCCGGACCCGGTTGACCGGCGCGGCCGGGTCCTCGGCGGCGGGTTCGCCCAGCAGCACCTCGCGGTAGGCGGCGCGGTCGTCGTGGTTGCCGGGGCAGGTCAGCACCGGATGCCGGGAGGTCAGGATCCTCCGGGCCAGCTCGTACTCGCGCGGCAGCCCGTGGTCCGTGATGTCGCCGGTCACCAGCACCGCGTCCAGGTCGAACGGCAGTGCCTCCAGGTAGCGCAGCACCGACCGGGCCCGGGCCGCGCTGCGCGGCGAGTCGTCGATGTGGATGTCACTGAGATGAGCGAGCACCAGCACAGGTCACATCCGTTCGGGAGTGGAAAGGGATGTGGGCCCCTCCGCCAGGCGGAGGGGCCCACACGTCCGTGTCGTCGCCGTGCCGGACCGGTCGGTCAGATCGCGGCGGTCGTGGTGGCGCCGGAGGAGCTGCCGGCCAGCCACTGCGACCAGCTCAGGTCGAAGGAGGCGTAGCCGTTGTCACCGGCGGCCTTGCCGCGGGGGGAACCGGTGATGGTGATCGGGTCACCCTGCTTGACGTAGTTGTAGTACCACTTGGAGTCCGCCAGCGACAGGTGCACGCAGCCGTGCGAGCCGTAGCTGTGGCCCGGGTACGGGTCACCCGTGGAGTAGTGCACATAGGTGCCGGAGAAGGTGAGCTGGACGTCCCACGGCAGGGTGATGTCGTAGTAGTTGGGGTCGTTCTTGTCGCAGGCGATGCCGACGCTGCAGGAGCGCATCCGCACCTCGGGCGCCTTGCCGACGACCGCCATGGTGCCGTCCCAGGACGGGAAGCTCGGGCTGCCGGCGTCGATCGGCATGCTCTTCACGAGCTTTCCGTCGTTGTAGACCTTCATGGAGTGGCCGGGCACCGAGATCTTGGTCTCGATGTCGGAGCCGACGGTGAAGCTGTGCGTGTAGCTGTGGGTGCCGTAGCGGCCGTTGCCGTCGCCCACGTCGGTGAGGTCCGCGACGACCTTCACCTTGGTGCCGGGCGTCCAGTAGTTCTGCGGACGCCAGTCGACCCGCTGGCTGCTGAACCAGTGCCACGCGCCGGTGACCGGCGTCGAGGTGGTCACCTCGAGGTGCTGCTCGATCGCCTTGCGGGCGGACGTGGCCACGGCCTTGGTGAAGACGATGGAGATCGGCATCGCCACGCCGACCGTGCCACCGGTGGCCGGGGTGATCGAGTCCAGCAGCACCGGCGGCCCGGCCGGGTGCGTCGGCGTCGGGCTCGCAGTCGGACTCGGGCTGGAACTGGCGCTCGCGCTGCTGCCCGCACTGGAGCCGCTGCTCGAGCCTCCGCTCGCGCTGACGACGGGGGAGGTGTTCTGGCCCGAGGCCGAGGCATTGCCGCCACAGGCGCTCGCAGTCGCCAGAACGGCACCCGCCAGCAGTGCTATCCCGATGTTGTTCTTGATCCGACCCACGCGCCTGCTCCACTCACGTCACGTCATGCCATCCGAGGTCCGACGCCTCTAGGACTCGTCACCCCGTCCCGGCGGTTGCAGGGAGCATATAATTTAAAGGTCAAGATTCGGACTCGAAGAGCCCTGAGCAGCCCAGGACCCAGGGAGTTCCCAGAAACCTCGGGGCCTCAGGCGTCGAAACCTCGGGCCTCAGGCGTCCCATGCGGCGCCGAGCGCCAGCAGCCGTCCACGATACTCGATCACCTCGGTCCAGGCGTCCGGCCAGGCGTCCGCGCCCAGGTGCGCCCCGGCGAAGGCGCCGGCCAGGGCCGCGATCGAGTCCGAGTCCCCGGAGGAGAAGGCGCCCCGGCGGACCGCGTCCTGCGGGTCGTCCGGCAGCAGCAGGAAGCAGTAGAGGGCTGTGGCGAACGCCTCCTCGGCGATCCAGCCCGCCCCGGTGGCCAGGCAGGGGTCCGCGTCCAGGTCCGGCGCCGACGAGCCGGGGGTCCGGCCGAGCGCGGACTCCAGCCGGTCCAGCACCGCCAGGCACTCGTCCCAGCCGCGGGCGGAGAACCCGGCCCGGTCGGGGTCCTGCGCCTGTTCGGCCAGGTCACCGAGCCAGTCCTCTCGGTAGATCCCGCGGTTCTCCCGCGCGTGGTCACGCAGCAGCGGCAGCAGTTCGGACGGGGCGGTGCCCTGGGCGAGCAGCCAGACCGTGTGCGCGGTGAGGTCGCTGGCGGCCAGCGCGGTGGGGTGGCCGTGGGTCAGCGCGGACTGGAACTGCGCCGCCCCGGAGCGCTGCTCGGCGGTCAGGCCGGGGACCAGCCCGATCGGGGCGACCCGCATATTGGCGCCGCAGCCCTTGGAGCCGACCTGGCTGGCGGCCTGCCAGCGACCGCCCCGGCTCAGCAGCTCGCAGGCAGTGAGGCAGGTCATACCGGGAGCACGGTTGTTCTCGGGGGACCGCCACCAGTCGATGAACTCCGCGCGCACCGGGGCCTCCATCCGCTCGGCGGTCAGCGGTCCGGCCGCCAGCGCGGCGGCCAGGCCCTCGCCGAGGGCCAGCGTCATCTGGGTGTCGTCCGTCACATACGCCGTTCCGGACGAGACCGGGAAGGGGAGTCCGCGCCAGGTGCCGGCCCTCGCGGTGAGCTGCTCGATGGTGTTGAACTCGGTGGGGAAGCCCATCGCGTCCCCGATCGCCAGCCCCAGCAGCGACCCTGTCGCCGCCTGCCTGCCCGTCCCCGCGCCCGTCGTGGTCATCACGGCCCCCGTTCGTCGTTGTCGCGGATCCAATCATGACGCGCCGGGAATTCACCTGATCGGGCGGCCTGTCCCGGAGTCCATGGCCTGCCCCGGAACAGCGTCCTAGGGTCGGAGCCGATGTAGGACGAACGAAAGGCCAGACCGCAGACATGGCACAGCCGTTCACGCTCCCCGACTTCTACATGCCGTATCCGGCACGGATCAACCCCCATGTCGAGGAGGCCCGCGAGCACTCCAAGGCCTGGGCCCGTGAGATGACCATGATCGAGGGCTCCGGCATCTGGGACGAGGCCACCTTCGACGCCCACGACTACGCGCTGCTCTGCGCCTACACCCACCCCGACGCCGACGCGGCCGAACTCGCCCTGGTGACCGACTGGTACGTGTGGGTCTTCTTCTTCGACGACCACTTCCTGGACATCTTCAAACGCACCCAGGACATGGCCGGCGCCAAGGCCTACCTGGACCGGCTGCCGCTGTTCATGGCCGCGACCGGGACCCCGGAGCCGACCAACGCGGTCGAGCAGGGCCTGGCCGACCTGTGGGCCCGCACGGTCCCGGCCATGTCCGCGGACTGGGCCGCGCGCTTCCGGGAGAGCACCCGCGCGCTGCTGGAGGAGTCGCTCTGGGAGCTCAACAACATCAACGAGGGCCGGCTCTCCAACCCGGTCGAGTACATCGAGATGCGGCGCAAGGTCGGTGGCGCGCCCTGGTCGGCCGACCTGGTGGAGCACGCGGTGGGGGCCGAGGTCCCGGCGGCGATCGCCGCCAGCAGGCCGATGCAGGTGCTGAAGGACACCTTCGCCGACGGGGTGCACCTGCGCAACGACCTGTTCTCCTACCAGCGCGAGGTGGAGGACGAGGGCGAACTCGCCAACTGCGTCCTGGTGCTGGAGCAGTTCCTGGGCTGCGACACCCAGCAGGCCGCCGAATTGACCAACGACCTGCTGACCTCCCGGCTGCAGCAGTTCGAGCACACGGCGCTGACGGAGGTGCCGCCGCTGCTGCTGGAGAGCGGCCTCGACCCCAAGTCCTGCCTGGACGTGGGGCTGTATGTGAAGGGGCTGCAGGACTGGCAGTCCGGCGGCCACGAGTGGCACATGCGATCGAGCCGCTACATGAACGGCGCGGGCAGTGCGGGCAGTGCGGTTGGCGCGGGCGGCGCCGGGGCCCCGGCCGACCGCACGCCGGCGCAGCTGCTCGGCGGCCCGGTCGGGATCGGCACGTCCGCCGCCCGGCTGCTCGGCTCGCTGGTCGGCTCACTGCCGCGACGGGCCAGGCAGCACGGCAACGTCCCGCACCGGCCGGTCGGCCATCTCCCGCTGCCCGAGTTCCTGATGCCCTTCCCGCTCCGGCTCAGTCCGCACCTGGACGTCGCCCGCGAGCACCTGGTGGAGTGGGCGCGGCGGATGGGCATCCTGGACGTGGTTCCCGGCGTCCCCGGCTCGGGGGTGTGGAGCGAGGAGAAGATCCGCGACTACGACCTCCCGCTGTGCTCGGCCGGGATCCATCCGGACGCGAGCGTCGAGGAGTTGGACCTCACCAGCGGCTGGCTCGCCTGGGGCACCTACGGCGACGACCTCTACCCGGTGATCTTCGGCCGCACCCCGGACCTGGCCGCCGCGAAGGCCAGTACCGAACGGCTGTCCCTGTTCATGCCGCTGGACCCGGCGGATCCGGCGCCGCCGCCGAGCAGTCCGCTGGAACGCGCGCTGTCGGACCTCTGGACCCGGACCGCGGCGCCGCTGACCCCGGCCGACCGGCGCACCTTCAGGACCGCGATCGAGGACATGGCCGACAGCTGGCTCTGGGAACTGGCCAACCAGAGGCAGAACCGCATCCCGGATCCGGTCGACTATGTCGAGATGCGCCGCAAGACCTTCGGCTCGGACCTGACCATGAGCCTGTCCCGGCTGTCGCACGGCCTCAGCGTGCCGCCGGAGGTCTACCGCTCCCGGCCGATCCGCAACATGGAGAACTCGGCCGCCGACTACGCCTGTCTGCTCAACGACGTCTTCTCCTACCAGAAGGAGATCCAGTTCGAGGGGGAGATCCACAACGCGGTGCTGGTGGTCCAGAACTTCCTGGACTGCGAGCCGCCGGAGGCCCTGGTGGTCGTCAACAATCTGATGACGGCGAGGATGCAGCAGTTCCAGCACATCGTCGACCTGGAACTCCCGGCCCTCTACGACGACTTCGCCCTCCCGGAGCAGGCCAGGCGGGCCCTGGACGGCTACGCCGCCGAGCTGAAGGACTGGATGTCCGGCATCCTCAACTGGCACCGCGGCTGCTTCCGCTACGACGAGGCGAGCCTGATGCGGCACCACGGCTTCCTGCCGGTCGCCGACATCTGGCGGCCCGCCGCCCCGTCCGGCCTCGGCACCTCCGCGGCGCGGCTCGCCGAGGTGTTCAGCGGGGGCGGCGGCGGGAGCGGCGGAGGCGGCGGGGTGGGCGCCCCGGCGGGGATCCGGCTGCCCGCGCAGCGGACGCTGCCCCGCAGCAGCTCATCCCACTGAGAACGAGGAGGTCACGGCCAGCGTGCTTCCGCTGCCTGCGGATTGAGCGAGGAGAGAACATCCAGGACCCGGTCGGCGTCGGCGGAGGTGTTGTAGAGGTGGAAGGAGACCCGGAGGTTTCCGGCCCGGTTGGACACCACCACCTCGGCCTTGGCCAGCTCCGCCGCCGCCGTTCCCAGCCCGGGGACCGAGACGATGGCCGAGGTGCGCCCGGGCGTCGCGGCGTGCCCGAGCGCGGCCAGGCCGTCGCGGAAGCGGTCGGCCAGGGCCAGGTTGTGTGCGCCGATCCGCTCCGGGGTCAGTTCCTCCACCAGTGCCAGCGAGGCCGCCGCCCCCACGAACGGGGACCAGGCGGGGGAGGTGTCGAAGCGGCGGGCGGAGGCGGCGAACCCGACCGAGTCGTAGCAGTTCGCCCACGGGTCCTCGCCCGCGTACCAGCCGGGGGCGAGCGGGCGCAGCGTCGCCGCCGCCTCCGGGCCGACCGCGAGGAAGGAGGTGCCGCGCGGCGAGAGCAGCCACTTGTAGGGGGCGCAGACCAGGAAGTCGGCGTTGTCGGCGCGCACCGGGAGCCAGCCCGCGGACTGGGTGGCGTCCGCCAGCAGCCGTGCCCCGTGGACGGCGGTGGCGGCCCGCAGCGCGGCCAGGTCGGTGACCCGGCCGTCGGCCGACTGCACCACGCTGACCGCGACCAGCGCCGTGGCCGGGCCGACCGCCTCGGCCAGCCGCTCCAGCGGGACGGTCCTGACCACCAGGTCGTCCCGGCTCCGGAACGGCTGGGTCAGCGAGGTGAACTCGCCCTCGGCGAGCAGCACCTCGGCCCCACCGGGCAGTGCCGCCGCCACCAGCCCGACCAGGGCGGAGACCTGCCCGCCGATCGCCACCCGCTCCGGCACGGTGCCCACCAGCCGGGCGAACGAGGCCCTGGCCGCGCCGACCGGCACGTCGTAGCCGACCGGGTCGCAGCGGCCTGCCGCCCATTCCGCCAGATCGGCGCCGAGGGCCGCCCGGGTGCGGCCTGGAAGAAGTCCCATCGACGCGGTGTTGAGGTAGACGGTCTCGGGCGTGAACTCGGCGGGGGCGAGCGAGGGAATCAGGTCGGTGGTCATGGTGACCAGCATTCCTGTCGCCCTTCGGTAAGTCCACGGCGAATTGTGCGTCCGAAATCAAAGCAATGCTTATGAGTCAGTGCTCATGAGCCTTCTGCCACTGGAGAATCACCACCGATGACCACCACCATTGCCGCGTACGCAGCCCCCGCCGCGAAGGCCCCGCTGGAGCGCACCACCGTGCCGCGCCGCGAGGTCGGCCGGAACGACGTCCTCATCGACATCAAGTTCGCCGGGATCTGCCACTCGGACATCCACCAGGCGCGCGACGAGTGGGGCGAGGGCAACTTCCCGATGGTGCCCGGTCATGAGATCGCCGGCGTCGTGGCCGAGGTCGGCCCCGGCGTCACCCGCTACGCGGTCGGCGACCGGGTCGGCGTCGGCTGTTTTGTCGACTCCTGTCGTGAGTGCGCCAACTGCCTGGCCGGCGAGGAGCAGTACTGCCTCAACGGCATGGTCGGCACCTACAACTCCGTCGGCCGCGACGGCACCCCCACCTACGGCGGCTACAGCACCCAGGTCGTCGTGGACGAGAACTACGTCCTGGGCATCCCCGAGGGCCTCGGCCTCGACGCCGCTGCGCCGCTGCTCTGCGCCGGGATCACCCTCTTCTCGCCGCTGAAGCACTGGAACGCCGGGCCGGGCAAGAAGGTCGCCATCGTCGGCATGGGCGGCCTCGGCCACATGGGCGTCAAGATCGCCGCCGCCCTCGGCGCGGACGTCACCGTGCTCAGCCAGACCCTCGGCAAGCAGGCGGACGCGGAGCGGTTCGGCGCCCGGCACTACTACGCCACCCGCGAGGCCGGCACCTTCGAGGAGCTGGCGAACAGCTTCGACCTGATCATCAACACCGTCTCGGCCAACCTCGACCTGGACTCCTACCTCGGGCTGCTCGCCGTGGACGGCACCCTGGTCAACGTCGGCGCCCCGGAGCATCCGGTCTCGCTGAGCGTCTTCTCGCTCATCGGCTCGCGCCGCAGCCTGGCCGGTTCCATGATCGGCGGCATCCGGCAGACCCAGGAGATGCTGGACTTCTGCGCCGAGCACAACCTCGGCGCGGAGATCGAGGTGATCCCGGCCGACCGGATCAACGAGGCCTACGACCGCGTCGTCGCCAGCGACGTCCGCTACCGCTTCGTGATCGACACCTCCACCATCAACTAGCCCGCCACCGCTGCGGGGAGCCCCCGCCCACCCGGGCGGGGGCTTCCTGCTGTGGTCACAACCCCAGCAGCGCTGCTTCCTCGGGGTTTCGCGACCGCCAGGTCGCCGCATCGCGGTTGTCCCGGAACCAGCGCTCGCAGACCGCCCACTCGATGTGATTGCTGCCCGCGTCCTCCAACACCACGTCCGCGACCAGTGCCCCGCACTCTGCGGCGGCGCCGTGGGCGCTGCACACCGTCCTGGCGTTGGTATGCCGCGCAATGGTGGTGATCCGAGACGCCATCGCCCGGGGCTCCTCGACGTAGGTGCGGTCGAACCAGTCGATGAACTGGTGGACCGTGCCGACCTTGGCGACGCGGTCGTGCAGGGCCTTCTGGTCGTGGCCGGTCAGGAACCAGCCGAGAGTGACGGGGGCTCCGCACCCGCATCCGCACGTCCGTGCGGCATGGGGGGAGTCGAAATAGGTCACGGGATTGCGGACCGGTGCGATCGGCTGGGGCTTTCCGACGTAGGCGTCGTAGACCGGGTGTCCTGCTTCCAGGTACCGCCCCTCGATCGCCCGGCGCCCGCCCGGCACCTGGACCAGGCGATCGATCTCGATCGCCTGGCGCACAGTGCCCTCGGCGGACAGCAGGGCGTACTGCTCCCGGTCGGCCCGCTCGCCGAGTACCCAGCAGCCGCGGTTGGCGCGGAACAGCGCCGCGTCGTCCATGTGGGGGTCCCAGCCGACGTGGTCGCGGCCCAGTCCGTCCTGGTCGGGCTTGATGTAGCGCATCTTTCCGAGCGTGATGTGAATCATGCGTGCCCCCATAGCTAGATAGTCGGGTCGCCTTGCCCTGCGACTATCCACAGCCTGGCCTACGGGCTCGATACTTTCAACCCCTGGTCCCCCATGACTATCGGTCAAAAGTAAACTGGGGCAGGGGCCGCGCGGCCCCTGCCCCAGATGCTCGCTCGCTCCGCCCCGGGCTACTGCTTCAGGGCTTCGAGTTGGGCGGTGAGGGTGGGGACGTCGCGGAAGGTGAGGCCGAGGGCGGCCACGTGCTTCCAGCGGAGGGTGCCCTCGGCGTCGACGATGAAGACCGCGCGGCGCAGCATGCTGCCCAGGCCGATGCCGTAGGCGGCGACGGCCTCGCGCTCGGTGTCGGCGAGCAGCGGCATCCGCAGCTGGAACTTGCGGGCGAAGCTCTCATGGCTCTCGATGCCCTGCGGGCTGATCCCCCACACGGTCGCGCCGAGGTCGGTGAACGCC
This sequence comes from Streptacidiphilus alkalitolerans, assembly GCF_042511045.1. NCBI lineage: Bacteria > Bacillati > Actinomycetota > Actinomycetes > Kitasatosporales > Streptomycetaceae > Streptacidiphilus > Streptacidiphilus alkalitolerans. The sequence continues at coordinate 120,362 of NZ_JBHEZX010000007.1, forward strand.
TCGAAGCCGGAGGAGTACGAGCACAGCTGCTTGGTGCAGACGGAGGTCTCGTCCCCGGGGTAGAAGGCGAGGACCACCGGGTGGCCGCGCTCCTCCGACAGGGTCAGGTCGGACCGGACCAGCTCGCCGTCGACGAGTTGGACGGCGGGCAGGGTGAAGTCGGGGGCGGCTTGGCCGACCTCGGGGGTTTTGGCCATCGGGGGGTCTCCTGGGCTGTGGGCGGCATCGGCATCGGTGGGGGACTGCGACGTGTGCCCACTATGCTCCCAGCCCGAAGGCGGTCCCGTACCCGGCCCCCGGTGCCGCGGAGGTGTCTCAGAGGTGTCTCAACGGCCGAAGGGGAGGTACAGGGCGAAGGACAGCACCGTGCCCACGACCGCTGCCAGCCCTGCCATCAGCCACGGCCGGAGCCGCCCGGACCCCTGGTCTTGATCTTCCATCCGAACCCCTGTGTGTGTCCGGCGCCGGCGCGCCCGCCTGGCCCCCGCCACTCAGGAGACGTCGGCCGTCCCGGCGGACAACAGAAATCCGCGCACAGGAGCCGGAAGTTTCTGTGATCCTGCGTGGACCGCACCGTCTCCTGTACAGAGCAACGCGGTACGGCAAGCGAGAGGATCCACGGCGAGATGCGCGCAACCGGTCGGAGCACAGCGGCCCGCAGGACCGCACTGAGCGGGGCGAACGCGGGGACGGTCCTGGCCGCCCGGGAGGGCGACCCCGAGGCCCTGGACGCACTGGTGGCCGCCTCGCTGCCGCTGGTCTACAACATCGTCGGACGGGCCCTCAACGGGCACCCCGATGTGGACGACGTGGTCCAGGAGACCCTGCTGCGGGTGGTCAGGGGCCTCGGCGAGCTGCGGCAGCCGGAGTCCTTCCGGTCCTGGCTGGTGGCCATCGCCGTCCGCCAGGTGCACGACCGGGAGCGGGAGCGGCAGAGTTCGCACACCCACCGCACCGACCTGGACGCCGCCGAGGAGATACCCGACCCGGCCTCCGACTTCGCCGGGCTCACCATCCTCCGGCTCGGGCTCACCGACCAGCGCCGCGAGCTGGCCGAGGCGACCCGCTGGCTGGACGAGGACGACCGGGCGCTGCTCGCGCTCTGGTGGCTGGAGGAGACCGGGGAGCTGCAGCGGGCCGAACTCGCCGACGCGCTCGGCCTCTCCGGACGCCATGCCGCGGTCCGGGTGCAGCGGATGAAGGAGCAGCTGGAGACGGCGCGCACCATCGTCCGCGCGCTCCAGCTGCAGTTCCGGGGCGAACAGCAGTGCGCCGACCTGGCGGAGCTGACCCGCGGCTGGGACGGTGTGCCCAGCCCGCTCTGGCGCAAGCGGCTGGCCCGGCATATCCGGGACTGCGGGCAGTGCGGCGAGCGCGGCGGGCTGCTCTACCCGATGGGGCAGCTGCTGGGCGGGCTGCCGCTGCTGGTCCCGCCGCCGCACCTGTTCCAGGCCGGGGCGAGCGTGATGTCCCTGGCCGGGGGCGGCGCCGGTGCCGGGGCCGGAGCGGCCAAGCACGCGGTGCACGCCCACCGGGCGGTCAAGGGCGGCCTCCGGCTCGCGCTGCACGGCGGGAAGGTGCTGCCGGTCTCGGCCGCCGCCGCTGCGGTGGCGACCGTCGCCGCCGCCGCGGTACTGGTGTCCGGTCTCGGCGGAAGCCCGCCGAAGCCGCGGCCGGCCGCCGCCGCTGCGGTCACCGGGCCCGCGCTGCCGAGCCCCACCGCCTCGCCCACCCCGACCCCCTCGCACAGCCCCTCCGCCACGCCCTCGCACAGCCCGAAGCCCACGCCCACGCACCCGGCGGTGCCGCCGCCGGCGCATGTGGCCACGGTGTCCTCGGCCAAGAAGGGGGTCAGCGTCTGGAGCTTCTCCGGCGTCAACACGGCCCTGACCGAGTCCGGGGCGAGCTGGTACTACACCTGGTCCACCACCCACTCCGGCATCAGCGCGCCGTCCCGGATCGGCTTCGTCCCGATGATCTGGGGCGCGGCCTCGGTCACCCCGACGGCGCTGGCGCAGGCCAAGGCCGCGGGCCCGTACCTGCTCGGGTTCAACGAGCCGGACATGTCGGCGCAGTCCAATATGACGGTCGATCAGGCCCTGTCGCTGTGGCCGAAGTTGATGGCCACGGGCAGCAAGCTCGGCAGCCCCGCCGTGGCCTACGGCGGTGACACCGCGGGCGGCTGGCTGGACCGCTTCATGAGCGGCGCCAAGGCCAAGGGCTACCGCGTCGACTTCATCACCCTGCACTGGTACGGCGGGGACTTCACCACCCCGGACGCGGTGAACCAGCTGCGCTCCTACATCCAGGCCGTCTACAACCGCTACCACCTGCCGATCTGGCTCACCGAGTACGCCCTGATCGACTTCTCCAACGGCACCCGATTCCCCACCGGGCCGCAGCAGGCGGCGTTCGTCACCGCCTCGACCAAGATGCTGCAGGGGCTGTCGTATGTGCAGCGCTACGCCTGGTTCGCGCTTCCGGCCTCGGACACGGCGGCCAGTACCGGCCTGTTCCGCAGCGGACCGGTGGCGACCGACGCGGGCAAGGCCTTCGAGGCCGCGGGCGGCTGAGACCATCGACTGACTCTTCGTCAACAACCTTTCACCGTACGAACGATCGGGCCCGGCCCTCCGCGCAGGAGGGCCGGGCCCGTTGCTTCTGCGACGGGGATCCCGTGCTGGATACCGGGCGGGATACCAGTAATCCGTTCGTCACACCGGTGACTCACGGCGGCAAACAGCGTCCCCGACAGTCTTCGCAACAGCACAGCGCAGTACCGCGCGACAGCGACGCACCGTTTGGCCCTATGCACCTCCCGTCCTTCACCGGAGGAGCCCCATGTCGGACCCGGTCAGCATTCCCGCGAACCCCGCACCCTTCCCGCTCGACCCGGGCGGCTTCGCCCTGGTCATCATCGATATGCAGCGCGACTTCCTGGAGCCCGGCGGCTTCGGTGAGAGCCTCGGCAATGACGTGGGCCAACTGCGGCGCACCATCCAGCCGTTGCGCGCCGTCCTGGACGCGACCCGGGCCCTCGGGCTGCCGGTCGTCCACACCAGGGAGGGCCATCTGCCCGACCTCTCCGACTGCCCGCCCAGCAAGCTCAACCGCGGCCTGCCCTCCCGGCGGATCGGCGATCCGGGGCCCAACGGCCGGATCCTGATCCGCGGCGAGTACGGCCACGACATCATCGACGAACTCGCGCCGGTCGCCGGCGAGGCCGTCGTCGACAAGCCCGGCAAGGGCGCCTTCTACGGCACCGGATTCGGCGACCTGCTGGTCGCGGCCGGGGTGAGCCAGCTCGTCGTCACCGGCGTCACCACCGAGGTGTGCGTGCACACCACGGTCCGTGAGGCCAACGACCGGGGCTACGACTGCCTGGTCCTGGAGGACTGCGTCGGCTCCTACTTCCCCGAGTTCCAGGCCGCCGGCCTGGCGATGATCGCCGCCCAGGGCGGCATCTTCGGCTGGACCGCGACCTCGGCCGACTACCTCAAGGCCCTCTCGGCGATCTGACCCGCGGTCGGCCCGGAGTCCGAACCACCATCTGACGTTCAGTCATGCACCGTCGGCACCACACCCCCACGGAGCCCGCCATGTCCCTCACCGCGCCGCCGCCATCGGCGGCCACCGCCGACACCGAAGCGCCGGTCACCATCCCCTGGTGGTCGCCCGGCGACACCAACGCCTTCTTCGGCCTCGGCTTCAACGTCCTGGTCAACGTCCTGGTCCTGACCGGTCTGGTGATCGGGGTGGTCAACATCCCCAGCCACGACGTCTACCACACCATCCTGCCCGCGCTCGGCGTCGAGCTGCTGATCGGCAACGTCTACTACACCTACCTGGCCCGGCGGTTGGCGCGCCGGGAGAACCGCACCGATGTCGCGGCGATGCCGTACGGCCCGTCCGTCCCGCACATGTTCATCGTCACCTTCGTCATCATGCTGCCGACCTACCTGGCCACCAAGGACCCGATCCGGGCCTGGGAAGCGGGCCTGGCCTGGGCGTTCGTGATCGGCTGCATCGTCATCGTCGGCGCCTTCGTCGGCCCGTACATCCGCCGCTGGACGCCGCGCGCGGCGCTGCTCGGCACCCTGGCGGGCATCTCGGTGGCGTTCATCTCGATGCGGCCCGCCGGGCAGATGTTCGAGGCGGCCTGGATCGCGCTGCCGGTGCTGGCGATCATCCTGATCGGCTTCTTCACCAACCTCAAACTGCCGTTCAACATCCCGATCGGGCTGGCCGCGCTGCTGGTCGGCACCGCCATCGGCTGGATCGGCGGCTACATGTCCGCGCCGGACGTCACCACGGCCGCCAAGGACATCGCCATCGCGCTACCCACGCTGCAGTTCCACCTGCTGTTCACCGGCATCAGCCACATCGGGCCGCTGCTCTCCACCGCCATCCCGCTCGGCATCTACAACTTCACCGAGGGCATGACCAACGTGGAGAGCGCCTCCGTCGCCGGTGACAGCTACAGCCTGCGCTCGGTGCTGCTCGCGGACGGCACCGGCGCGATCGTCGGGGCCGCGCTCGGCTCGCCGTTCCCGCCCGCCGTCTACATCGGCCACCCCGGCTGGAAGAAGGCCGGCGGCCGGACCGGCTACTCCATGGCCACCGGGGTGGTCATCGCGGTGCTGTGCTTCGCCGGGGTGTTCGGACTGCTCGGCGCGCTGCTGCCGATCCCGGCGATCGTGCCGATCCTGCTCTACATCGGCCTGCTGATCGGGGCTCAGGCCTTCCAGGCGGTGCCACGGGCGCACGCCGCGGCGGTGATGATCGCCATCATCCCCAATGTCGCCTCCTGGGCCCAGGGGCAGATGGCGGACGTGCTGTCCGCGGTCGGCTACCAGACCGTCGACTTCTCCAGCGGCGGGAAACTCATCCCGCCGGTCGGCGGGGCGCCGGGGACGGTGCCGGAGAGCGCGCTGGTCAACGCGGGGGTGATCTACAAGGGGCTGATGCTGCTCGGGGACGGCGCGGTGCTGGCCGGGCTGATCCTGGGCGCGATCGTGGTGTTCCTGATCGACCGCGACTTCAAGAAGGCCGCGATCTACTGCGCGGCCGGCGCGGTGCTGTCCTTCGTCGGGCTGATCCACGGCGCCAAGGTCGGCTGGGACGTGGACGGGCAGGTCGCGCTGGGGTACCTGCTGGCGGCGGTGGTCTGCGCGCTGTTCATGCTGAAGAAGGTGCCGCCGAGGGAACCCGACCCGGACGAGCAGTTCCTGGTCCCCGAGGGCGGTGAAGCGGCCCCGCGGGCCGTGGCGGTCGAGCCTGCTCCGGCGCCGGTGCCGGTCGCGTCGGTGGCCGCTGCCGCTGTCACCGCCGACGGCTGACCGGTCAGCCGCGGCCGGGCGCCGCCGACGCTCCGTCGGCCTCCGCGGCGGAGCGGTCGGCGGCCACCGCCCGGACCACCGCGGCGAGGGCCTCCGGCCGCTCCAGGTGCACGGCGTGGCCGCAGCCCTCCAGCACCCGGTAGGGCAGGCCGGTGAGGCCGCGCAGGGCCCGCGCCGCCGCGTGGCGGGCCGGCGGGGACTGCGCGCCGACCGTGGTCAGCAGCCGGGCCCCGGAGGTCCCGGACGCGGAGGTCCCGGAGGTCCGGGACTCGGGAGCGGGCAGCGGCGTGGGTTCGAAGGCCCGGAACATGGCGAAGTCCCTGCGCACCGCGTCCTCCTCGGCGGGGGCCATCGCCGGATCCCAGGCCGGTCCGTACAGCGCCGTCCCGAACCCGGGCACCCCGTGGGCCGCGTAGCCCTCGGCCACGTGGGCCAGCAGCCCGGGGACCAGGCTGCCCACGGCCGGCTCGTGCAGCACCGCCCCCGCCACCGGGACCCCGGCCGCCAGCAGCGCCAGGCCCAGCGTCGCCCCACCGCTCACACCCACCACGACCGCGCCCTCGGCCGGACCCGCCAGCGCGGCCAACTCGACCGCCAGCTCCCCGCTGTACGCACGCTGCGGCGCCACCACCTCCAGTCCCGGAAGGAGCCTGATGACACCCGACCAGACCGCGGCCGTCGTAGCCGCACCGTGGATGAGCAGAACACGCGTCGCAGCCATGCGCACCAGCCTAGAGGGGGTTCCATCGGGCCCGTAACGTCGGTGGAACAGGCGCGACTTGAGCGTGACACGACGGCTTCGGAGGATGGCCCCATGGATTCCGTACTGGATACGGCACCGGATCCCGCAGCGGATCCCGCGCCGCAGGCCGTGGCGAAGTCCTCGCCCAGCGAGGACGCGTACCGGCATTTGCGGGACCGGCTGCTGTCCGGATCGTTCCCGCTGACCCGGCGGCTCGCCGAGGGACGGTTGGCCGATCTGGTCGGCGTCTCCCGCACCCCGGTGCGGCACGCGCTGATCCGGCTGCACGGGGAGGGCCTGGTCAGCCGGCACCGGGACGGCGGCTACCGCCCCGCGGTGCCCGACCCCAACGACATCACCTGCCTCTACGAGACCCGGCGGACCCTGGAGATCGGCGCGCTGTGGCGTCCCGCCGAGATCGGCGCCACCCACCACCGCCCCACCCTGGACGCCCTGCGCGAGGACTGGGAGTCGCTGCGCCGGGAGCAGCCGCCCGCCGACGCCGGCTTCGTCGCCCTGGACGAGGACTTCCACGTCCGGCTCGCGCAGTCGGCCGGCAACGAGGTGATGGTGGACCTGCTGCGGTCCGTCAACGCCAGGATCCGGGTGATCAGGATCCATGACTTCCTCAGCGACGACCGGATCGAACAGACCATCAGCGAGCACCTGGAGATCCTCGGCGCGGTGCTGGTCGACGATCCGTCGACCGCCGAGCGGATCTTCCGGGCACATCTCGCCAAGTCCAAGGAAGTGGCCGAGGAACGCGCCCTGCGGGCCATCGCCCGGATGGCCACCCTCGACTGACGTTTCGTCATCCAGCGAGAGGCAGAACCGAGATGACCACGACCGCGACACCGACCGACACCGCGACACCGACCGACACCGCCGCCCCGCCTGCCGCCCCGACCGCCTTCGGCACCGTCGCCGCCGAGCCGTACCCCTGGCCCTACGACGGCGTGCTCGCCCCCGCCACCACCGCCCTGCTCTGCATCGACTGGCAGACCGACTTCTGCGGCCCCGGCGGTTACGTCGACACCATGGGCTACGACCTCGCGCTGACCCGGGCCCCGCTCGCCCCCACCGCCCGGGTGCTGGCCGCGGCCCGCGCGGTCGGGATGACGGTGATCCACACCCGGGAGGGCCACCGCGCGGACCTCGCCGACTGCCCGCCCAACAAGCTCTGGCGTTCCCGCCGGATCGGCGCCGGCATCGGCGACGCCGGGCCCTGCGGCCGGATCCTGGTCCGCGGCGAGCCGGGCTGGGAGATCGTCCCGGAGGCCGCGCCGCTGCCCGGGGAGCTGATCGTCGACAAGCCGGGCAAGGGCGCCTTCTACGCCACCGACCTGGACCTGCTGCTGCGCACTCGGGGGATCACCCATCTGATCCTCACCGGCATCACCACCGACGTCTGCGTCCACACCACCATGCGCGAGGCCAACGACCGCGGCTACGAGTGCCTGCTGCTCACCGACTGCACCGGCGCCACCGACCCGGCCAACCACGACGCGGCGGTCCGCATGGTCACCATGCAGGGCGGGGTCTTCGGCGCGGTCGCCCCGTCGTCGGCGCTGCTGGAGACCCTGACGTTCTGAGCCTTCCGAGCCGAGTTGCGATTCTCGCAACTGCGCGGTAGCGTGTGGTTATGGACGAGACCGTCACCGGCCGTGTCCGCGCGGTCATTCAAGCGGCCTCCCTCAGTCAGGCCGCCTTCGCGGACCACATCGAACTCACTCCCGACAAACTGTCCAAATCCCTCAGCGGCGTCCGCAGGTTCACCTCGCTCGAACTGGCCCTCATCGCCGAGGTGGGCCAGGTATCCGTCGACTGGCTGCTCAGCGGGCGCGAGCCGCTGCGGCCCGCGCTGGCCGCGCGGGCCAGGGCGGCCACCCTGGCCGGCTCCGCGCGCGAGAGCGTGGAGGAGTTGACCGAGCGCTTCACCTCGGCCTACGACGTCCTCGATCTGCTCGGGCGCAGCCCCGAACTGCCCGAACTGCCCGAGCTCCCCACGGTTCCCGCGTCGGCCTCCCCGGCCGACGCCGCCTCCGCCGGGCTGCCGCAGGCCGCCGAGCAGGGCGCCGCGCTGGCCGAGGCCGCCCGCGCGCTGCTGGTCGCGGGCGGTGCCGCGGCCGTCGACGCGCAGTCGGCCGACGATCTGCTGGCCTCCTGGGAACGCGCCTTCGGCGTGGACATCGCGGTCACCCGGCTGCCCTCGGGGGTGGACGGCCTGGCCTGGCAGAGCGACCACTTCCGGCTGATCCTGGTCAACCGCACCGACCGCTGGACCAGACAGCGCTTCACCATCGCCCATGAGCTGGGCCACATCCTGGCCAGGGACGCCCAGGACCTGCTGCTCGAAGCCGAGGTCGAGCCCGCCCGCCAGCACGAGGCCGACGAGATCCGCGCCAACTCCTTCGCCGCCCATCTGCTGCTCCCCGAGGACGAGGTACGCGCCGCCTGTCCCGACGGGCCGCCGACCGACGAGGCCTTCCGCATACTCGTCGTCAGGTTCCGGGTGTCGCCCAGCGCGCTGGCCGCCAGGCTCAGGGCCCTCGACCTGATGGACCGGCCGACCAGGGACCGGCTGCGCCGCCTCACCACCGCCGACTGCCATGCCGCGGTGGGGGCGATGCGCGGCTATCTGCAGCAGGCGACCAGGGCCGAGGCGGCCCGGCATCCGCTGCGGCTGGCCGGCGGCCTCTACGCCGGCTACCGCGACGGTGACACCACGCTGCGTCCGCTCGCAGCCCTGCTGGAGACGGACGTCGACGACCTGCACGACCTGTTGGAACCACCCACGCCCGACAGCGCCCTGGAAGGGGACCTGGTCTTTCAGCCATGAGCACCTGGTGGTTCCCCGACAACACCGTCCTGTGCAACTTCGCCGCCGTCGACCGCCTCGTGCTGCTCAGGGACGTCCTGGACGGGCGGGGGCGCTGGACCGAGGCCGTCGCCCGCGAGGCCCGGCTGTCGGCCCGTCACCTGCCGCGACTGGCCGTGCTGCCCGCCGAGGGCTGGCTGGGCGAGCCGATCGGGATCGACGACGAGGCGGAGCGCCAGGCCGTCGAGCGGCTGCGTCGCGCGGTCTTCAACGGCGACCGGCGGCATCCCACCCAGCACCTGGGCGAGGCCCAGTCCTGCGTGCTGATCACCACCCGCCGCGAGTTCCGCGGCGCGGTCTGGATCACCGACGACCGCTCCGCCGCCGCCTTCGCCAGACGCCGGGGCATACGCACCCTGGAGACCATGGACCTGGTGGCCGCGGCCGTCCGCCAGGGCCTGCTCACCCCGGCGGACGGCCACCGCCTGCTGCAGGCGATGACCGCCGCGGGCCGCCATCTGCACCGCACCAGTACCGGACCGGCGGACCTCAGCCGCTGATGCTGTCGTCACCGTCCTCGACGTGCCCGGTGAAGCGCTGCGACCAGGACGGGTCGAGGTCGCAGGTGGCGGTCACGTCGTACCAGCCGTGCGCCGAGCCGTTGACGGCGACGCTGTAGGAGGAACTGGTGCCCGGCTCCACCTTGTGGGTGTCCGGGTCGCCGGTGCGGTAGTTGTTCGCGGTGATGGTGAACACCGCCCGCTGCGTGCCGCTGTTGCCGAAGGAGAGGTAGAGGCCGCTGCCGGCGCTGCCCGCGCGCCGGTAGGACGCGGTGACCGAGAGCGTGGCGCCGATCGTGTCGGCGTTGCCCTGGAAGCGGCGCAGGAAGCGGTTGGGGCCGACCACGGTGAGGTCGTAGGCGCCGTCGCCGTAGCCGGCGCCGCAGTTGAAGAAGTCGCTGACCGTGCCGCCGGCCGGGACGGTGTACTGCCAGGGGCCGCCGCTGCGGTGGGCGTTGGCGTAGATGGAGAAGTGCGCGGCCCGGGTGGCCTGCGGGCCGGTGTTGTCCATGGCGATCCACACCTTGGCGACGCCGCCGGAGCCGAAGGTGTACTCGCTGACGTTGCCGTTCGGCTGGTACGGCAGGGCGCGGGCCGGACGGGTGCCGGGCTCCTGCGCCGGCAGCGCGTTGTCCACCGGCGCCGGGTTGGGCAGCGGGGCGCAGGCGGCGAGCCCGATGGTGGAGCCGGTGTCCGGCAGCGCGGGCATGCCGAAGACCGGCTTGGTGAAGTCCAGGGTGCTGGTGAGGTCGCCGCAGACGGCGCGGCGCCAGGCGCTGATGCTGGGACAGGTGGCGGGGGTGCCGATGGCCGCGGTCCACTGCTCCAGGAAGCGCAGCACCGAGGTGTGGTCGAACACCTCCGAGTTGACCCAGCCGCCGCGGCTCCAGGGCGAGATGACGGTCATCGGCACCCGGAAGCCGAGGCCGATGTTGGTTCCGCTGTAGAACTCGTCGGCCGTTCCGGCCGGCGCGGCCGGCGGCGGCACATGGTCGAAGAAGCCGTCGTTCTCGTCGTAGTTCAGAAAGAGGATGGTGGAGTTGAAGACGTCGGGGTCCGCGTTCAGGGCGTCCAGGACCAGGTGCACGAAGTGAGCGCCGTCCTGCGGGGTGGCGTAGGGGTGCTCGGAACTGGCCTGGTCCGAGACCACCCAGGAGACCTGCGGCAGGCTGCCGGCCAGCACGTCGGCGCGGATGGCGGCGGCGATGTCGTCCGGGGTGCGGCCGGTGGCGGGCGGCACGCTGCCCATGCCGAGCGAGCCCAGCGGGCTGCTGGCGGGGGCGGTGGTGAACTGCTTGAAGTAGGCCAGACCGTTGTCGCCGAAGTTGTCCTGGGCGTTCTGGTAGACCTTCCAGGTCACCCCGGCGTTCTGCAGCGACTCGGCGTAGGTCTGCCAGCGCAGGCCCGACTCGCTGCCGCCGTTGTAGGCGGGCCCGCCGGCCTTCCCGGCCGGGTCGATCATGCCGCTCCACAGATAGGTGCGGTTGGGGCCGGTCGCGCTGAGGATCGAGCAGTGGTACGCGTCGCAGATGGTCCAGTTGTCGGCCAGCGCGAAGTGGAACGGGATGTCCTCGCGCTTGAGGTGGCCGAGGGTGCGGACGTTCCCCTTGGCGGACACCCAGGAGTCGAGCTTGCCGTTGTTCCAGGCCGCGTGCTGGTCGGACCAGGAGTGCGCGAGGTCGCCGTTGCACTGGGCCAGCCGCTCCGGGTCCGCGCCCCCGGCCGCTTCGGTGGAGCTGAAGGCCCACGGGTACTGCCGCCCGCTCCCGTTGGGCTGCTCGAAGACGCTGTGGCCCCCGGCCAGCTGGATGGTGGCCCGGTCGCCGAAGCCGCGCACCCCGCGCAGTGTCCCGTAGTAGTGGTCGAAGCTGCGGTTCTCCTGCATCAGCACCACGATGTGCTTGGCGTCCTGCAGGGTGTGGGTGAGGCCCTTCTTCGAGGTCGCGGAGGTCGCGGAGGACACCGCGGCCGCGGCGGCCTGCGCCGGGAGCGGCGCCGCCTGCGCGTCGGACGCGGCCGCGACCACCCCGGCCCCGGCTGCCCCGACCACGGCGGCGGCACTGGCCGAGGCCGCGATGAAGGTGCGCCGGCTCCACCTGGGCTCGTCGGCACCGGGATTCTGGGCGGACGGTTGCTGCGACTGCTGGTCCATGCTGCCCACTGCTTTCTCCGATGGTGGCTCAGCTCAAGTTCGGCGGGAACTTGTCTGAACAAGTCGGAGCTCAGTAAGCCGGAATCCCATGGCCGCCCGATGAACGCGGAGCGACCGGTCAGCGGTCTCCGAACGAATCCCGGACGAGCGCCGGGCGCGGTCCGACCAGGGGCGCAGCGCTAGAATGCGGCCTCTGCTCCGCGAGCTCTGCCGCCCGAGACGAAGGTTCCGGAACCATGCGCTGGTCCCAGCTGTACGTGCCCACCCTCCGCCAGGATCCCGCCGACGCGGACGCGGTCAGCCACCGGCTGCTGCTGCGCGGCGGCTACATCCGCCAGCTGATGGCCGGTCACTACTCGCTGCTGCCGCTCGCGGTCCGCACCCGGGCGAAGATCATCGAGATCGTCCGCGAGGAACTGGCGGCGATCGGCGCGCAGGAGTTCATCCTGCCGACATTGCATCCCGCCGAGATCTGGCACAAGTCCGGCCGCTGGGAGGTCATGGGCGAGGAGATGTTCCGGCTCAAGGACCGCAAGGGCGCCGACCTCGCGCTGGGCATGACCCATGAGGAGATCTTCACGACGCTGGCCCAGGAGCTGCGCTCCTACCGGGACCTGCCGCAGATCTGGTACCAGTTCCAGACCAAGTACCGGGACGAGCCCCGCCCCAAGAGCGGGCTGATCCGGGTGCGCGAGTTCACCATGAAGGACTCCTACAGCTTCGACCTCGACCAGGCCGGCCTCGACGACGCCTTCGACCGCCACCATGCCGCCTACACCCGGATCTTCGCCCGCCTCGGCATCCCGGCGATCCCGGTGCAGGCGTCCAGCGGCAGCATGGGCGGCAGCGCCTCGATGGAGTTCATGTGCCCCTCCGACGCGGGCGAGGATCTGATCGTCCGCTGCACCGGCTGCGGCTACGCGGCCAATGTGGAGAAGGCCACCTCCCGGCCGGCCCCGGTCGCCGACCGGCCCGGCCTCGACGCCCCCGAGCCCTTCGACACCCCGGACGCCCGCACCATCGAGGAGCTGGCCCGGCAGCACGGCGTCCCGGCCGAACACCAGGTCAAGACCCTGGTCCAGGTGGTGGACGAGCAGTTGACGCTCATTCTGCTGCGCGGCGACCACGCCCTGGTCGAGCAGAAGCTGATCGACACCCTCGGCGCGAAGACCGTCCGCCCGGCGACCGTCGAGGAGATCCGGGCCGCGCTCGGCGCCTCTCCCGGCAGCCTGGGCGCGGTCGGGGTCCCCGCGGACCTGCCGGTGCTCGCCGACGACGCGTTGCGCGGACGCACCGGGATGACCACCGGCGCCAACCGCGACGGTGTGCACCTGCGCGGGGTGGACCTGGACCGCGACCTCTCCGTCGGCCGTTGGGCCGACCTGCGCGAGGTCACCGCGGGCGAGCCCTGCCCGAACTGCGGCACCGCGCTGGAGGTGGTGCGCACCGTGGAGATCGGCCACATCTTCAAGCTGGGCCGCAAGTACACCGAGACCCTGGGCGTGTCCGTGCTCGGCGCGGACGGCGACCGGGTGGTGCCGATCATGGGCAGCTACGGCATCGGCATCGAGCGGGCGCTGGCCTGCGTGGTCGAGTCGCACCACGACGACCGGGGCATCGTCTGGCCCACCGCGGTCGCCCCGTTCGAGGTCGCCCTGGTCACCCTGGGCAAGGGCGACCAGGCCGTCCTGGACGCCGGTCAGGAGCTCTACGACCGGCTCCGCCAGGAGCGGGTCGAGGTGCTCTGGGACGACCGTGACGAGCGCCCGGGCGTCAAGTTCAGCGACGTCGAGCTGATCGGCGTCCCGTACCGGATCACCGTCGGCGCGCGGGGCCTGGCGGCCGGCACGGTCGAGGTCACCGTCCGCGCCACCGGTGCGAGCAGCACCGTCCCGCTGGACGAGGCGGTGCAGCACATCCGTGCCCTGGTCGTAGGCCAGGCTCAGAGGTAGAGCCCGTCGCTGGGGGCGGACGGGGTCGGGAGCAGGATGCCCGGGCCCTGGCGGAGGGCGTAGAGCTCGGCCAGGGTGGCACCGCCGACCGGCGGGGCCACCGGGGTGTCCGCGAGCCAGCGGGCCGACTCCGGCTCGCTGAGCGGGCCGACCTCGACCCGGGACAGGCAGCGGCCGGGGCGGACCACCGCGGGGTGCAGCCGTTCCAGGTCCTCGTTGGTGGTGACCGCGACCAGCACCTTGCGGCCCTGCCCGAGCAGGCCGTCGGTCAGGTTGAGCAGCCGGGACAGGGCCTGTCCGGCCGCCCGCTTGGCGCCGCCGCGGATCAGCTCGTCGCAGTCCTCCAGCAGCAGCAGCCGCCACTGCTCCTCCGAGGCTTCCTCCTGCGGGTTGTGGTGCTGCCGCTGCGGACCGAGGGCCACCTCGATCAGGTAGCCGGGATCCGCGAACAGCCGCTCGGGATCGAGCACGCACTCCACGGTGCACCACTCCCGCCAGGCCCGGGCCAGGGTGCGCAGCGCGGTGGTCTTGCCGGTGCCGGGCGGGCCGTGCATCAGCAGCAGCCGACCGGTGACCTGGTCCGGCTTGAGGCTCATCAGCCCGTCGAAGGCGTCGACCACGGTGCGGGTGTAGTTGCCGCGCACCGACTCCCAGCCGGGGGCCTCGATCCGGCGCCGGGCCCGGACCGGCCCGCGGCCCGCGGCGAAGTGCCAGAAGCCCATGGCCACCACGTCCTCCTCGGTGGGCTTCTCCTCCTCCGCGCCGTCCACGGCCTGGGCCAGCACCCGCTTGGCGAGTTCGTCGTCGGCGGCGGTCACGGTGACGTCGGCGTTGACCGTGCCGCCGTTGCGCCACCAGGACGCCTTGAGGGTCCAGCCGGGGCCGTCGGCGAGCAGCACGGTGCGGTTGTCCGCCTCGCTGCGGCGGACCACCCTGGCGCCGGGCGGCAGCAGGGTCGCGTCCGGACGCGCCGGGCTGACCGAGGCCGACCGGGCCCAGGGCTGTGCCCCGGTGGTGAAGGAGGCCAGTGCCAGCGCGTCGACGACGTCGCCGGGGCCGTCGCCGTCGTCGAGGCTGATACGCAGCGGCAGCAGATCTGCGGGCTCGACCGAGGGGGCCGCCCCGTCGCCCGGTCCGGCCTGGTGCAGAAGAGTCATATCGGAGATGATCCGCTACGGAACGCGTCCGGCACAGCTTTTTTTGCGGGGACCGGGGTTGACACCCGCTCAGCCGGCGCTTCGAACAGCACGGGGGCGGCGCTTCGAGGGGCACGAAAAAGTGGTCCCCCCGCCCCTCAACGGGGGGACCGACGTGGGCGCCGAGGGGTGGCTCGGCTCACCGCGGTCCTTCAGGGCTTGGAGCCATGAGCGGGCAGCGGCGTTGGTACACATCAAGCCAGCCAGGTGACGTGGCGTCAAGAGCTGGGATACATTCAAAAGTTGAAGACAACATGGCCGATCTTCAGGCCATGGCGACACGTTCTGTCGCAAGCATCCGGTCCACCGCGACCGCCGCCGCGCGGCCGGCCCGGTTGGCGCCGACAGTGCTGGCAGAGGGCCCGTAGCCGACCAGATGGACCCGCCGGTCGGCCACCGCGGCGGTGCCGTCGAGCTGGATGCCCCCGCCCGGGGCGCGCAGGCCCAGCGGGGCGAGGTGCGCGATTTCCGGGCGGAAGCCGGTGGCCCAGACGACGGCGTCGAGCTGCTCGACGTGTCCGTCCGGCCAGACCGCGCCGTCCGCCGTCAGCCGTTCGAACATCGGCAGCCGTTCCAGCGCGCCCAGTTCGTGGGCCCGCAGCAGGGCGGGGGTGGGCGGCAGGCCGGTCACCGAGACCACGCTCGCCGGCGGCAGCCCGGCGCGCACCCGGCGGGCGACCATGGCGACGGCCTCCCGGCCGATCTCGGGGGTGAAGGCGGCCTCGCGGAACCGCGGCGGGCGCCGGGTCGCCCACAGCGTCCTGGCCACCTCGGCGGTCTCGGCCAGGATCTGGATCGCGGACGCCCCGCCGCCGACCACCAGCACCCGCTGCCCGGCGAACGCGGCCGGCCCGCCGTACTCGGAGCTGTGCAGCTGCCGGCCCCGGAACAGCTCCGCGCCGGGGTAGTAGGGGAGGAACGGCCGGGTCCAGGTGCCGGTGGCGTTGATCAGCGCCCTGGCGGTCCAGCGGCCCGCGTCCGACTCGACCAGCAGCCGTCCGTCGCCCGCCTCGCGCACCGCCCGGACGTGCACCGGCCGTCGCACCCTCAGGTCGTGGGTCCGCTCATAGGCGGCGAAGTACTCCGGCAGCGCGTCCCTGGCCGGGCGCTGCGCCGCGAACGGCGGCAGCGGCATCCCCGGCAGCTCGTGGAAGCCGTGCACGGCGGCCATGGTCAGCGTGGGCGGACGGTGCGCCCAGGCGCCGCCGGGGGAGTCGTCCGCGTCCAGGACGACAAAGCCCTCGCCGGGCTCGAACCCGCGCCGGCGGAGGTGGAACGCGGCCGAGAGCCCGGCCTGGCCGGCTCCGACCACCACCACGTCCACCTCCACCACGTCCACGTCGGCCGCCGGCACCGGGGCCGTCGGCACAGCTTCCGTTGCCTGTTCAACCATCACGGTCATGGAACACCGGGGGGTGACCCTGAGATTCCTGGGGGTCGGGGTGGCACCCAGGGCTGATCCCAGACATTGGACCGACTCCTACCTTGGTAGCCATGGATCAAGCAAGCATCGACCGACGAGTCCTGGCCCAGCGCGACGCGGACGGCTGGCTGTTTCTGACCGAGGCGGCGCAGAACGGTCTGTCCCTGCTGCGCACCGCCTGGCGCTCCCTCGTGCACGGGGACCAGCGACCTCCGCTGCCCGACGGCGAGCCGCGATGAACTGGATCCAGCACCTGCTGCTGCAACTGCCGCCGCCCGCCGTGTACGGGACGGTGGCCGCAGTGGTGCTGGCCGAGTCGGTGCTGCTGCTGGGGGCCCTGGCGCCGTCGCTGACCACGCTGCTCGCCGCGGGCTTTCTGGCGCGGACCGGCAGCGGCTCGGCGACGGTGCGGCTGCCGGTGGTGATCGCCGCCGCGGTCTGCGCGGTGGTGCTGGGCGACCTGCTGGCCCAGCGCACCGGACGCCGGCTGGGCCCCCGGCTCGGCACCGGTCTGATCGGGCGCAGGATCCCGCCCACACTGCTGCAGCGCACCTACCGGATCCTCGCCCGGCGCGGCGGGGCGGCGGTGTTCCTCTGCCGCTTCCTGCCGGTGCTGCGGACGCTGGCCCCGCACCTGGCCGGCGCCGCCGGGCTGCGCTACCGCAGGATCGCGCCCTACAGCCTGGCGGCGGCGCTGCTGTGGGCTTCGGCGGAGTCGGGCGCGGGCTATGCCCTGGGCGCCTCGTACACCGGACTCGCCTCGCAGGCCGGACCGGTGCTGGGCGGCGCGGCGGCGGTGGCGCTGCTGGCCGCCGCGGTGGTGCTGCGCCGCAGGGCGGCGACCCGCGAGCGCGGGGTGGCCACCGCCGTCCAGCTGCGGGAGACCGACGTCACGGTCGACCGCGAGTCCTGCCTCCGACACTGACGCACCATCAGATCAGTTCACTGACACGGAAGATGGGTACGACCCGGCCGACGGCTCCCCCTCAAGAGCCGTCGGCCGAGTCGAGTTCGGCGGGTGGTGCGGTCCAGCGGTGCGCCGGTGCTCCGGGTCTCAGGGACGCCGGAGCACCGGGTCTCAGGGACGCCGGGTCTCAGGCCCCGGGGTGCAGCCAGCAGGCGACCGAGCGCTCCTGCTCCGGGTGGTCGGCCGGGACCACCAGCGGCGGCAGGTCGGTCCGGCAGGGGTCGAACGCCTTGGGGCAGCGCGGGTGGAAGGCGCAGCCGGTGGGCATCGCGCGCAGGTCCGGCGGGGAGCCGGGGATGCCGCTGAGCTCCCGGCGCTCCCCGCGCAGCGGCGGGAAGGCGTTGAGCAGGCCGTCGCTGTACGGGTGCAGCGAGTCGCGGTAGAGCTTGGCCGAGGGGGCCTCCTCCACGATCCGGCCGCCGTACATGATGGCGATCCGGTCCGAGAACTCGACCAGCAGCGACAGGTCGTGGGTGATGAACACCACCGAGAAGCCCAGCCGCTCGCGCAGGTCCACCAGCTGGCGCAGGATCTGACGCTGCATCACCACGTCGAGCGCGGTGGTGGGTTCGTCCATGATGACGACCTGCGGCTCCAGTGCCAGGGCCATGCCGATCATGACCCGCTGGCGCATCCCGCCGGACAGCTGGTGCGGGTAGCTGTCGAGCCGGTCGGGGGCGATCCCGACCAGCCGCAGCAGTTCCCTGGCCCGGTCCTTCCTGGCCTCCCGGCTCATGTTCGGCTCGTGCGCGGCCAGCACGTCCATCAGCTGGGTGGCGACGGTGTGCACCGGGTTGAGCGAGTTCATCGCGCCCTGGAACACGATGGAGGTCTCGGCCCAGCGGAACCTGCGCAGGGCGGCGTTGTCCATCTGCAGCACGTCCACCGGCGGCTCGCCCGGCGGGTGGTAGATGACCTTGCCGCCGGTGATCACACCGGGCGGCGGCAGCAGCCGGGTCAGGCCGTAGGCCAGGGTGGACTTCCCGCTGCCGCTCTCCCCGGCCAGGCCGAGCACCTCGCCGCGGTGCAGGGTCAGGTTGACGTCGCGGACCGCCTGCACGGACTGCTCGCCGAGGCCGTAGTCGACGCAGAGGCCCTTGATCTCGAGTACCGGCTCCTTGCTCACTGCGACTCTTCCTTACTCGTGGACTCGACCAGGTCGGACTCCTCCACCGGCGAGATCCGGACCGGGGTGAAATCGGCCGGCTCGGGCTGCTCGGAGCGGGGGATGACCACCGGGGTGAAGCCGACCCGCATCTTCACCGGACGGCCGTCGGAGGACTTCGCCCCGCGCTCGCCGTTGTTGCGCAGCCGGGGGTTGACGAACTCGTCGATGCCGAAGTTCACCAGCGCCAGCGAGGTGCCGAGGATGGCGATCGCCAGACCGGCCGGGACGAACCACCACCAGGCGCCCTGGGCCAGCGCCTGCTGGCTCTGCGCCCAGTAGAGGATGGTGCCCCAGTTCCAGGCGGAGAGCCCGGGGACGCCGATGAAGGCCAGGGTGATCTCGCTCATCACCGCGTAGATCACGGTGCCGATGAAGCCGGAGATGATCACCGCACTGAGGTTGGGCAGCAGTTCGAAGATGATGATGCGCCAGGTCGACTCGCCGGTCGCCCGGGCCGCCTCGATGAAGTCCCGCCGTCGCAGCGACAGGGTCTGCGCCCGGACCACCCGGGCGCCCCAGGCCCACGAGGTGAAGCCGATGACCAGGGCGACCAGGGTCTCGCCGCCGCTGGGCAGGCTGGAGGTGATGATGATGATCAGCAGCAGCGCCGGGATCACCAGGAAGACGTTGGTGAGCGCCGAGAGCAGGTCCGAGGCGACCCCGCTGAGGTAGCCGGAAGTCACCCCGATCAGCACCGCGAGGGCGGTGGCGACCGCCCCGGCGATCAGGCCGACGTACATCACGCTGCGGGTGCCGACGATGACCTGGCTGAAGATGTCCTGGCCCAGGTGGGTGGTGCCGAACCAGTGCTTGGCCGAGGGGCCCTGCAGCAGGTCGCTGGTGCGCGCGGTCGGGTCGTGCGGGGCGATGAAGGTGCCGAAGATCGCCAGCAGCCCGAAGAAGATCAGGATGAAGCTGCCGGTGGCGGCCTTGGGGCTGGACAGGAAGCGCAGGTGCTGGCGCTTGGGCTTGCCCGACTCGGGTGCCGTGGCCTGCGGATCGGACGGAGCGATCGAGGTGATGTTGGATGCCGCGGTGGCCATCGCTCAGCCCTCCTTGCGCGTACGCGGGTCGAGGATCAGGTACGCGATGTCGGCCAGCAGGTTCGCCAGCAGCACCGCCAGCGTGATGAACAGGAAGATTCCCTGCATCAGCGGGTAGTCGGTCGATCCCACGGCCTGCAGCATCTCGAAGCCGATGCCCGGGTAGTTGAAGACGATCTCGACCAGCAGGGTGGAACCGAGGATCTGCCCCAGGGCCAGCGAGAGCCCGGAGACATTGGGCAGCAGCGCGTTGCGGGCCGCGTAGCTCAGCATCACCCGGCGGTCGCTCAGGCCCTTGGCGTGGGCCACGGTGATGTAGTCCTCGGCGCCGACGGTGACCATCATGTTGCGCATGCTGAGGATCCAGCCGCTCATGGTGGTGACCACCAGCACCGCCAGCGGCAGCCAGCTGTGCTTGAGCGCGCTGCTGATGAACTCGGTGTCGGTGCCCGGGATCAGCCCCGGGTCGTAGCCGCCGGAGACCGGGAACTGGCTGCCGACCGCGATCAGTCCGGCGATGGCCAGCAGGCCCAGCCAGAAGGCCGGGATGGAGGAGACGAAGGTGGTGCCCGGCAGCAGGAAGTCCAGCCGGGAGCCGCGCAGCCAGCCGGACAGCACACCCAGGAAGGTGCCGGTGGCGAAGCTGATGATGGTGGCCACGCCGGCCAGCGCCACCGTCCACGGCAGGCTCTGCACCAGGATGCTGGAGACCGGGGTCGGGAAGTTGGAGAAGGAGATCCCGAGGTCGCCGTGGGCCAGCTGGCTGAGGTAGGTGGTGTACTGCGACCACAGGCTCTGGTGCTTGTTGAGCCCGAACAGCACGTAGAGCGAGGCGATCGCCTTGGTGTCGATCTGGCCCCGGTTCTTGTTGATCAGGGCCATCACCGGGTCGCCCGGGATCAGCCGGGGGATGAAGAAGTTGACGGTGATCGCGGCCCACGCGGTGAGGAGGTAGAAGCCGAGCCGCTGCAGGAAGTACTTCACTGGGATGCCTCCGTCCCGGCCGGCGCGGTGCTGCCGCTGGTCCCGGTGCCGCCGTGGTTCTCGTCGAACAACCAGCAGGCTGCCCAGTGCGGGGATTCGCCGTCAATGGTTCCGGCCAGCACCGTCGCGCTCAGCTCGACCGGGACCGGTACGTCGAAGCGGGGCGGCAGCTCGCTGCGGCAGATGTCCATCGCGGACGGGCAGCGCGGGTTGAACCGGCAGCCGGCCGGCGGTTCGATCAGGCTGGGTGGCTCGCCGCCGCTGGTGTCCTCGGTGTCGTCCGGGGTGCCCAGGCCGAGGATCCGGTCCGGGTCCGGCGCCGAGCTGATCAGCAGCTGGGTGTAGGGGTGGGCCGGGTGCTGGGTTACGGCCTCGCTGGAACCGCCCTCCACCATCCGCCCGGCGTACATCACCATGGTGTCGTCCGCGAAGTAGCGGGCCGAGGCGATGTCGTGGGTGATGTAGAGGATGGCCAGGCTCAGCCGCTCCTTGAGGTCGCGCAGCAGGTTGAGCACACCGAGCCGGATCGACACGTCCAGCATGGAGACCGGCTCGTCGGCGAGCAGGGCGTCGGGATCGGCCGCGAGGGCACGGGCGATCGCTACGCGCTGGCGCTGTCCGCCGGAGAGCTCGTGCGGGAACTTGTCGAGGTAGCGGGCCGCCGGAGTGAGCTGCACCCGCTCCAGCAGCTGCTCCAGGGCCTGCTGCAGTTCGGCCGCGCCGGTCTTGCCGTGGCCGCTGCCGCCGTTGCCGTGGATCCGCAGCGCCCGGGTGAGGTGGTAGCGGATGGTGTGGACCGGGTTCAGTGAGGCGAACGGGTCCTGGAAGATCATCTGGACCTTGCGGTTGTACGCCCGGAAGCGCCGTCCCCCCTTGACCGTCACCGACTCCCCGTGCAGCCGGATGTCGCCGCCGGTGCGCGGGTACAGCTGCGCGAGCAGCCGTGCCACGGTGGACTTCCCGGAGCCCGACTCACCGACGAGAGCCGTGACACGTCCTCTGCGGAGCCTCAGGGTGACGTCGTCGACGGCGTGCACGACGCGTGGAGTACGCGTCAGCGCCTGCCGTCCGCTCTTGCGCACCGCGAAGTGCTTGGTGAGGCCGTCCGCCTCGAGAACCGTCTCGCTGTCCGGTGGCGCCGGTGGAGAGGACGTTTGGCTCAACGTCATGCCCGGTATCCCATCGTGATGTCAGTGCCCCCGGTCCTCCGCCCGGGTACGGGGCGGAGGACCGGGAAGCGGGGGGTGAGTGCTGTGGTGCGGTTACTTCCCGGATGCGGCTGTCGTGCGGGGTGCTACTTGGCCGACTTCAGGTGCAGCACCACGTTCAGCGCCTCGGGGATGGTCGGCTGGGCGCCGGCGTAGTTGTTGCTGTCGTCCGGCCATCCCACCCAGTTCTTGGTGGAGTACTCGGCGCCGTAGTTGCCGGCCGAGGTCGGGATCATCGGGGTCTGCTCGACCATGATGGTCTCGAGGGTGGTCAGCGCGGCGGTGCGGCTGGCGTCGTCGGGCGCGTTCGCGTAGTCCTTCAGCGCCTGGGTGGCCTGCGGGCTGGTGAAGCGGCCGTAGTTGCCGTTGGGGGAGTCGGTGCCGATCGGCTTCAGGTTGTCGCCGTTCATGATGTTCTCGTAGAAGTCGTACGGGGTGGCCCCGCCGTTGGTCCAGTGCATCGCGGCCTGGAAGTTGCCGGCGCCGATGTTCTTGGTCCAGGCGTTCTCGTCGGCCTTGTCGACCGTGGCCTTGATGCCGATCTTGGAGAAGTTGTCGGCGATGATGGTCAGGTCGGTCTGGTAGTCGGACCAGCCGGCCGGGTCGGTCAGGGTGATGGTGACCGGCTTGCCGGTCTTGTCCTTGAGCACGTTGTTGGCGTAGGTGTAGCCGGCCGCCTTGAGCTTGGCGAGCGCGCCTGCCACGTCGACCTTGGCGGTCTGGCCCTTGTACTTGTCGACGATGAAGGGGTCGCCGGCCGGGGTGGGCAGGCCGGTGACGCTGTCGACCAGCGGCTTGAAGTAGCCGGACTCACCCTGGTTGAAGATGTCGTCGCGGTTGATGACCATGGCCATCGCGCCACGCAGGGCCGGGTCGTCGAACGGCTTGACGGTGGTGTTGATCCACAGGCCGTCCGCGCTCAGGCTCGGCGGGAACCAGAGCTTGAAGTGGGCCGGGTCCTTGGCCACGAAGACCTGCTTGGCCTGCGGGATGAAGACGTAGCTCCACTCGGCCGCACCGCTGGTGAGCGCGGTGGTCATCGAGTCGTTGCCGGTGTACGAGGTGTAGAGCAGGGTCTGCACCTTGGGCAGCGCCTGCCAGTAGTCGCTGGTCCGGGCCTGCAGGGTGACGTTCTGGGTGGTGATCGACTTCAGCGTGTACGGGCCGGTGCCGACCGGGTTCGCCACGATGTCCTTGGTCGGGTCGACCATCTTCGACCAGATCGCCTTCGGGATGACGAAGGTCCGCAGCACCTTGGACTGGGTGACGAACTGCGAGTTGGTGAAGTTGACGGTGACCGTGTTGCCGCTGCTGCTGGTGCTGTCGATGGCCAGCGCGTTGTAGTTGAGGGCCGGCTGGTCCTTCAGGATCTGGAAGGAGTACGCCACGTCGGCCGCCGTCATCGCGGAGCCGTCGGAGAACTTGACGCCGTCACGCACGGTGAAGGTGACGGTCTTGTAGTTGTTGGTCCAGTCCCACTTGGTGGCGAGCCACGGCTGGGCCGGGTCGGCCGGCTTGGCCTCGTTCACCATGGCGAGGGGCTCGTAGATCATGAAGCGGTAGCCGAGGGCGGCGGCGGCCGAGGAGTTCAGGTACGGGTTGTTGTTCTTGGTGATCGCACCGTCGGGCATGCCGATCTTCAGTGCGGTGACCCCGGAGCCGCCCGAGCCGGTGGCCTTGTGACCCGCGTTGGTGCTGCTGCAGGCGGCGAGGCAGGTTATCGCCAGGCTGCCGGCGAACACTGCGGTGATGGTGCGATTGAGGCGCATGATTCCCCACTTCAGAGGTGTCAAGACGAGGATGTGGCTGGGTGGAGCCGGGTTCGATCGGGTGGTGCGGCTTCTTTCCGGGTGGTGCGGGGTGGTGCGGGTGGAGCTGTTGTGGTGCGGGTGGTGCGGCTTCGGGTGTGGTGCAGCGCGGCAGGGCGCGTACGCGCTCTGCCAGCGGCCGCCCCGGGGCGGCGGGGGAGGTGGTGCTCCGGGCCTACCGGGGGTCGGGCTGGAGCTGGGTCCGGATCAGGGAGGAGTCCCGGACGACCAGGTGGGTGGGGAGGACGCTGGCCGCGTTCGGCAGCGGGACCCCCTTGAAGTGCGCGAGCAGCATCCGGGCGGCTGCGTCGCCCATCTCGCGCAGCGGCTGGTGCACGGTGGTCAGCGCCGGGTCGCTGTAGGAGGCGAGCGGGACGTCGTCGAAACCGACCACGGCCACCTCCTCCGGCACACGGATCCCGGCCTCGCGCAGGGCGAGCAGCACGCCTGTCGCGGAGAGGTCGTTCTGGGCGAACACGGCGTCGAAGGTCATTCCCGTGCTCAGCATGGCGGTGACGGCGGCCCTCCCCTGTTCGAAGGTGAAGTCGCCGACCACGATCTGGTCGGGGAACAGCGGGTGCCCGTTCGCCGCGTAGGTGTCGGCGAATCCGGCCAGCCGTTCCTGGGTGCAGCCGAAGCTCTCCGGGCCGGTGATCACCACCGGGCGGTGCCTGCCGAGCTCCAGCAGGTGCTGGGCTGCCGACTCGCCGCCGCTCCGGTCGGTGGTGGCGACGGAGGGGAACAGCGGGCGGTGGCCGCGGTCGTCGATCAGGACGACCGGGAGGCCGGCTTCGTGCAGTTCGGTGATGTAGTCGAGGGTGCCCTCGGGTTCGATCACCAGGAGTCCGTCGAAGGACTTGGCGGACACCTGCTTGGCGAAGCGCCGCAGCGACTCCTCGCCGCGGTCGCAGGTGAAGAGCAGCAGCCCGAACCCCTCCGCCTCCACGACGTCGATCACGCCCTGGAGCACCTGGCCTATCCACGGCCAGGTCAGTGAGGGGACGAGCATCCCGACGATCTGGGTGCGCCCCCGGGCCAGGCCGACCGCTCCGGCGCTGGGGACGTAACCGAGCTCGGCGATCACCTGGCGGACCCGTGCGGCGGTGGCCGCGTTGAGCTCGCCCTTGCCGTTGAGGACCCGCGAGACCGTGGTCTTGCTCACCCCGGCATGTGCTGCCACATCGGCGATGGTGATCGGCACGTCCGCCTCCGTTCGTCATTGATCGGTGGTCGCTTTTGGGGTGTTTCAGTGGTACTTGCGGTTGTCTTGCGTTGTCTTGGATCTCAGTTCGGGAACCGGTTCCGCAACCGGTTCCGCCGCAGAGTCAACCAAGGTAATCTCCGTCACGTCAATCACGTTCCGGCAACAAAGAGTTAACTTGAGTCCAGAGCCTGGAGAGCGCTCTCTGCCTGCCGGGAGCTTGCCTCGGGGTGCGGTTGCTGTCAAGACTCGAAGTCAGCGACGTTGCAGGGATGTGACCTGTCTTCATCTCTCGCATGCAAACGACTGGTTCGACCGGGGCTCTTGACGCTCATGGAGGACTGGCGCGACACTCCACTGAGTGAGAGAGCGCTCTCTCTTGATCACTTGATCACTTCCGAAACCCAGCCCAGCCCAGCAGTCAGCGCAGCATCAGCCCGCCAACCGCCGTACCCCACTGGAGAACCATGACGACCAGCCTCGACCGTTCGTCCGCGCCCGAGCCGCGCGCCGACGTCGGCTCCCGCTTCCCCACGGACTTCCTGTGGGGCGTCGCCACCTCCGCGTACCAGATCGAGGGCGCCGCGTTCGAGGACGGCCGCACGGCCTCCATCTGGGACACCTTCAGCCGGGTCCCCGGTGCCACTTTCGGCGGCCACAACGGCGACACCGCCTGCGACCACTACCACCGGATGCCCGAGGACGTCGACCTGATCGCCGGCCTCGGGGTCGACTCGTACCGCTTCTCGCTGTCCTGGCCGCGGATCCAGCCGGGCGGGAAGGGCGCCGCCAACGCTCGCGGCCTGGCCTTCTACGACCGCCTGGTGGACCGGCTGCTGGCCCGCGGCGTGCTGCCCTGGGTCACCCTGTACCACTGGGACCTGCCGCAGGAGCTGGAGGACGCCGGCGGCTGGCCCGCCCGCGACACCGCGCACCGCTTCGCCGACTACGCCGAGATCGCGATGAACGCCCTCGGCGACCGGGTCAGCTGGTGGACCACCCTGAACGAGCCCTGGTGCTCCGCGGTGCTCGGCTACGAGACCGGCCGGCACGCGCCGGGCCGGCAGGACTTCGGCGACTCCATGTCCGCCGTGCACCACCTGCTGCTGGGCCACGGCCTGGCCTCGCAGCGGCTCAGGGAGACCGCCCCCGGGCCGATCCAGGTCGGCATCACCCTGAACACCGCGCACGCCGTGCCAGCCACCGAATCGGCCGCCGACCGGGCCGCCGCGCGCCGGGCCGACGGCCTCGGCACCCGGGTCTACACCGACCCGCTGGTCCACGGCAGCTACCCGCTCGACGTGGTCGACGACCTGGCCGCCCGCGGGGTGCACCTGCCGGTGCAGGACGGCGACCTCGCGGTGATCGCCCAGCCGCTGGACTTCCTCGGCGTCAACTACTACACCAGCCACTACTTCTCCGGCACCGACGAGGACGGCCGCGAGGAGGTGGACGGGCTGCCGGTGGTCCGCCAGGTGTTCCAGGGCCTCCCGGTCACCGCGATGGACTGGGAGATCACCCCCTACGGCTTCACCGAGCTGCTGGTCCGGCTGGGTCGCGACTACCCGGGCGTCCCGCTCTACGTCACCGAGAACGGCGCCGCCTTCGACGACGAGGTCGGCCCGGACGGCGAGGTCGACGACGCCGACCGCACCGCGTACTTCACCGAGCACCTGGCCGCCGTCGCCGACGCGCGCGAGGCGGGGGCGGACATCAGGGGCTACTTCGCCTGGTCGCTGATGGACAACTTCGAGTGGAGCTACGGCTACGACAAGCGCTTCGGTATCGTCCACGTCGACTACGAGACGCAGGCGCGGACGGTCAAGCGCAGCGGGCGCTGGTTCGCGGACGCGATCCTCCGCAACCGCGAGGCGCAGGGCGACTAGGAGGGGGACGGGACGGGTGGTGGCGGCTCTGACGCCACCACCCGTCCCTGGCCTGTTTTCCGGCCCCGGCGCCCGAGCCCCCCCGCGCGCCGGCGGCGCACACCGCACGTCACTTCCTGACTGAGCATCAGTCCCCCGCCCGAGAGGACCACCCCGTGCGCATCGAGCTCCGAGACGGCGTACTGCACACCGACGGCGCCCCCGGCCTGCTCGCCACCGCCGACTACCCGTACTACCGGGACGACCCGACGGTGTGGCGGGACCGGCTGCGCACCCTGCGCGACGAGACCGGCATCCGGGTCGTCACCAGCTACTTCCCCTGGCGGCACCACCAGCCCGACGCCGACTCACCGCCGGACTTCACCGGGGCCACCAGGCCGGACCGCGACCTGGTCGGCTACCTGCGGATCTGCGCCGAGCTCGGGCTCAGCGTGATCGCCAAGCCGGGCCCGTTCATCCACGCCGAGACCAACTACGGCGGCCTGCCGGACTGGATCTGCCCCGCGGTCAACCCGGAGGTCGAGGCCACCCTGGACGCCGAGGGCAACCCGGTGCTCTGGTCGGGATCCGTGCGCGGCCCGGACGGCCGGGTCGAGCGCCGGCCGCTGCCGGCCCCGCTGGGCGCCCACTTCGCGGTCCGGGTCGGCGACTGGATGCGCGCGGTCGACAAGGAGGTGCTGTCGGCCGCCACCACCCCGGACGGGCCGGTGGTGCTGGTCCAGATCGCCAACGAGGGACTGTTCACCGACGGCGCCCTGCCGCTCTGGGCCTATGACTACAGCGCCCCCGGGCTGGCCTTCTTCCGCGGCAAGCTGGCCGAGTACTACGGCAGCCTGGACGCCTACAACGAGGTCCACGGCACCGGCCACGGCGACTGGGCCGAGGTCGAGCCGCCGCGCGAGCGCCGGGTCGCCGAGAGCGTCCAGGAGCAGCTGGCCCGCGCCGACTGGGGCCGCTACCACTCCGACCTGCTGACCGAGGCGTACCACACCTGGACCGCGGCGCTGGCGCCCGGCGTCCCGGTGCTGGTCAACCTCAACCCGCCGGCCGAGCACCCGCACTCCTTCGACGGCTGGCTGGCCCGGGTCCGGCCCGAGCGCTGGGACGGCATCCACTACGGCTTCACCAACTGGATGGGCGTGGTCTCCACCGACCACACCTCGCACGCCCGCTACGTCGTCGCCGCCAAGCGGGCCCCGGGCCCCAACCTGGAGGAGAACTGGGGCTTCTCCGAGCTGTACGACCGGGCCTACGCGGCCGGGGCGACCAGCTTCCACCAGAGCCTGCTGGCGCTGGCCGCGGGCGCGACCGGGATCAACGTCTACACCGGCGTCGCCACCTCGGGCTGGGGCGACGACCTGGACGTCATGCACGCCCCGCCGTACCCGGACTGCCCCCCGATCGACGCGCAGGGCAACCCCACCGACAAGGCCGGCACGGTCCGGATGCTGGCGGACTTCTTCGAGGCCCACGGCGCCGAGTTCCTGGCGGCCACCCCGGCCGCGGGCTCCAGCTGGGGCCTCTACGCCCCGTACGCGGCGGTGGCGGCCTGGGCGCCGGACGACGACGACAGCGGCGCCGGCTGCGGGCGTCCGCTGCGCGACTTCCACGAGCGGATCCGGGCCGAGGGCGGCGACTACCGGATCGTCGACCTGGAGAGCGCGACCGCCGAGACCCTGGCCGGGCACCCCGACCTGGTACTGCACGGCGGCCCGTTCATGCACGAACGGGTGCAGCGGCTGCTCGCCGGGCACCTGGCGGCCGGGCACTCGGTGCGGCTCGGCGGGGAGGTGCCGCGGCTGGACGAACTGCTGCGACCGTGCACGGTGCTGGCCGAGGCGCTGGCGGCCGGGCCGGTCCCGGCGCCGGCCCGGGTGCTCACCCCGACGGTGGTCTCCGGCCACGCCGACGCCTACTGGCGCAGCGTCAGCCCGGACACCGGCTACCTCACCGTGCTGGTGCAGAGCGACAACGAGGGACCGGTCACGGTCTCCGTCCCGCTCGGCGGCGAGCAGGTGGCGACGGTGACCGTGGTGAGCGCCAAGGGCGGCGCGGCCCTGGTCCGCATCGTCGGCGGCGAGCTGGACGACTTCCTGGTCACCGGCCTGAACTCGTACCTGGACTCGGCGGTCACCCCGGTGGTCGGACTCGGCGAGGAGTCGGTCCGCGCGGACGGCGCCTCCGACCTGGCCCGGGTGAAGGGGGAGCTGCGCACACTGCGGCACTGACGCCGTGCCGGCTGTCGCCCCCACGGCCCCCGGTGCCGCGGTACCCGCACCGGGGGTGGCAGTGGGCTGCCGCCGGGCTACCAGCCGGCGCCCGGCACCAGTTCCCGTACGGCGGGGAGGGCGGCGTCCAGGACGGTGCCGAACCAGACCGAGAACGCCGTGGAGGCCCGCAGCTCGGCCAGCTCGGCCGCGGTGACCAGGCGGACCGCGGCGACCTCGTCGGGGTCCGGGGCCTGGTCGGCGGCGGCGAAACCGACGAAGAGGTGGTTGTACTCCTTCTCGACCAGCCCGGTGGCCTCGTCGGGGTGGTTGTAGGTGACCGTCCCGGCGGCCTGGAGCCGGACCGGGGCGGCGCCCAGCTCCTCCGCGGTGCGCCGGGCCGCCGCGGCGAAGGGGGTCTCACCGGGGTAGGGGTGCCCGCAGCAGGTGTTCGACCAGACGCCGGGGGAGTGGTACTTGCCCAGGGCCCGCTGCTGCAGCAGCATCCGGCCCTCGGTGTCGAAGAGGAACACGGAGAAGGCGCGGTGCAGCCGTCCGGGGGCCTGGTGGGCGGACAGCTTTTCCGCCGTCCCGATGGTCCGGCCCTGCTCGTCGACCAGTTCCAGCAGGATCTCGGTCGCGGTCAGGGGGGTCGCATCGTGGGTAATCGCAGCACTGGTCGAGGTCGACAAAATGCAGGACCTTTCGGGTGGTGTGGCGAACGCGGTCGGGGTCGCTGCCCCCGGCACGGTCGGCGGAGACCGCCAGCCCACAGTCTGCCGTATGGGACCCGTGGGAACTGCGAGAAGGACCCCATCGGGTGGCGGCGGACCCGCTCACCGGGCGGGCGCCGGGTCCGCGGGACCGGCGCGGCTTGTGGCCCGGCGTCACTGTCCGCAATGATGATCGTCCGACGACCACCAGTTCGTGCCGGGGAACGGCGTACCGGCCTCCGCGTGTCACCGGGCACCCGCAGTCGCCTACGATCGCCAGGGCAGCCCGCCTTTTTCCGGGACGCCCTGGCACGCCACGCACGCTAAAAAGAATCCGGAGAACCACATGATCGGCCTCGTTCTGGCCGCAGGCGCCGGACGCCGTCTGCGCCCGTACACCGACACCCTTCCCAAGGCCCTGGTGCCGGTGGACGGCGAGCGGACCATCCTCGACCTCACTCTGGGCAACTTCGCCGAGGTCGGCATCAAGGACGTCGCCATCGTGGTCGGCTACCGGGCCGAGGCCGTGTACGAGCGCCGGGCCGCGCTGGAGCAGAAGTACGGCCTCACCCTCACCCTGGTCGACAACGACAAGGCCGAGGTGTGGAACAACGCCTACTCCCTCTGGTGCGCCCGCGCCCTCTTCGCCGAGGGCCTGCTGCTGGCCAACGGCGACACCGTGCACCCGGCCTCGGTGCAGCGCACCATGCTGGACGCGAACGCCCGGCTGACCGCCGAGGGCAGCGCCCCCGGCATCCTGCTGGCGCTGGACACGGTGAAGAAGCTCGCCGACGAGGAGATGAAGGTCGTCGTCGACCCGGCCCTGGGCATGCGCCGGATCACCAAGCTGATGGACCCGGCCGAGGCGACCGGCGAGTACATCGGCCTGACCGTGATCAACCCCTCGGCCGCCGAGGACCTCGCCTCCGCGCTGCAGGCCACCTTCGAGCGCGACCCCGACCTGTACTACGAGGACGGCTACCAGGAGATGGTGAACCGGGGGCAGCGGGTGGACGTGCAGCCCATCGGCGAGGTCTCCTGGGTCGAGATCGACAACCACGAGGACCTGGCCAGGGGACGGGAGATCGCGTGCCGGTACTGACCCGACTCGTTCCCTCGCCGCTGGTCGTCGACATCCGCTCCGGCGCGCTGGAGGACCTCGGCGCCATCCTCGCCGACCAGCGGATCTCCGCCTCCGGGCGGCTCGCGGTCGCGGTCAGCGGGGGCTCCGGCGCGGCGCTGCGGGAGCGGCTGGCGCCGCAGCTGCCCGGCGCCGACTGGTACCCGGTGGCCGGCGGCACCCTGGACGCGGCCGTCACCCTGGCCGACCAGATGCGGGCGGGCCACTACGACGCGGTGGTCGGCCTCGGCGGCGGCAAGATCCTGGACGCCGCCAAGTACGCCGCGGCGCGGGTCGGACTGCCGATGGTCGCGGTGGCCACCAACCTGGCCCACGACGGGCTCTGCTCCCCGGTCTCCACCCTGGACAACGACGCGGGACGGGGCTCCTACGGGGTGCCCAGTCCGATCGGCATCATCGTGGACCTGGACGTGATCCGGCAGGCGCCGCCGCGCTTCGTCGCGGCCGGCATCGGCGACGTCATCTCCAACATCTCCGCCTGCGCCGACTGGGAGCTCTCCAAGCGCGAGACCGGTGAGCAGGTGGACGGCCTGGCCGTGGCGATGGCCCGCAGCGCCGGGGAACTGATGCTGCGCCACCCGGGCACCATCGCCGACGACACCCTGCTGATCGCGCTCGCCGAGTCCCTGGTACTGTCCGGCATCGCCATGAACATCAGCGGCAGCACCCGCCCCTCCAGCGGCGGCTGCCACGAGATCAGCCACGCCCTGGACATCCTGCACCCGGCCCGCGCCGCCCAGCACGGCGAGCAGTGCGGACTGGGCGCGGCGTTCGCCACGTACCTGCGCGGCGACATCGCGCTGTCCCAGCAGATGGCCGACGTCCTCCGCCGCCACGGCCTGCCCGTGACGGCAGCTCAGATCGGGTTCAGCGACGAGGAGTTCGTCGCCGCGGTGCACTACGCTCCGCAGACCCGACCAGGACGGTTCACCATCCTGGAACACCTCGACCTAGACCCCACAGCCATCCGGGACGCGTACACCGACTATGTCAAACACGTCAGCTCCTGAACGTACCCCTGCCAAGGGCGGCAAGCCCACGATCGCGGAGTTCCGCGCCGTGGCCCACCCCGAGGGCATGCTCGAACGGCGGTCCGGCGAGCACTGGGCCGGCCGGCTCTACATGCGGAAGATCTCGTCCCGGGTCACCCGGCACCTGATCGACGCGCCGGTCAGCCCCAACCAGCTGACCTGGCTGATGATGCTCACCGGCGTGCTCGGCGGCGCCGCGCTGCTGATCCCCGGCCTGACCGGGGCGGTGCTCGCGGCCCTGCTGATCCAGGCGTACCTGGGCCTGGACTGCGTCGACGGCGAACTGGCCCGCTGGCGCAAGCAGACCTCGACCACCGGGGTCTACCTGGACCGGGTGGGCCACTACCTGTCCGAGGCCGCGCTGCTCACCGGGGCCGGCCTGCGCGCCGCCGACCTGTTCAAGCACGGCGGCGGCACCAACTGGATGTGGGCCTTCCTCGGCACCGTCGCCGCCCTCGGCGCGATCCTGATCAAGGCCGAGACCGACCTGGTCGACGTGGCCCGGATCCGCCGCGGGCTGACCGCGGTGGAGGACTCCGCCTCGGTGCCGCGCGCCTCCGGGGTGGCCCTGGCCCGCAAGCTGGTGGCCTCGCTGAAGTTCCACCGGCTGATCGGCGGGGTCGAGGCCTCGCTGGTGCTGCTGGCGGCCGGGATCGCCGACTTCGCCCACGGCGACCTGTTCTTCACCCGGCTGGCGGTCGCGGTCCTGGCCGGCATCGCGGTGCTGCAGACCGTGCTGCACCTGGTCAGCATCGTCATGTCGAGCAGGCTGCGATGAGCGGTCGGACGGACGGTCAGGAGCTGCGGCTCGGCGCGGTGGTGCTCACCCAGGGCACCCGCCCGGTCGAGCTCAAGGCGCTGCTGGACTCGGTCGCGGTCCAGCGCGGCCCCGCCGTCGAGGTCGTGGTGGTGGCCAACGGCGTGCCGCTGCCGTCGCTGCCCGACGGCGTGCGCGGGGTCGAGACCCCGGAGAACCTCGGCATCCCCGGCGGTCGCAACGTCGGCATCGAGGCCTTCGGCAAGGACGGCTCGGACGTCGACGTGGTGCTCTTCCTCGACGACGACGGGCTGCTGCCGCAGGACGAGGACGCCGAGCGGATCCGCGCGGCGTTCGCCGCCGAGCCGCGCCTCGGCATCGTCAGCTTCCGGATCGCCGACCCGGAGACCGGCGAGACCCAGCGGCGCCACGTCCCCCGGCTCCGGGCCGCCGACCCGCTGCACTCGTCCAAGGTCACCACCTTCCTGGGCGGCGCCAGCGCGGTCCGCAGCGAGGTCTTCGCCACGGCCGGGCAGCTCCCCGCGGACTTCTTCTACGGCCACGAGGAGACCGACCTGGCCTGGCGGGCGCTGGACGCCGGCTGGGACATCGAGTACCGCGCGGACATCCTGCTGAACCACCCGAAGACCCCGCCGAGCAGGCACGCGGTCTACAACCACAACATCGCCAGGAACCGGGTCTGGCTGGCCCGGCGCAATCTGCCGGCCGTCGTCGTCCCGGTCTACCTGGG
The DNA here is from genome assembly GCF_042511045.1 of Streptacidiphilus alkalitolerans. Classification (NCBI taxonomy): domain Bacteria; kingdom Bacillati; phylum Actinomycetota; class Actinomycetes; order Kitasatosporales; family Streptomycetaceae; genus Streptacidiphilus; species Streptacidiphilus alkalitolerans. The sequence goes on from NZ_JBHEZX010000007.1 coordinate 153,409, forward strand.
CGTCTGGATGCTGCTCACCCTGGCCCGGCGCCCGTCCGGACCGGCGCTCAAGGCCTGGTTCGCGGGCTTCGCCGACGGCTGGCGCACCCCCTGCGGGCCGCGCCGTCCGATCCGCTGGCGCACGGTGTGGCGGATGACCAGACTGGGGCGCCCGCCGGTGATCTGACGCTCTGCCGCGCCCGTTTTGGCGGTATATGTACTGCCGGGTCGCCGGGTTCGTGAGAACGTCGGTAAGTGACCCAGTACAGCGGTGGTGTTCCGGCTTCCGGGCTCGCGGAGCCGGGCCCCGTGCTCAGCCCCGCCGAGTTGGCGGCGAAGTACGGCCTCACGGTCAGCGGGCGCCGGCCGAGCCTCACCGAGTACACCCGGGACCTGTGGTCGCGGCGCCACTTCATCCTGGCGTACGCGACCGCACGGGTCGCCGCCCTCTACACCACGGCGCGGCTGGGCTCGGCCTGGCAGGTGGTGACCCCGCTGCTCAACGCGGCCGTCTACTACCTGATCTTCGGTGTGCTGCTGGGCACCAACAAGGGCATCCCCAACTTCATCGCGTACCTGTGCACCGGTGTCTTCGTGTTCCAGTTCACCCAGTCCGCGGTCATGGCCGGGACCCGGGCCATCGCCGACAACCTGAGCCTGGTGCGGGCGCTGCACTTCCCCCGGGCCTGCCTGCCGATCGCCACCACGGTGATCCAGCTGCAGCAGCTGCTGTTCTCCATGATCGTGCTCGGAGTGATCATCCTGGCCACCGGCGAGCCGCTCACCCTCCGCTGGCTCCTGGTCGTCCCGATCCTGCTGCTGCAGACGCTGTTCAACACCGGTCTCGCGCTGGTCCTGGCCAGGATCGGGTCCAGGACCACCGACCTGTCGCAGCTGATGCCGTTCATCATCCGCACCTGGATGTACAGCTCCGGCATCTTCTGGAGCGTCGGCAACATCACCGCCGGGCACGCGTCCTGGATCGCCACGCTGCTCAACCTCAACCCGGCGCTGCTGTTCAACGAACTGATGCGGTTCGCCCTGATGGACTCGGTGCCGGCCAGCGCCATCCCGCACCACTCCTGGATCGCCGTCCTCGGCTGGGCCCTGCTGGCCTCGATCGGCGGATTCGTCTTCTTCTGGAAGGCCGAGGCGGAGTACGGCCGTGGCTGACACCGGGCCGGGTGGGCGGACGCCCACGGTCGTCGTGGACGACGTCCACATCATCTACAAGATCTACGGCGCGGGCGCAGGCAAGGGCTCGGCCACCTCCGCGCTGTCCCGGATCGCCAACCGCAGGACCTCCCCGGCGCTGCGGGAGGTGCACGCGGTCAGAGGCATCAGCTTCACCGCGTACAAGGGGGAGGCGATCGGCCTGATCGGTTCCAACGGCTCGGGCAAGTCGACCACCCTGTCGGCGGTGGCCGGGCTGCTGCCGACCGCCTCCGGGGCGATCTACACCGACGGGCAGCCCTCGCTGCTGGGGGTGAACGCGGCGATGATGAGCGATCTGACCGGGGAGCGCAATGTGGTGCTCGGCTGCCTGGCGATGGGCATGTCCTACGCCGAGGTCCGGGCCAAGTACCAGGAGATCGTGGACTTCTCCGGGATCAACGCGCGCGGCGACTTCATCTCGCTGCCGATGCGGACCTACTCCTCGGGCATGGGGGCGCGGCTGCGGTTCTCGATCGCGGCGGCCAAGACCCACGACGTGCTGCTGATCGACGAGGCGCTGTCGACCGGCGACGCCTCGTTCCAGCGGCGCAGCGAAGCCCGGATCAAGGAGCTGCGCCGGGAGGCCGGGACGGTCTTCCTGGTCTCCCACAACAACGCGGCGATCAGGGACACCTGTGACCGCACGATCTGGCTGGAGCACGGCGTCATCCGGGCCGACGGTCCGACCGAGGACGTCGTGGACCTGTACGAGGACTTCATGAAGGGCCGGAACTAGGACCGTAGCGGTGGGCCAGGTTCGGGTCGTCCAGCCACCAGGGCCGCATGCCCTCCTCGGGCTCCAGCGCCGCGGGCTCGGCGGTCCGCGCCGTGCCGGTCTTGGCGGCTGCCGTCTCCTGGTCCAGCTGGAGGTCCACCTCGATGGTGCGGGCCCGCTCCTCGCGGATCACCCGGACGATCAGGGCGACCAGGAAGGGCACCCCGGCGATGTCGCCGAGCCCCCAGAGCACCGCGCCGCCCCAGGACTGGTCGGTCCGCGGGGACATGCCCCAGGGACGGCCCAGCTCGGCCCAGTAGTGCGGGACCAGCAGGGTGGAGCCGAACACCAGCACGAAGCCCAGGGCGGCGTCGAAGATCACCTCGGCCACCGTGATCGCCACCCCGAGCAGCGGGTGGTAGTGCCGGGCCACCGGGTCGATCTGCAGCCGGGGCCAGAAGTAGGCCAGCCCCAGCAGTACGAAGGCCACATGGAACAGGATGTTGAAACCGGTGCTGGTCAGCGACAGCCGGTACCAGGGGCTGAAGTACAGCAGCCACGGCGGCACGATCAGCAGCACCGTCGACACCAGCGGGAACATCAGCACCTGCGCGGCCCGGCCGCGCACCGCCGCGCGCAGCCGCTCCCGGCGGCCCTCGGGGGCGGCCTCGACCAGCACGGTCACCGGGGCGCCCATGGCCAGCAGCAGCGGGACGACCATCAGCAGCAGCACCGACTGCACCGCCCGGTCGGTGAACAGGACCTTCTCGTAGACGCCGAGTCCGGCGCAGGTGGTGAACACCCAGAGCGCCATGCCGAGCAGGAACGCCGCGGTACGGCCGACCGGCCAGGCGGTGCCCGCCCGGCGCAGCCGGGACACCCCGAACAGATAGCCGACGGTGCCGAGCAGCGCGATCGCCAGCACCACCGGCTCCAGCTGCCAGGAGCTGAAGACCCGGCCGAAGGTCCAGGCCGGGGGCCCGGAGTAGGCCGCTGCCAGCTGCGTGTGGATCATGCCGCAACTCTCTCTTGTCGTGCCGTGCCTGCCGTGCCGAGTCCGCCGTCCGATTGTGCTCCTGGGCGTGGAGCGATCTTCACGCGGGGCCGTTGTCGGTGCCGGGCGGTAGGTTATTGGTGTCCTAACGTCACCGCACGGAAGCAGTCGTCTGATGACCGTTCGCGTCGCTACCTGGAACATCAACTCGGTCAACGCCCGGCTGCCGAAGCTGGTCGAGTGGCTGGGCTCGGCCGCCCCCGACGTGCTGTGCCTGCAGGAGCTGAAGTGCGCCACCGACGCCTTCCCCTTCGACGCGGTGCGCGAGCTCGGCTACGAGACCGCCGCGCACGGCAACGGCCGCTGGAACGGTGTGGCGATCCTGTCGAAGATCGGCCTGGAGGACGTGGTGCGCGGCCTGCCGGACCAGCCCGGCTACCTCGCCGAGGCGACCGGCGCCGAGGACGCGCTGATCGCCCCCGAGCCGGAGCAGGAGGCCAGGGCCGTCGCCGCGACCTGCGGCCCGGTCCGGGTCTGGTCGGTGTACGTGCCCAACGGGCGCGAGGTCGACCACGCCCACTACGCCTACAAGCTGGAGTGGCTGGCCGCGCTGCGCGAGGCCGTCCGCGAGGACACCGCGGGCGGGCGCCCGTTCGCCGTCCTCGGCGACTTCAACGTGGCCCCGACCGACGAGGACGTCTGGGACGTCGCCAAGTTCGAGGGCCTCACCCATGTCACCCCCGCCGAGCGGGCCGCCCTGGCCGACCTGCGCGCGGTCGGCCTGGCCGACGTGTTCCCGCGGGCGCTGAAGTACGACCACCCCTACACCTTCTGGGACTACCGGGCGCTGGCCTTCCCCAAGAACTACGGCATGCGGATCGACCTGACCTACGCCAACAAGCCCTTCGTCGAGGCCGTCAGCGACTCCTACGTGGACCGCGAGGCCCGCAAGGGCAAGGGCACCTCGGACCACGCCCCGGTGGTCGTCGACCTGGCGCTCTGACCGCCGTCCCGGCTCCGCCGGACGATGCCGGTGGCCAACAGGTACTGGGCCGTCAGATAACTGGCCATCACCCAGAAGCCGGCCGCCGGCAGCTGCGGCCAGTCGGCCAGGTCGCTGGCGATCAGGCTGTCCGAGAGCAGGAAGAGGCCGCCGCCGATCCCGGTGCGCAGCCCCGCGCAGGCGGAGCTGACGGCGGTCGCGGTCAGCAGCAGGCTGTAGACCGCGAGCGGGATCCGCAGCCCGGCGTCCAGGTCCGGCCAGAGCATGGTGATCAGCACCGCCCAGACCACCGCGTACGGGGCCGCCGTCCGCAGCAGCCGGGCCCGGTTCCGCAGCGCGCCGGTGCGGACGAACCGCGTCACGTAGCAGGCATGGGCCACGGCGAAACCGCCCATGCCGACCAGGAACCAGCTGCCGCCGAAGATCAGGAACAGGTCCCCGGCGCAGGACGCCAGCAGCGCGCCGAGCAGCAGCCGCGGCGCGGCCGTCCCGACCGAGGCCGCCAGCACGAGCATCAGCAGCGGCTTGGTCAGATCCGCGCCCAGCGACAGCCCGGTCAGCAGGAAGACCAGGTGCAGCACGGACAGGGCCGCGTAGCCGACTGTCGTCGTACGGGCCGTCGGACGGGCCGTGGGACGGGACGGGGTCACGCGGCGACCTGCGCGTCCGCCCGCTGCGGCGTACCGGCCGCGGCCAGGTCGGCGGGGCGCCAGCCAGGGCCCCGGAACAGGTAGCCGGCCCGCTCGCGCCAGTTCCTGGCGGCGGCGAGGTCGCGGCCGATCGCGGCGTACTCGTGGGTGGCCACCCGCAGCGGGTTGTAGGTGGTGATGTTCTTGGTGAGGCCGTAGACCGGCCGGTCGGTCTCGGCGGTGAAGGAGCCGAACAGCCGGTCCCAGACGATGAGGATCCCGCCGAAGTTGCGGTCCAGGTAGCCGCCCTGCGAGGCGTGGTGCACCCGGTGGTGCGAGGGGGTGTTGAACAGCAACTCGAACGGCCGGGGCAGGGTGCCGATCCGCTCGGTGTGGATCCAGAACTGGTAGACCAGGTTGACGGAGGAGCAGAAGGCCACGGCGGCGGGGGAGACCCCGAGCAGGACCAGCGGCAGGTAGAAGACACCGAAGGTCAGATCGGTCCAGGGCTGCCGCAGCGCGGTGGAGAGGTTGTAGTGCCGGCTGGAGTGGTGCACCACGTGCTGCGCCCAGAGCAGCCGGATCCGGTGGGTCGAGCGGTGCGCCCAGTAGTAGCAGAGGTCCTGGCCGAGCAGCATCAGCGGCACCGTGGTCCACCAGTGCAGCGGCACCCGCAGCGGGGTGGCCGCGTAGAGCAGGTTGTAGAGCGCGAACGCCGGAAGCTTCCAGCCGAGGTTGGTCACCAGGCTTCCGAGCCCCATGCTGAGGCTGGTCGCGGTGTCCTTCTTCGCGTACCCCTGCTCGTCCTCGTCGGGGTGCACGAAGAAGGAGACGATCTCCACGATCGTCAACAGCACAAAGGCGGGGACGGACCACAGCACGGCATCGGGCAGGTTCGGCATGCTGGGGAGCGTAGAACGGGGAGACTTCCCTGCATAGAGGTTGTTACTCACCCGTAGGAAAATCTCCCCGTTCTGTGCTCCACCGCCCCGCCGCTACCAGACCCGCACCGAGCCGCCGGTGGCGAAGGCTGGGCTGGTGGCGCCCGGAGGGGGAGTGGGTAGGGGTTGGGCGACGTCGGAGACCAGGGGGCCGGTCTTGGCGGCCAGGGCGTCCAGGGCGGGGAGGTCGAAGCCGTAGACCCGGGCGGCGTTGCCGCCGACCATGGCCGCGACCTCGGCGTACGGCAGGCCGGCGTAGGCGGTGCGCAGTGCCTCGGTGGTGTAGGGGAAGGTGCCCTCGTCGTGGGGGAAGTCGCTGCCCCACATGATCTTGTCCAGGCCGATCCGCTCGCGCAGCGGCACCTCGTGCGCCCGCATGAAGCTGGCGCCGACGAAGCAGTTGCGCTCCCAGACCGCGCGCGGCCCCGCGCCCATCGCCTCGGCCAGCCCCGCGCCGAACTTGGACTCCGCGGTGGACGCCCTGGTGGCCGCGCCGACCAGCCGCTGATGGTAGTAGTCCAGCATGTCCAGCACGCCCGGGATCCAGCCCGAGCCCTGCTCGGTCAGCACCAGCCGGAGCCCGGGGAAGCGCCGGAACGCCCCGCCGAACACCAGGTGCCACAGCGCCCGGTGCGAGAACCAGGTGGTCTCCACCATGAACACCGCCCGCGCGGCCGGCTCCTCGCCCAGCACCGGGCCGGCCGAGCCGCCGTGGTGGTTCACCGGCACGTCCAGCTCCGCGCACACCGCCCACAGCGGGTCGTACGCCGCCGAGTAGAGCTCGGGGACCGGCGACCCCGGCGGGACGCCCGGCAGCACCACCCCGCCGGTCAGCCCGGCCGCCCGGCAGCGGCGGATCTCGGCGACCGCCGCGTCCAGGTCGCCCAGCAGGATCTGGATCGTCCCGGCCCGGCGGCCCGGGGCGAGCGAGCAGAAGTCCGCCATCCAGCGGTTGTGCGCCTGCAGCCCGGCCCAGCGCAGCTCGTACTCCTCGGCGGTGGGCTGGGCCGCCGTCAGCGAGGTGCTGGGGTAGAACGGCGGGACGGTGTTGGGGAACACCACCTCGGCGACGATGCCGTCCTGCTCCAGCTCGGCGAGCCGACGGCCGCTGTCCCAGTTGCGGTCGGCCTCGGGGGCCTGCAGGTCGGCGAAGGGGTTGGTGTAGGCGGCGGCCCAGGCGTCGAAGGCCCCGTGGTGGCGCGAGGCCAGGTAGGGGCGGTAGTCCCGCAGGTCCGCCCCGGCGTGGCAGTCGGCGGAGACGACGGTGTACCGCTCAGGTTCTTGACGGGGTGTCACAACGTGCTCCCTTCCGTGGGCGCGGCCGTGCCGATGAGGGGGAAGTCGTGGCCGGTCAGCCAGTGCCGTCCGACCTCGCGGGCGGGGGCCCAGGCCGCCTCGACCGCCGACTGGTCCTCCGGCTGGCCCAGTTCGGCCGGGGTCGGGCCGATCCTGCGGGCCACCGGTGCGAGCTTCGCCAGGTCGAAGCCGAACACCTCGGCGCAGGACAGCCCCAGCATCTGCCGGGTCTCGGCCACCGGCACGTCGTGGAAGGTGGTCCGCATCCACTGCCGGGTGTTCGGCCAGGTCCCCTCCGGGTGCGGGAAGTCGCTGCCCCAGCAGATGTTGCCGACGCCGATCTCGTAGCGCTGCGCCAGTTCGCGCCGCTTGGTATTGGTCGCGGCGATGAAGCAGTTGCGGTCGACGTAGGCGCTCGGGGCCATGGTCAGCTCCGAGAACGGCGAGAGCTTCTTGCCGCCGTGCGCGCCGAGGTAGAGCCGGTCCATGAACCACAGCAGGTTGGGCAGCCACCAGCAGCCCGACTCGGCCACCCCGAACCGCAGCCCGGGGAAGCGCTCGAACACCCCGGACCAGAGCAGGAACCAGAGCGGACGGGAGGGCCAGAAGGTGACCTCGGTGACGTAGATCCCCAGGTGGTCGCCGTACTCATGGCGCGGGGCCGCGCCGGAGTGGGTGAGCACCGGCATCCGCAGCTCCTGGCAGACCGCCCAGACCGGGTCGTAGCGGCGGTGGTGATAAGGCTCTTTGTCGACCCACATGGACGGGATCATCACGGCGCGCAGCCCCGAGGCGTGCGCCCGGCGCACCTCGGCGACGACCAGCTCCACCTCGCCGGTGATCGGCAGCAGCGCCACCCCGGCGTGCCGCTCGGGGGCGGCGCTGTCCGCGATGAACTCCGCCAGCCAGCGGTTGTGCGCCTTGGCCCCGGCCATGCCCAGCACCGGGTCCTGGTCCCCGCTCAGCCCGAGGCCGACGCCGAAGGGGGCGGCGGTGGTGCTGTCCACGGCGTCGGCGTCCGGGAACACCACCTCGCCGGCCACGCCGTCGCCGTCCAGCTCCTTGTCGCGCTGCGCCGCGTCCCAGCCGCCGCGCAGGCCCTCCTCGTGGTCCTCGAACCACTTCTGCGCGAAGGCCTCGTTGCGCACCCCGAGCCTGGTCGCCTGCTCGCGCCGCGCGGACGCCTCGGCGAGGAAGCCGTCGAAGGCGGCGTGGTGCGCCGACTCCAGGTAGGGCCGGTACTGCTCGGTCGGCAGCCCGGCATGGCAGTCTGACGAGATGATCAGATAGGGGTCCTGCTGCTGACTGCTGGTCATCACTCCTCCTCGAGGATGAAGTGTTCGAGGTAGGCCGGGTTGCCGCGGTCCAGCATCGACTGGGACCTGGCCCGGATCTGCCGGTCGCTGTGCTCGCTCGCGGGCAGCATCCAGAACCGGTCCGCGCGGATGCCGTCCACCACCGTCCCGGCCACGTCCTCGACCGGGGTGAACTCGATCTGCTGCCCCGCGGCCTCCATCGCCGCCTCCCACTGCGCCAGGCTGCGGTAGGGGGTGCGCCGGGGCTTCTCCTTGGCGAAGCGGTCCGGCCGGTTGCGGTGCGACTCCCACAGGCCGGTGCGCAGCATGTGCGGGCCGGGGAACAGCACGGACGCGCCGATCGGCGCCCCCTCGGCGCGCAGATGCGCGTACAGCGACTCGGTCATGGTGACCACGGCGGCCTTGGTCACCGCGTAGACCGAGGCGGTGGGCAGCGGCGCGATCCCGCCGTCCGCGGAGGAGGTGTTGACGATGTGTCCGGGCGCCCCGGCCGCCAGCATCCGCGGCACGAACGCCTGGATGCCGTGGAACACGCCCCAGACGTTGACCGCGAAGGCCCACTTCCAGTCGTTGGGCTCGTGCTCCCACATCCGGCCCTCGGCCCCGGAACCGACCCCGGCGTTGTTGCACAGCACGTGCACCGCGCCGAAGGCTCCGTACGCCGCGTCCGCCAGGGCGTCCACACCGGCCCGCTCGGAGACGTCCGTCAGTACGCCCACCGCGGCCGCGCCGCGCTCGCGCAGGCCGGCCACGGCCTTGTCCAGCGCGGGCTCCTCTACATCGGCGAGCACCACCTTCAGGCCCTCGGCGGCGAAGCGCTCGGCCATGGCCAGGCCGATCCCGCTCGCCGCCCCGGTGACCACGGCGACCTGTCCGGGCAGCAGCTCCATCACTCGCCCCCGGTCGGGACGGCGGGCGAGGCCGGCGCCGGCGGTGCGTCCAGCACCTGCATCGGGTCGTCGTAGCGCTGGTGGACGTACGGCAGCAGCGCCCGCGGGCTCACCCGCTCCACCACCCGGCCGCGCTGGTCGGAGGTCTTCTCACCGATGGTGATCTCCAGCAGCCGGTGCACCGGCAGGTCCGCCACCGGGTCGAACGGCGACTCGCGCAGCAGCACCTCGCCCTCGATCCGCTCCAGCCGCCGGACCCGCTCGTTCCGGGTGCAGTGCACCAGCACCGGGTCCAGGTCGAAGCCCTCGCCGTCCACGGCGGGCAGGAACTTGAAGTAGAAGTCCAGCTTCTCGACCGGCGCGGGCGGTGGCAGTTCGCCGGTGACCCGGCCGCCGACCTCGACGAAGGTGATGCCGTGCCGGGTCAGCGTGGCGCGCACCCGGTCGCCCTCCCGCTCGACCGCGACCTCGCCCAGCTTCTTGGGCTCGCCGAAGACCTCGCGTCCGCCGATCAGCGCCCGCTCGGTGCTCATCGGCATCACCAGCGGGTACCAGCCGGTGTGCGCGCCGTGCTGCGCGCCGACCGCGAAGGAGCCCGCGCCCAGCGGTGAGCCGAACAGGTCGACCTGGCTGATGTTCACCCGGACCAGCGCCTGCTCGGCCGGCTTCAGCGGCGGCGGCAGCACCTGGGCGACCGCGTCCGGGTCGGTGGTCCACACCGCGACCACGCCGGTCGACCAGATGTCGGGCAGCACCGCGCGGCTGCTCTTCGCCGCCGCGATGTCGGCCTCGGAGCGCGGGCCGTAACGTACTCGTGCCATGGCAGAACCACCCTCTCGTCGCTTCGGTCTGTAACACTGTTACTCCGAACAGCGCGAAGGGTAAAGAGAAGTGACAACCCATCAGCAGTTCAGTCGGGAGGCGGTGCTGACCGCCGCCGAGGAACTGGTCCGGACCCGGGGTCCGCAGGCGCTGACCATGCGCAGGCTCGCCGCCGAACTCGGCGCGGCCGTGACCGCGATCTACTGGCACGTCGGCAACCGCGAGGCGCTGCTGGACGAACTGGTGCAGCGCACGGTCCGGGAGATGGGGCAGATCCGGGCGCGCGGGGCGACTCCGGCGGCGCGCGCCGAGTCGGTCGCGCTGGCGCTGCGGCGCAAGCTCCGGGAGCGCCCGCACCTGATCGCGCTGGTGCACGAACGCGGCCTGACTGAGCTGATGATGCTGCCGGCCCAGCGCGCCCTGGTCCACGAGGCGCATGCGGCGGGGCTGCGCGGCGAGGCGGCGGCGCAGGCGGTGCGGGCGGTGCAGTTCCAGGTCGTCGGCTTCGTCCTGGTGGAGCGCAACCGCGAACGCGCGCCCCGCCAGCAGCCCGGCGAACCGGACCTCTGGGACGTGGAGACCGCGGAGCAGGACCCGGCCCTGGCCGCCGCCCTGGCCCGCACCCCCGACCCAGAACGCCTCTTCGCCGCCTCGATCCGCGCCCTGGTGGGCTCGCTCTGGGGAGCCGAGGCCGGCGGCTAGGACCCGCTGGGGAGCAGACCGGAGGGGATGATGTCGGTCGGGATCGCCGTCGGCAGCTCATTGGTCGGCAGGTCGGTCGGGAAATCGCTGGGCAGGTTGGTGGGCAGGCCACTGGGCAGCCCGGTGGGGAGCCCGGTCGGCAGTCCGCTGGGCAGCGCGGGGGTGGTGGCCGGCGACGTCGAACCACCGCCGCTGCTACCGGACTTGCACGCGCTGACGCCACCCAGCACGGCGACCGCCCCGAGCGTCGCGGTCAAGGCCAGCGCGACTCTGCGGGACATGCGGGATGGAGCGGGGTGCGGCATGGTGTGTCCTCCTCGGACGGACGTTTCGGACGGCGGGTTCGAACGGCTGGTTCGAACGGGGGGCGCGTCGGACCGGGACCCCCATCCGTGCGGATGGCCTTTCCGCCCGTGCTGGTTCCGGGCCCGGTGGGTTTCCGGGTTCATTCTGCCTCGAAGATCCGCCGGAGGGGTCCCGATCCCGAGAGGCCGGGCTGTTCCGGGGCCGCGCGTTGACGTGATCGGAGTGTGCCGAGCGCCTATTCTCGAAACGGCTGCCCATGGGGGCCCGCGCGGCTCCGACCTGCCCGGGCACGGGCGGGAAACATGAACGTCTTCGCCGTGTTACGACCGACGTATTGTCAGCCCGCCGCTGGTGGTCCTAGGTTCTACGCACGTAGACAGAAGCGGGAGCCACTGCTCTGCCGACAGTAGAAGGTGAGGGTGTGTCATGTCTCAACCCGCCAACTCCGCCGAACTCAACAGCTCCGCCGAGCCGACCCAGGTGGTCCGCGCCGCCCTCGTCCAGACCAAGTGGACCGGCGACAGCGCCTCCATGATCGACCTGCATGAGCAGTACGCCCGCGAGGCCGCCGCGCAGGGAGCGAAGATCATCGGCTTCCAGGAGGTGTTCAACGCCCCCTACTTCTGCCAGGTGCAGGAGGAGGAGCACTACCGCTGGGCCGAGGCCGTCCCGGACGGGCCCACCGTCACCCGGATGCGGGCCCTCGCCGCCGAGCTGGGCATGGTCATCGTCGTCCCGGTGTACGAGGTCGAGCAGCCCGGCGTGTACTACAACACCGCCGCCGTGATCGACGCCGACGGCAGCTACCTGGGCAAGTACCGCAAGCACCACATTCCGCAGGTCAAGGGCTTCTGGGAGAAGTTCTACTTCAAGCCGGGCAACCTGGGCTGGCCGGTCTTCGACACCGCGGTCGGCCGGGTCGGCGTCTACATCTGCTACGACCGGCACTTCCCCGAGGGCTGGCGGGCACTGGGCCTGGCCGGCGCGCAGATCGTCTACAACCCCTCCGCCACCAGCCGCGGCCTCTCCGCCTACCTCTGGCAGCTGGAGCAGCCGGCCGCCGCCGTCGCCAACGAGTACTTCGTCGCCGCGATCAACCGGGTCGGGGTCGAGGAGTACGGCGACAACGACTTCTACGGCACCAGCTACTTCGTGGACCCGCGCGGCCGGTTCGTCGGCGAGCCCGCCTCCGACAAGGAGGAGGAGCTGGTGGTCCGGGATCTGGACCTGGGCCTGATCGAGGAGGTACGCCACCAGTGGGCGTTCTACCGCGACCGCCGTCCGGACGCCTACGGCCCGCTCACCGAGGCCTGAGCCGGGGTAGTAAGCGGAGACAGGAGCTACGAGGGGAATGAGCCGCACATGAGCAACCCGTCCGAGCCGAGCAACCCGTCCGGGCCGTCCGAGCCGAGCAACCCGTCCGAGCTGATCCACCGTCACCGGGCGGTCACCCCGTCCTGGCTGGCCGTCTACTACGCCGAGCCGATCGAGCTGACCCACGGCGAGGGGCGCCACGTCTGGGACTCGCAGGGCCGCCGCTACCTGGACTTCTTCGGCGGCATCCTGACCACCATGACCGCCCACGCGCTGCCCGAGGTCACCAAGGCCGTGGCCGAGCAGGCGTCCCGCATCCTGCACAGCTCCACGCTCTACCTCTCCAGCTCCATGGTCGAGCTGGCCGAGCAGATCGCCGAGCTGTCCGGCATCCCCGACGCCAAGGTCTTCTTCACCACCTCCGGCACCGAGGCCAATGACGCCGCCCTGCTGCTCGCCACCAGCTACCGCCGGTCCAACCAGGTGCTGGCGATGCGCAACAGCTACCACGGGCGCTCGTTCACCACCATCGGCATCACCGGCAACAGCTCCTGGTCGCCCACCAGCCTCTCCCCGCTGCAGACCCTCTACGTCCACGGCGGGGTCCGCACCCGGGGCCCGTTCGCGGAGCTGTCCGACGCCGAGTTCATCGCCGCCTGCACCGCCGACCTGGAGGACCTGTTGGGCCAGGTCGGCGGGAACGTCGCCGCGCTGATCGCCGAGCCGATCCAGGGCGTCGGCGGATTCACCAGCGGTCCTGACGGACTGTTCGCCGCCTTCAAGCGGGTGCTCGACCGGCACGGCATCCTCTGGATCAGCGACGAGGTGCAGACCGGCTGGGGCCGCACCGGCGACCACTTCTGGGGCTGGCAGGCCCACGCCGAGGCCGGTCCGCCGGACATCCTGACCTTCGCCAAGGGCATCGGCAACGGCCTGTCCATGGGCGGAGTGGTGGCCCGCGCCGAGGTGATGGACTGCCTCGGCGCCAACTCCATCTCCACCTTCGGCGGCAGCCCGGTCACCACGGCCGGTGCCCTGGCCAATCTGCGCCACCTGCTCGACCACGACCTGCAGGGCAACTCCCGCAGGATCGGCGCGCTGCTCAGCGGTCTGCTGCGGGCCGCCGACCTGCCGATGGTGCGCGAGGTGCGCGGACGCGGGCTGATGATCGGCGTCGAGCTGGTCGACAGCAGCGGCGAGCCCTCGGCCGCCGCCGCGGCGTCCACGCTGGAGCACGCCCGGGAACTCGGCCTGCTGATCGGCAAGGGCGGCCTGGCCGGCAACGTCCTGCGGATCGCGCCGCCGCTGTCGCTCACCGCGGAGGAGGCGGCCGAGGGCGCCGAGCTGCTGATCGAGGCGCTGCGCCGGGCGCAGGCCGAATCCACCGACCGGGCCACCACTGATCCGAGCACCACTGATCCGAGCACGACCGACCGGAGCACCGCTGACCGGAGCCAGGAGCGCGATCCCGTATGACACTTCCCCGTACCGTCATCCGCAACGGCCTCGTCGTCACCGCCGCGGAGGAGGTGCACGCCGACGTCCTGATCGAGGGCGAGCGGATCGTCGCCCTGGCCGCGACCGGCAGCTCCGCCGCCCAGGCCTGGACCGCCGAGACCGAGTACGACGCCACCGGGCGCTATGTCGTCCCCGGCGGCGTCGACGCCCACACCCATATGGAGATGCCGTTCGGCGGCACCTACGCCGCCGACACCTTCGAGACCGGCACCCGCGCCGCCGCCTGGGGCGGCACCACCACCATCGTCGACTTCGCGATCCAGTCGGTGGGCGGCAGCCTGCGGGACGGCCTGGACGCCTGGCACGCCAAGGCCGAGGGCAACTGCGCCATCGACTACGGCCTGCACATGATCATGTCGGACGTCACCGAGTCCAGCCTCAAGGAGATGGACCTGCTGATCGAGGAGGGGGTGACCTCCTTCAAGCTGTTCATGGCCTACCCCGGCGTCTTCTACAGCGACGACGGCCGGATCCTGCGCGCCATGCAGCGGGCCGGGAGCAACGGCGGCCTGATCATGATGCACGCCGAGAACGGCATCGCCATCGACGTACTGGTGGAACAGGCGCTGGCGGCGGGCCGCACCGACCCCCGCTACCACGGCGAGGTCCGCCGCGAACTGCTGGAGGCCGAGGCCACCCACCGGGCCATCCAGCTCGCCCGGGTGGCCGGCGGCACGCCCCTCTACATCGTCCACGTCTCCGCGGAGCAGGCCGTCGCCGAGATCGCGGGTGCCCGCGACCTGGGGCTGAACGTCTTCGGCGAGACCTGTCCGCAGTACCTGTACCTCTCCACCGACAACCTCGCCGAACCTGATTTCGAAGGCGCCAAGTACGTGTGCAGCACGCCGCTGCGCCCGCGCGAGCACCAGGCCGCGCTGTGGCGCGGGCTGCGCACCAACGACCTGTCCGTGGTCTCCACCGACCACTGCCCGTTCTGCTTCAGCGGGCAGAAGGAACTCGGCCGCGGCGACTTCTCCAAGATCCCCAACGGGATGCCCGGGGTCGAGAACCGGATGGACCTGCTGCACCAGGCCGTCCTGGACGGCCACATCAGCCGCCGCCGCTGGATCGAGCTCGCCTGCGCCACCCCGGCCCGGATGTTCGGCCTCTACCCGCGCAAGGGCACCATCGCCCCCGGCGCCGACGCCGACGTGGTGATCTTCGACCCGCACGAGCGGTACACGATGTCCGCCGCCACCCACCACATGAACGTCGACTACTCCGCGTACGAGGGCAAGCAGATCACCGGGCGGGCCCGGACCGTCCTGTCCCGCGGCAGCGCGGTCGTCCACGAGGGCGAGTACCTCGGCCGGGCCGGCCACGGCGCGTTCCTGCCGCGCGGCACCAGCCAGTACTTGATCTGACGCAGCTTGATCTGAACGTTCGTCATTTTTCCAGGAAAGGAGCGCAGATGGACTTCGGCCTCGTGCTGCAGACCGACCCGCCGGCCCGGCTGCTCATCGACCGGATGAAGCGCGCCGAGGGCGCGGGCTTCACCCACGGATGGACCTTCGACTCCGTGGTGCTCTGGCAGGAGCCCTTCGTCGTCTACAGCCAGATCCTCGCCGAGACCGAGCGGCTGACGGTCGGTCCGATGGTCACCAACCCGTCCACCCGCACCTGGGAGGTCACCGCCTCCCTCTTCGCCACCCTCAACGACATGCACGGCAACCGCACCGTCTGCGGCATCGGCCGCGGCGACTCCGCGATGCGGGTCGCCGGACGCAAGCCGGCCACCCTGGCCCGGCTCGGCGAGGCCATGCACGCCATCAAGGAACTCGCCGAGGGGCGGGAGGCCGAGGTCGACGGCACCGCGATGCGGCTGTCCTGGGTGAAGAACGGCGCCCTCCCGGTCTGGATGGGCGCCTACGGTCCCAAGGCACTGGAGCTGACCGGGCGTCAGGCGGACGGCTTCATCCTGCAGTTGGCCGACCCCTTCCTGACCGAGTGGATGGTCAAGGCCGTCCGCACCGCCGCCGAGCAGGCCGGACGCGACCCCGACGCGATCACCATCTGCGTCGCCGCCCCGGCCTATGTCACCGACGGCAGCGCGGAAGGGCTGGCGCACGCCCGCGAGCAGTGCCGCTGGTTCGGCGGGATGGTCGGCAACCATGTCGCCGACCTGGTCGGACGCTACGGCGAGCACTCCGACCTGGTGCCGGAGGCGCTGACCGACTACATCAAGGAACGCCAGGGATACGACTACAGCCACCACGGCCGGGCCGGAAACCCCGACACCGCCTTCGTCCCCGACGAGATCGTCGACCGCTTCTGCCTGATCGGCCCGCCGTCGGTGCACCGCGAGCGGCTGGAGCAGCTGCGCGCCCTCGGCGTCGACCAGTTCGCCGTGTACGCGATGCACGACGCGGTCGAGAGCACCATCGACGCCTACGGCGCCGAGATCGTCCCCCGCTTCGGCTGAAGCCCTCCCCGCTCGGCTTCTGCCACGTACCTCCGCACTTCGCACCAGCTCCCGGCGGCGTGATGCCGCGCCGCCGGGTCCGTCCCGTACCCACGCGAGACCCGCGAACCGAGGTGGTCCCGATGTCCTCCGCCAGCTCCTCCATATCCGAACCCTCCACCGCGCAGCACAGCTATCCGGACGGCCGAGTCGCCCTCGCGGAGGCCGCCGTCCTGGACGATCCACGCTTCTCCAACGCCGACCTGGCCCCGGTCGCCATCGAGCGGAGGAACTGGACCACCTACAACTACCTGGCCCTGTGGGTCGGCATGGCCCACTGCATCCCGTCCTGGACGCTGGCCTCAGGGCTGGTCGCGCTGGGGATGGACTGGAAGCAGGCGGTGCTCACCATCGCGCTGGCGAATGTGATCGTGCTGATCCCGATGCTGCTGACCGGCCACGCGGGCACCAAGTACGGCATCCCGTTCCCGGTCTTCGCCCGCGCCTCCTTCGGCCTGCGCGGCGCCAACCTCCCGGCGATGGTGCGTGCGGCGGTGGCCTGTGCCTGGTTCGGCATCCAGACCTGGATCGGCGGCGAGGGGATCTTCCTGCTGGCCGGGAAGCTCTTCGGCGACAGCTGGCTGAACGCGAGCAAGATCCAGGGCACCGCCTGGACGCAGTGGCTGGCGTTCCTGGTGTTCTGGCTGATCGAGGTGCTGGTGATCACCCGCGGCATGGAGACCCTGCGCAAGTTCGAGAACTGGGCCGCGCCGCTGGTCATCGCGGGTGCGCTGGCACTGCTGGGATTCATGGCGTCCAAGGCGGGCGGCTTCGGCCCGCTGCTGGACCAGCCCTCGGCGCTGGGCTGGGGGAGCGGCTTCTGGAAGGTCTTCTTCCCGTCGCTGATGGGCATGATCGGCTTCTGGGCCACCCTGTCGCTGAACATCCCGGACTTCACCCGCTTCGGCGGCAGCCAGCGGGCCCAACTGCGCGGCCAGGCGCTGGGCCTGCCGACCACGATGACCCTGTTCGCGGTGCTGTCGGTGCTGGTGACCTCCGGCTCGCAGGCGGTCTACGGCGAGCCGATCTGGGACCCGATCGCGTTGACGGCGAAGATGAGCAATGTGGTCGGCGCGCTGTTCGCGCTGTTCATCGTGATGGTGGCGACCCTGTCGGTGAACATCGCGGCCAATGTCGTCTCGCCCGCCTACGACCTGTCCAACCTGCTCCCGCGGTTCATCAGCTTCCGGACCGGGGCGCTGATCACCGGCGTGGTCGGGATCGTGATCATGCCGTGGAAGCTGATCGCCAACCCGCACGTCTACATCTTCACCTGGCTCGGCGTCGTCGGCGGCCTGCTCGGCACCGTGGCCGGCATCCTGATCGCCGACTACTGGTTCATCCGCCGCACCGAACTCCACCTCGACGAGCTCTACAAGCCCGGCGGCCGGTACTGGTACACCGGCGGCTGGAACCTGCGCGCGGTGCTGTCCTTCGCCGTCGGCGGCCTGCTCGCCATCGGCGGCTCCTACTCCGCGCTGGACGCCCAGGGGGTCAAGCAGGGCCCCTTCCCGGTGCACGGGATGGTCCCCTTCCTGAAGCCCCTGGCCGACTACGGCTGGGCCGTCGGCCTGGCCTCCTCCTTCCTCCTCTACGCCGCCCTCAGCCTCACCGCCCGCCCCCGTCGCTGACCCACCGTCAGCCGGCCCTCCTACCGCTGCCGCCCCGCCTCGCCGTCGGGGCGGCAGCAGCGCGCCCAGGGGCTGTTCTGCGGCGCTTCAGTGCCCGTGGTGTCCAAGCTGGGCGAGGACGTCCTCGTGGAGGAGGCCGTTGGTGAACACGGCCGCACCCGAGGTGATACTGCGGCCTCCGTGCAGGTCGCTGAACCTGCCACCGGCCTCCTCCACGATCGGCACTGCCGCAGCGATGTCCCAAGGACCGGCAGCGAGGTGCAGGAAGACGTCCACCTCGCCGGTGGCGACCAGCATCGCTCCCTGGCATACGCCGCTCCAGTTCGACAGTGGTCCACCGTCGGCACAGCGACCGATCAGCTCGGTGGCGCCGGCCAGACGTCGCGCGGGGACGTGCGCGGCCACGGGCCACATCACCGCCGTGGCTTCGTCGAGCGCATTGGTCCGGCTGACCTCCAGCGTCTGACGCGCTCCCAGAACTCCCGCACGGCAGGTGCTGGTCCAGGCTCCGGCGGCGCGGGACGCCCACCAGCGGCGCTCCAGGGCCGGTGCGGTGATCATTCCGGTGACGACCTCACCGTCCGCCTCGACCGCGATGAGCGAACTCCACTCGGACCGGCCCGCGGCGAAGTTGGCGGTCCCGTCGATGGGATCGATGACCCATCGACGCGCAGCGGTTCCGTGGTTGCCGGACTCCTCGCCGATGAAGGAGTCCTGCGGACGAGCAACCGCGAGCCGAACGCGCAGCGCCTGCTCGACCTCCCGGTCGGCCTCCGTAACGGGACTGCCGTCCGGCTTCGCCTGCGTCGCCACGCCACCAGCGGAGAAGTACCCCATGGAGATGCCGTCGGCCACGTCCGCCAGCTGCTGGACCAGGGAAAGATCATCAATCGACGTCATACCGAGGGGAGCATAGGCGACCGGACCGCTACGCCGCCTGGCGGGGCGCGTCCGTGCGGGGCTGGGGTCGGGTCGGGAGCCTGGTGGGGAGGGGGTGCAGGGTGGCGGGGGTCGGCGTGGACGTGGGGAGGTCGTCGGGGCGCGGCTGGGCGGCGCTGTCGCGGTGGACGATCCGCAGTGGTGCGGTGCGACGCTTGCCGTCGACCGACCAGGTGACGGTGTTCTCGGTGTCGGCGCTGGTGCTCATGGCTGCCTCCGTGGTCCTGGTTGCGGCCCCGTCCGGGGCTTGTGTCACTACCGTGGGCGACGCGCATGTGGGGGCCATGAGAGGGGGCTGAACCCTGCATGGGATGTGTGGCCAGCTCGGGCGGAGGTCAGCCGATGGCGATGACCGGGTGCTGGGCGGGGTCGATCCACTTCATGATCTGGGTCATCACGCTCGCGGGCAGGGCCACGCAGCCCGCGGTGGGGGCGGAGGTGGTGCCGAGGTCGTGCAGGAAGATCCCGGCGCCGCGGCCCTTCACCACGGGCTTGGTGTTGTAGTTGATGACCAGGACGTTGTGGTACTGGACCGGGTGGTTGACGAGGTGTTCGCTGCCGTCGTCGCCGGCCTCGGTGAGGTGGAATCCGCCCTGCACGGAGGTGCGCATCTGGTTGTAGTAGGCGGAGGTGGGGTCCTCGACCCACCAGTCGACGCTGGTGACCCGGTGGTACGGCATCCTGGTGCCGGGGTCGGCGCCGAGGCCGAAGCCCTGGGTGACGGTGTAGCTCCCGGTGGGGGTGGTGTACGTCCCCTGCTTGCGCGTGGCACCGTTGACCAGGCCCTTGGCGCCGATCCTGGCGGCCTTGGTGGTGTACTTCGCGGCCCACTTGGTGCCGCTCTTCTGCCAGGCGGTCACCGTGGCCGTGGTGCCACTGGCCTTCACGGTGATCACCTGGGTGGCCCTGCCGAGGGCGACCGCCACCGGGAAGGGCGAGGCGGGCGGCTTGGCGGCGTAGGAGCCGGCCGGCAGCACGAGCTTCTCGCCGGGGCGGATCACATAGGGGGAGCCGATGTGGTTCCTCTTCGCCAGCGCGCTCCACCCGCCCGGCACGTGCTCGCGGGCGGCGATGCCCGACAGGGTGTCACCGGCCTTGACGGTATAGGTCAGCACGGCGCTGGTGGCGGCCTGCGCGGTGCCGCCGAGCAGGACGGAGACCAGGGCGGAGACCAGGGCGGCCGCGGTGCAGACCGCGGTGGTTGCCGCTCCCCGGCACGGGGTCGGCTTGCTGGGGCGGCGGGCCTGGCGCGGAGCTGGCGTGGACACGAGTGGTGGTCTCCGGAATGACGTCGTCGGGTGGCAGTGTGCGCCCCCAGGATGACGTATGAAAGCCTCAGTGTCCGTGCGTATCGTGGTCCGTCGGTTACCTCGGCCCGTCCGGGCCCGTCATAGCCGTGACGACATGTGCTCGGGGACTTCGGGGAAGGCGACGACGTGACCGGATCGGGCCCGGACAGGGCAGTGGCGGAGGCCTTCGAGCAGCAGCGGGGCCGCCTGGTGGCGGTGGCCCACCGGATGCTGGGTTCGCGGGCGGACGCCGAGGACGCGGTGCAGGAGGCCTGGCTGCGGTTGGCGCGTCAGGAGCCGGGCGCGGTCGACAACCTGGCCGGTTGGCTGACCACGGTGGTGGGCCGGGTCTGCATCGACGTGCTGCGTTCGCGCAGGGTCCGGCCCGAGGTGTCGTACGAGGACCGGCTGCCCGAGCTGGTGGTCACCGAGGAGGGCGGCGGCGCGCCCGAGGACGACGCGCTGCTCGCCGAGTCGGTCGGGCTGGCGCTGCTGGTGGTGCTCGAGACCCTGCGCCCCACCGAGCGGCTGGCGTTCGTGCTGCACGACATGTTCGCGGTGCCGTTCGCGGACATCGGCCCGATCATCGGCAGGTCCGCGGACGCCACCAAGATGCTGGCCAGCCGGGCCCGTCGGAAGGTGCAGGACACCCAACGTCCGACCGACGGGCGGAAGGAGCAGCGCGCGGTGGTCGACGCGTTCCTCGCGGCGGCCCGGAGCGGGGACTTCGAGGGGCTGCTGCGGGTGCTGGACCCGGACGTGGCCTGGCGCTCCTACACCGCGCGTGGTGTGCTCGTCAGGGTCGGGGCGGCCGAGGTGGCCGAGCGGGCCCAGCGCGGGGCCCGGGCCGCGGTCACCGCGCGTCCGGCCCTGGTCAACGGGGATGCCGGGGTCGTGGTGTGGGGCGCCAACGGCAGGCTGCTGGGTGTGATGGCGTGCACCGTGGTCGACGGCCGGATCGTCGAGGTGCTGTCCGTGAGCGACCCGCGGCGCCTCGCGTCCATGAACCTGCCGGTACGTCCGGAGTAGCACGGTACGTCCGGAGTAGCACCCGCCGAGGGAGATCTGATGAACACCGCACTGTGGATCGTCGCCGGATTCCTGACCGCCCTCTTCCTGCTCTCCGGCTTCGGCAAGGTGTTCGGGACGCGGGAGAAGCTGGCCGGGATGACGCCCGCCGCGGCTTGGGCGCTGGACTTCAGCCCCGGCGCGCTGAGGGCGATCGGAGCGGCGGAGGTCCTGGGCGCTGTCGGCCTGGTGCTGCCCGCCCTGCTCCGCATCGCGCCGATCCTGGTGCCGTTCGCCGCCCTCGGCCTGGCCCTGGTGATGGCCGGCGCCGTGACCGTGCGCCTCCGCCGCCACGAACTCCGCTACGCGCTCATGGACCTGGCCTACCTCGCCCTGGCCGCCTTCGTCGCGGTCGGCCGCTTCGGACCAGCGCCCATCACCACCTGACGGCCGGCCCGCCGCGGCGCGAATCCGGTGGCGGACGGGGCGCTGATCGCCGATGCTTCTTGGCATGTCGGAGAGCATCGGCGCAGAGCCCGGGCGGCGCTTCGGGTGGTCGAACATGTTCGTCAGCCCCGAGGAGGACCCGCGAACCGACGGCGGGTTCGCGGGTGAACGGGCCGTCCTCGTCGGGTACCTGCGCGACCAGCGGCTGACGCTCGAGCTGAAGTGCTCCGGTCTTGATCCGACTGCCCTGGCCCGTCGTTCGGTGGAGCCGTCGAATCTGTCCCTGCTGGGGCTGGTGCGCCACATGGCAGGGGTGGAGCAGAAGTGGTTCCGGCAGGTGATGGCTGGGCAGGACGTGCGGGTGCACTACCGCTCGGGCGGCGACCGGGACGGTGACTTCAACGGTGCCGTGCCCGATCCGGACGTCGTCGCGGAGGCCTGGGCCACGTGGCGGGCGGAAGTCGCGTTCGCGGAGCGGTTCGTGGCCGAGGCGTCCGACGTCGGCGTCACCGGCGCGATGGGCCAGGAGTCGATCCAACTCCGGGAGGTCCTGGTGCACATGATCGAGGAGTACGCCCGGCACAACGGGCACGCGGACTTCCTGCGTGAGCGGATCGACGGCCGGATCGGCCAGTAGCGGTCGGCGCCGGCCTGGTCATGCGTGGCCGATCCGGAAGCCCACGCCGCGGACGGTGGTGATCCAGGCGCTGCAGCCGAGCTTGCTGCGGAGGCTGCTCACATGGGTGTCGACGGTGCGCTGGGACCAGGAGTCGCCCCAGACCTCGTGCATGATCTGCTGGCGCGGAACCACGGTGTCCGGGCGGGAGGCCAGGAGCAGCAGCAGGTCGAACTCCTTGCGGGTCAGATCGATGCGCTGTCCACCTAATTCCACCTGACGGGAATTCGGGTCAATGGTGAGCAGTCCGTGCGAGATACCCCGAAAAGGTGTCGATTGCGGCCTTGCGCGGCGCATGACCGCTTCCATCCTGGCCAGCAGCTCGCGGAATCCGTACGGTTTGACGACATAGTCGTCCACTCCGGCTTGAAAGCCAAGAACCCGGTCCAATTCGGACCCGCGGGCGGTGACGGCAATGATCGGAATGTCGCAATCCGCCCGGATGATCCGACAGAGTTCCAGACCGTCCAAATCGGGCAGTTCCAGATCAAGCAGGACCATGTCGGAGTTTCTGTACGCGTCGAGCGCCTCGCTGCTGGTGCTCGCATTGTCGACGGTGTGGCCATTCCGCTGCAGGCCCCGGGTCAAGGCTTCCATGTCTTTGGCGCTGTTCTCGACCACCAGTACCCGGCGGGCCGCCATCGAATTCGTTGCAAAATCCGACCGTCTCGGACTGTGCGCCGTCTCGGTTGAATGTTTGACCATCATTGCGCTCCCCCTTGCACTGTTCCCATGCTAACCGGGCCCGGGCTGAGCCAGCCGGCATCCAAACGCCTCCAGGGTTTCGCCGACAGCGAACCGTCCGAGCCTATTGGATGGAGTGTTCGCCGAATAGCGATGGGCGACATCGGCAATATAGATGTAACAATGATGATCGACCCCCGTCGATTGCGTGCCACACTACGCCTTGCGAAATATCCTACTCGGTACGAATAAGGGGGGCGTGAATGAAGCCCCGCGCTTGTCGTAACCATACGGGTGTTCGCCGAAAACGATCGGGCCGACGGGCTGCGTCGGGCCGGCGGGTTGCGTCGGTGGGGCCGGGAACCCAGCGGCATCGGTGGACCCGGCGGGTGGGGGCGTGGTGTCGGAGAGCGCGGGGACGGCGTCCCGGGGCTGCCTCAGCGGGCGTCCCGGTGCGGTCGGGCTCGCAGCCGCAGCCGTACGCGAGAGCTCTCGTGTCTCACGCATCACTCTCCCCTGTCGGACGGACCCTGGGGCCTGCCGCCTCCGGCCGGCCCTGTGCAGTACGACTCTAGACTAGACTTGGTCTCCTCTGGTAACAAGGTTATTAGTTGTGACCATCATGGGTAGGCTGGGGGCATGGTTACCATCACCGACATCGCCTCACCTGAGGATTCTTCCGTCGACCCGTTCCGGGCGGGCTGCGAGCCGCGTGTCCTACTTCACACGGTGGGTGACAAGTGGGTGACCCTGGTGGTCAACATGCTGGGTGACGGGGATGCCCGGTTCTCCGAGCTGCAGCGGTCGGTCGGCGGCGTCAGCCGCAAGATGCTGGCGCAGACGCTGCGCACCCTCGAGCGCGACGGCCTGGTGGTCCGGACCGTCTACACCAACACCCCGCCGCGCGTGGTCTACTCGCTCACCCCGCTGGGGCGGACCCTGCTGGTGCCGCTGCGGGCGGTCCGCGCCTGGTGCGAGCAGTACGTCGACGCGGTCAGCGACGCGCAGGCCGAGTTCGACGGCCGCGGTGACGTCCAGCCCGCGGTGTCCGGAAGCATGCCCACGCCGGCCCGGTAGCCGGGCCGGCCGCCGTGGCCGGGGTCCATTCCGTTCAATCGACTCAAATCCCCCCGAACAATCCGCAGTCGTCTGGTAGATCTTGGTCAGGACTGTGTGAAACCAAGGTCAGAGGAACTGCATATTCTCCGTGCCGCATACCGCCCGCCAGCCGCGGACGGGATGCCCGCGCGTCTCCGCAGGCCCCTTCCGGGCGGATGTCCGGCCCGATGAACAGCCTCGGGCGGGCGACCTGACGAACTCGTCCCGCCGTTCGCCGAAGTGTTTCTGAAAGCGCGTGCTGACCAGCGCCTTCCTGGAATTCGTGCAAAGGGCAGCAATCGCCGCCGACGGCGAAGCGGAGAGCCGCAGAAGCGGCATTCTGGACTTATGCTGAGGCTGGCTCATTATTGATCGTTTGCCAATTCGATGACGCTCGGGCGCGCTCCCCTGCGCCGCCCGGGAGGCTGCGGAAGAAGCAATTCCGGGGTCCAGGAAGGAGCTTGTGCGCCGTCACGGCTCCATGCCACTCTGCTCCCGCGCCGACCGTAGGCCAGAGTTATTTATTACGGGGAGTCAGGTAAATGCCGGAGCAGGGCCATGAAGAGCAAGAGCTGGAACAAGAGCAGGAACCCGGGCCCGCGCAGGGGCGCGGCCTCACCCGCCGCAGAGTGACGGCCGGTGCCTTCTTCGGGGCACTGGCCCTGGGCACGGGAGCCGCCGCCATGAAGGCGGCGGCGGCGGATTCCGGAACGGCCGCGGACACGACGACGGAGGTCCTGGCCGCGTCGGTCAAACCGCGCACCGCACCGGTCGGGCCGAATTGGGGCCTGACGAAGTTTCTCGACCCGCTGCGAATACCGCCGGTGATCAAGCCGACGAATGGGTCGACCGTGCTCCCGATCAACGCGGTCGACACCCAGGTGCGGCTGCACTCGCAGCTGCCGCTGACCGACGTCTGGGCCTACAACGGGCAGTTCCCGGGGCCGACCATCGACATCGCCAGCGGCTCGCAGGTGCGGATCAGCTGGACCAACGCCGTCGACGGCACCATGCCGCTGGTTGCGGTGGAGGCGCCGGTCACCGCCGCGCCGACCAGCAGCCCCGGTTACAAGGACGCCACCGGCGCGCTGCTGCCGAACCACACGATCATCGACGGGGTGGCCGACCTCCCGGCGTGGACGGCGGTCCACCTGCACGGGGCGAACAACAACGCCGGCAACGACGGCTGGCCGCACAACGGCGGACTGCAGAACTCCAGCCAGCTGGTCCAGTACCAGAACCAGCAGCCCTCGACGACGCTCTTCTACCACGACCACGCGATGGCGATCACCCGGTTCAACTTCCACGCCGGGCTGATGGGCATGTACCTCATCCGCGACGCCGAGGAGACCGCGCTCGGACTGCCCACCGGCGCCCGGGAGATACCGCTGATCCTCAGCGACCGGAACCTCGACACGGTGCCCGCCACCGGGGCGCTGACCGGTCAGCTGCTGTTCAAGGTGCCCACCGTGCCGTACGGGGCCAACAACGTCCCGGCCGGCTTCTCAGGGCCCTTCAACGCCGTCAACGGGGGCATCTGGCCGCACCTGGACGTCCAGACCCGGTGGTACCGCTTCAGGCTGGTCAACGCGTGCAACGCGCGGATCTACACGCTCAACCTGGTGGACGACGCCGGGGTGAACCACAATGCCGCGATCCACCTGATCGGCACCGACGGCGGCCTGCTGCCGACCCCGGCGCCGGTGCCGGCCGGCGGGCTGATCGTCGCCCCGGCCGAGCGGTTCGACCTGCTGATCGACTTCCGGGCGCTGCAGGGGCTGAACGTCCGGTTCACCGACGCCAGGACCGCGCCCGGGACCACCGAGCCGGACCTGATCCAGTTCCGGGTGGAGAACCGCGACCGCGGCGACACCTACGCGCTGCCCTCGACCATCTCCTCGTCCTACGTCCGGGTCGCGGAGGGCGGCACGCTGCCGGCGGACCACGACAACGTGTGGGTCGGACTGGTGATGAACACCGAGGGCCACCCGGCCATGTGGGACCTGGAGGAGGTGGACACCGACCCCGGGGGCGAGGGGGTCATCCAGATCACCGACCCCGGCACCGGCGCCACCCGGACCTTCCGCCGGACGGCCGAGCTGTTCGACGACACGGTCCAGGTCTACATCAACCACAACCGCTGGGCGGTGTGGAACTTCATCCAGGTGGCGCCGATCGGACCGGCGCACCCGATGCACGTCCACCTGACCCGGTTCCAGGCGCTCTCCCGCCGGAGCTTCACCACGACCTTCGACATCCCCACGGCCAGGACCACGGCCCCGATCTCCGGGTTCACCAACGTCCCGCTGCAGCAGTGGGAGCAGGGCTGGAAGGACACGGTCCTGGTGAACCGGGGCGAGTGGGTCCAGGTCGCGGGCAAGTTCGACGGCGGGACCGGTGAATTCGTCTACCACTGCCACATCCTGGACCACGAGGACGACGGCATGATGCGGCCGTTCGTGGTGCACCCGCCCGAGGTGGCCATGTTCCACATGCGCTCGGGCGGCGGGGGCAACACGACGATGCCCGGCATGAAGATGTAGCCCGGACAGACCGAAGCGCCGGGACCCGGGGTCACGGGTCCCGGCGCACCGGGGAGCAGGAGGACGGTGTCAGTCCAGGTGGGTCACGCCGAAGAGCTCCTCGTAGAACGTGGTGCGCAGGTCGGCGCTCTTGGCCCGGGCGGTCATCTCCGCACCGAGCAGGCCGTGCGCCGGGGTGTAGCCCACGCCGCCGGTCGGGCCGATCGACAGGGCCATCATCGGGCCGCCGACCTGGTAGGTCGCCAGCTCGGTGCCGCCCTCGATCAGGGTGCGGATGTTGGCCGCGATCAGTTGGGCGTGGTCCTCGGCGGCCTTGGCCTTCTTGGGCTCGTCGATGCCGGTGATGTCACCGAGCGCGAACACCCGCTCCTGGCCCACCAGTTGCAGGGTGTCGCCGACGTCGACCAGACCGGAGGGCAGCCGGTTGCCGGCCAGCGAGCCGCCGGCCAGGTAGTCGGTGACCGGCGCGGCCCCGTAGCAGCGGAACCAGATGTCGGCCGACACCTCGGCGCCCGAGGTCAGGGCCACGGTGAAGGGCTTGACCTGTCCGGCCTCGGACACCGGCGGCTCCAGCAGGGACGTGCCCAGCAGGAGTTCGACCCCCAGCTCGGCCAGCTGGCGCTTGGCCTCGGCGCCCATCTCCGCGGGCATGGTGCTGAGGATCTCCTCGAACGGGTCCACGATGGTGATCTTCTTGTCCGGCCAGGCGGCCCTGATCTCGCCCGCGAACTCGAGCCCCACCGGGCCGGCGCCCAGCAGCAGCACCGAGTCCGCCGCGTCCAGGGCCGCCCGGGTCTCGGTCAGCCGGGCCTTGGCGCCGGCCGTGTCGAGGTCCCCGACCTTGGCCGGGAAGGGGTAGTCGGAACCGGTGGCCAGGACCACGAAGTCCGCCTCGACGCGTTCGCCTGAGGCGAGGGTGACCACGCCCGGCTCCACCAGCTCGGCGTGGCCGCGGACCACCCGTCCGCGGGCCAGCAGGCCCTCGTACGGCAGGAACATGCGGTCGGCCCAGGCCGGGTCGCCGACGGCCCGCAGCGACGCGACGTTGTGCACGAAGGCGTCTCGCTTCTCCACCAGGATCACCTCGGCCACGTCGTCCAGAGCCTTGGCGACGGTGGCGCCTCCGTACCCGCCGCCGACGACGACAACAGTCGAATTCACTCTTCCTCCAGGAAGTTCAGCACGGCCGAAGCCGAATTACCTTGCATCGATGCGCTGCTGGGCAGCCAGCGCGGCCGCCGGGAAGCGGCGGTCCGGACGAAGCGTGTGCTCGCGCAGGCACGCCTCGGTGAACTTGATGACGTGCTCGTCGCCGTGCTCCACGGCGCGTGCGCTGAGCTCGTCGAACGAGGGCAGGTCGCTCTCGGTCGCACGCTGGACGGCCTCCTGCTCGCCCCTGCGGTCCCTGGTGAAGGCCAGCAGGAAGGCGGTGTGCACGTGCCACAGCGCCGCGATGGAGGGCTCGTGCAGTTCGAGCGGAAGATGCGGCAGGACCAGGCGGACCGCGGCGGGCGCGGTGACGGCGTGGATCATCGGCACCGCGAAGATCTCGTCGTGGGCCAGGTAGACGCCGGCGAACTCCGCGGTCATCTCGCTGAGCAGCCACTGCGCCTGGTCCGGCGCCAGTGAGTCCAGGGCGGTGAAGTACCCCGGCATCCGGTCGAGCTGCTCCAGCCGCTTCCTGGCGACCGGGGGAGTCACCGGCACCTCGCCGCGCAGCCGGGGGAGTGCGGCCACCGCGGCGGCCACATCGTAGGAGCCGGTCAGCTGGGGCTTGCCGGGAAGCTGGGTGTACCGGGCCGCCCAGTACGCCAGCGCCCTTGCCAGCTCCGTCAGTTGCAGCGGAGTGGGCTTCGGTGCGGCGGCGATGCTGCGGACCGCGTGGGCGGTGCGGATGGGTCCGTGGGTCAGCCCTGCGAAGAGCCCCGGCAGCAGGCGCGGCCACCAGCGGGCCAGCACGGTCCGCCAGGGCGCCTCGGCCAGTTCCCGGCGGAAGAGCTGCTCCCAGTCCCCGGCCCGGTCGAACGCGCCCAGGGCGGGCCGCCATGACGACTCGTCAGCGGCGTCCAGGGCGAACCGGGGGGCGGGCGGCTCATGGTGCGGCATGACCTTGCGGTAGCCCTCGACCCAGCCGGCGACCTTGTCGCCGTGGCCGAGCACGGCCAGGGTCTCGGCGCCCATCGGGCCGTGGTTGGCCAGGTCGCCCTGCGCGCCGCGTTCGTATCCCAGATCGTCCAGGCGCTCGAGCGCGTCGTTGACCGCGTCCTCGTAGCTGACCTTGGTCATTCCGGGGCGCCCTCTCGCCTGGCCGAGACATGGGCGGTGACGGTGGCCAGCGGGTTGCCGCTGACGTCCCAGATGTTGGAGTCCCCGGAGCTGGTGAACGTCTCGCCGGTGAGGACCGCGTCCTGCTCGATGTCCACCCAGCCGGGCAGGCCGGGGATGCTGTTGAAGACCTCCTTCAACCGGTAGCTGAACCGGGAGTCCCCGGTCTGCGTCCAGGTGCCCTCCCCCGTGCTCACCGGGCTGGAGAGGCGGACCGTTCCGTTGTCCTCGAAGTCGAGCTGTGCTTCGTTCGACTTGTCGGCGAAGGCCACCGTGGCCGACCAATTGCCGAGGGGCGCAGTGGGCGCAGAGACAATTTCTTGTTCCATGGCTCCGACGCTAGCCGCAGCCAACTCCCGCCGGAAAGCACACTTTCGCCGAATTGACCGGGATCTGACACAGCCGTGACATTCGCCTGCAGAGGGCAGTGGAATCTTACGGGACATGACCAGGGCCTGAATCGGCCGGTCTTGAACAGTCCCACGGAAACACATCACTATGAATGGGGGTGCTGAGATGAGCAGACCGATAAACAGGACCGCACTCGTCACAGGATCGAGCCGAGGAATCGGACGCGCAATAGCCGAGCGGCTGGGACGTGAAGGCGTTCTGGTCGCGGTGCACTACGCAAGGAACGAGGAGGCGGCCGAACACACCGTCAAGAGCATCATCGCCGACGGCGGCCGGGCGTTTCAAGTACGGGCCGAGTTCGGCGTCCCCGGTGACGTCGACACCCTGCTGGAAGGGCTCAGGGCCGGCCTGGAGGAGCTCGCCGAGGACGTCGGGCTCGACATCCTGGTGAACAACGCCGCGATCATCACCAGCGGTACGGCACTGGAGGGCACCACGCCCGAACTGTTCGACCGCCTGATGGCGGTGAACGCGAGGGCGCCGTTCTTCCTGACCCAGCGGGCCCTGCCGCTGCTCCGGGACGGCGGACGGATCATCAACATCTCGTCCGGCCTCACCCGGTTCGCGAACCCGCAGGAAGTGGCGTACGCGATGAGCAAGGCCGCGCTGGAGATGATCGGCCTGCACTTCGCCCGCTATCTGGGACCGCGCCGGATCACCGTCAACACCGTGTCGCCCGGGATCACCGACACCGGCCATCCCTCCCTGCTGGTCCCGCAGATCAGGGAGGCCCTGTCGAACCTGGCCGCCTTCGGCCGGCTCGCCGAGCCGGCCGACATCGCCGATGTGGTGGCCTTCCTGGCCTCCGACGACGCCCGCTGGATCACCGGCAGCGTCATCGACGCCAGCGGCGGAACGATGCTCGGCGGCTAGGCCCCGAGGCCGGCCGTGCGAGACCACGCGAGAGGGGAAACCAGAAATTGGACACCGCCGAGCACGACCGTCCGCATGCGCCGCCGGTCGGCGTGACCGAGCTGCTCGAGCTGCGCCGCGCCGTCCGCGAGGGCGATCCCGGGGCCACCGAACGGCAGCGCGCCAAGGGCAAGCTGACCGCCCGTGAGCGGATCGACCTGCTGCTGGACGAGGGCTCCTTCAATGAGCTGGAGGCCCTGCGGCGGCACCGGGCCAGCGGCTTCGGCCTGGAGCAGAAGAAGCCGCACACCGACGGGGTGATCACCGGCTGGGGCACCGTCCACGGCCGGACCGTGTTCGTCTACGCCCATGACTTCCGGATCTTCGGGGGCGCCCTGGGTGAGGCCCACGCGCAGAAGATCCGCAAGATCATGGACCATGCCCTGGCCGCCGGCGCGCCGCTGGTGTCGCTGAACGACGGTGCGGGCGCCCGGATCCAGGAGGGCGTCACCGCGCTGGCCGGCTACGGCGGCATCTTCCTGCGCAACACCCGGGCCTCCGGGGTGATCCCGCAGATCAGCGTGATGCTGGGCCCGTGCGCGGGCGGGGCGGCCTACTCCCCGGCGCTCACCGACTTCGTGCTGATGGTTCGCAGCACCTCGCAGATGTTCATCACCGGTCCTGACGTGGTCCAGGCGGTGACCGGCGAGGTGATCACCCAGAACGGACTGGGCGGCGCCGATGTGCACGCGGAGACCTCCGGCGTCTGCCACATGGCCTTCGACGACGAGGAGAGCTGCCTGGAGGAGGTCCGCTACCTGCTCGCCATGCTGCCGCAGAACAACCGGGAGAACCCGCCGACGGCGACCGCCGAGTACCCGCCGGGCCGGCGCTGCGAGGGGCTGGCCGACATCGTCTCCCCGGACGGCAACCGCCCGTACGACATGCGCAGGGTGATCGAGGAGATCGTCGACGACGGCGAGTACCTGGAGATCCACGAGCGCTGGGCGACCAACATCATCTGTGCCCTGGCCAGGCTGGACGGCGAGGTGGTCGGGGTGGTCGCCAACCAGCCGATGTCCCTGGCCGGGGTGCTCGACATCAAGGCCTCGGAGAAGGCCGCGCGCTTCATCCAGATGTGCGACGCCTTCAACATCCCGCTGGTCACCCTGCTGGACGTACCGGGCTTCCTGCCCGGCGTGGACCAGGAGCACGGCGGCATCATCCGGCACGGCGCCAAGCTGCTCTACGCCTACTGCAACGCCACCGTGCCGCGCATCTCGGTGATCCTGCGCAAGGCCTACGGCGGCGCGTACATCGTGATGGACTCGCAGTCCGTGGGCGCCGACCTGACCTACGCCTGGCCCACCAACGAGATCGCGGTGATGGGCGCTGAGGGCGCGGCCAACGTCATCTTCCGCAAGCAGATCGCCGCCGCTGACGACCCCGAGGCGAAGCGGGCACAGATGGTCGCCGAGTACAAGGCGGAGCTGATGCATCCCTACTACGCCGCCGAGCGCGGCCTGGTGGACGACGTCATCGACCCCGCCGAGACCCGCAACGTCCTGGTCCGGGGCCTGGCCATGCTCCGCAACAAACACGCCGACCTGCCGGTGCGCAAGCACGGCAACCCACCGCAGTAGCCGAAGCGAAGGAGCTCACGATGACCGTGACCACAGTGGAGCAGGACGTTCCCGAGGCCGTGCTGCGGATCGAGAAGGGCAGCGTGGACGGGCACGAGCTGGCCGCCATCGCGGTGCTGCTGCTCGGCCGTGCGGCCTCCGGGGGGTCGGCGCCCCCGGAGCCCGCCGCCAGCGCGGCCGGCTGGCGGGCGCCCGGCTTCACCGGGGCCCGCAGCTGGAAGTACTGAGCGGCGGCGAGGCCCCACACGCCGGCGCCGCCCTGGTCCGAACCCCCGGACCAGGGCGGCGCTCTGTCGACGGGTCAGCGCGGGCGGCGCGGCGGCTCCACCTGCAGCACGCCGTCGACGTAGATGTCCACCTTGTAGAAGGCGACCAGTCCGGCCACCTTCTGGGACTCCGGCAGCGGCGTCCGGTACGACCAGACCAGGTCCTTGTGCACGGTGTCGCCGACCCGGATCGACCAGTACTCCGCGGTGCCCTTGTAGGGGCAGCGGGTGA
Source organism: Streptacidiphilus alkalitolerans (assembly GCF_042511045.1). Taxonomy (NCBI): domain Bacteria; kingdom Bacillati; phylum Actinomycetota; class Actinomycetes; order Kitasatosporales; family Streptomycetaceae; genus Streptacidiphilus; species Streptacidiphilus alkalitolerans. Next base: position 185,554 of record NZ_JBHEZX010000007.1, read on the forward strand.
CCGTGTCGGTCCGCTCCAGCAGGTCCATCCGGACATGGGTCTTGGGCAGGTAGTAGCGGGTGGGCAGCCCGGTCTCGAACAGCAGGCGGGCGTTGCGGGACTCGGCGACGGTCACCCCGTCCACCTCGATCCGCACATGGCGGGAGCTGGGCAGCACGTCGATCCGGGTGTGCGGGTCGCGGACGTGGACGAAGATCTCCTCGTCCTCCTCGAACCAGGCGTCCATGGCCTCCCAGTCGAAGCGGAAGTGGCCGCGCAACTCCTCGATCGGCGACTCCTCGTAGAGCAGCGCCGCGCCGGCCGCCTCGGCCGGTCCGGCCTTGACGGTGAACTTCTGCGCGTCCCCGCGGCTGGGGGAGTGCGCGACTCCGTCGTCGGCGGTCAGCAGTTCCCGGTCGACGTCGGCGGCCGGGAAGTAGTAGGTCGGGTAGTGCGGTGATTCCCACACCAACAGGGGATTGCTGCTGTCGGCCACCGGACGCCCGCCCAGATATACCCTGACCCGCTTGGCGCTGGGCTCGGTGCGGATCAGTCCTCGGTTGGTCGTCATATGTGCCTGTCTTCTTGGGAGAATTGATCTGAATAGACGTCACCAGGATTGCAGCGAGGGCCGCTTGATTTCAAGACGGAACCGCGACGGCGAGCCGCAGCAGGCAGTCCTCGAAGAATCCCAGGCAGCTCAGATGGTAGGAACGGGCCGCCAGGCCCAGGCTGATGTTGTGTCCGGCCCCCGGCTGGCGCTCCATCAGCACCCGGGGCGAGGATGTCAGGTGCGACGCCAGTTCGGCGAGGGCGTCCCGGTCGTCGCACCACCATGATTCGTGCTCGGCGAAGGTGAACCGGACCGGTACCCGGACCCGGTCCGCCGCGGCGCTGAACATGGCCGGCCAGCGCAGGATGTCCCGCCGCTCCCGGGCCGGGGTGGGGGCGACGATGCCGCCGCTGGAGCGGAAGGTGTCCGGCGGATAGAGCCGCAGCGGCCCCCAGCTCCGCTTCCACTCCCGTTGGCTGTTGCTGTCGGCGTGGGCGCCGGGCGCGTAGCGGTGCCCGCAGCCGGAGATGTCCAGGCCGAGCAGCTCGGGCCGGTCCTGGTTCGCGGCGGTGAGCAGCGCGAGCTTGCCGCCGAAGGAGTGCGCCAGCAGGAACAGCCCGGCCCCGGTCGGGAACCGGGCGCCGAAGTCCCGCAGTGCCGCGGCCAGGGTGACCGCCTGCTCGGCCAGTGACTGCCCCTCGGCCAGTTGCGCCGCGGAGCGCCCGTAGCCGGGGCGGTCGACGGCCAGGACCGTGAACCCGAGCTTGGCCCCCAGCGCGAGCAGGGAGATGTCCGGGGCGGCCTGGCCGTCGAAGTAGCCGGCGTTCATGCCGGCGCCGTGCAGGGCGACCACGGTCGCCCGCGGCGGGGCCTCAGGACCCGTCCCCGGCGGTTCGCAGAGCAGGGCGGACAGCCGGACGCCCGCCCCGTCCAGGGTGATCCGCCGCACTCCGGGGGACAGGGCCGGATCCGCCGCCGCGACCCGGGTGTTCACGGGGTGGGCTCCAGGCCGGCCGGCGCGCCGAACCAGCGGTGCAGCGCGTCGTCGAGCCCGGCCGGGTCGTCCGGGCGGTCGCCGACCCAGGCCACGTAGCCGTCCGGGCGGACCAGCAGCGCGGCGGCGCCGCCGAAGGCCCCCGGGTCCTCCGGCGCGGCCACGGTGACGGCGACCCGGCCCTTCCAGCTCTCCGCGGCGGCGGAGAGTCCGCCGGCGGTGCCGGCCGGCCCGTCCTGGTCCAGCACCAGCAGCACGCCCTGGCCGCTGTGCAGCAGCTCGGTGGTGCTGGTCGGCCCGAGCGCGGTCCGCAGCCCGCGCGGCGGGATCCGGCGGCCGGACAGCGCGTGCTCCGGGTCGCCGACCTCGTAGCGGATGTCCAGACCGCTGACGATGCCGGAGAGGTGCCGCTTGACGTCGTCGTAGGCCAGCAGCTCGGTCAGCAGCTGCCGCAGCGGGTCGGACTCCTCGCCGCCCAGGAACACCGTGCCCTGGGCCCGGGTGTTCATCAGCAGCCGGGCCCCCACCGCGTGCCGCTCGCTGTGGTAGCTGTCCAGCAGTCCGGCGGGCGCCCAGCCCTGGACCGCGGCGGCGAGCTTCCAACCGAGGTTGGCGGCGTCCTGCACGCCGGTGCTGAGCCCCTGGCCGCCGGCCGGGAGGTGGATGTGGGCCGCGTCCCCGGCCAGCAGCACATGGCCGCGGCGGTACTCGCTCGCCTGCCGGGTGGCGTCGCTGAAGGAGCTGACCCAGTCCGCGCCGCCGCCGTGGATGGACTCTCCGGTGATCCGCTGCCAGGCGTCGGCGACCTCCTCGAAGTCCGGCGCCTCGGCGCGGTCGCCGGCCGGGGTGCCGTGCTCGCAGACGATGATCCGGTCCACGTTCTCCTTGAGCGGGGCCGCCATCACCATGCCGTTGGGCAGCCGCTCGCCGAGGAACCGGGGACGCAGCCCGCAGCCGACCACGTCGGCCAGGTACATGTCCCGGGTGGCCGGGGTGCCGGGGAAGTCGAACCCGGCCGCCCTGCGGACCGTGCTGTGGCCGCCGTCGCAGCCCACCAGGTAGGCGGCGCGCAGCTGTTGGACCCCGTCGGGGGTGTCCAGGGTGGCCAGCACGCCGTCCTCGCCGTCGGCCAGGGCCTGCAGCTCCCAGCCCCGGCGCAGGTCAGCGCCCAGCTCGACGGACCACTCCTCGAGCACCGCCTCGGTCTGCGACTGCGGGACGCCGCGGGCGCCGAAGTGCGAGTCCTCCAGCACCGTGTAGTCGAACTGGACCCCGCCGAAGTGGCCCAGCGGGCTCTTCTCCAGGGCGCCGAAGCGCGGCAGCAGCCCGCGCTGGTCGAAGATCTCCATGGCACGGGCGGTGAAGCCCAGGCCCCGGGACTGCCCGGTGGGCTCGGCCAGCCGCTCGGTCACGACGACCCGTACTCCGCCCAGGCGCAGCTCGCCCGCGAGCATCAGCCCGGTCGGCCCGGCGCCGACAATGATGACGTCCGTGTCCATCTGAATCATCCTTCGCTCGGTTGCTCGGGTCTGTGCCGTTGCTCGGGTCTGTGCCGCGGCGGCCCGAACCAGCGCCGCAGAGCGGAGGTGAGGGGCACGGCCTGCGCCGACTCGGCCCAGGCGGTGTGGCCGTCCGGCCGCACCAGCACGGCGCCGGTGCCCTCCGGCGGGGTCCCGGAGCCCCACTCGGCCGACAGGACACTGACCCGGTCGGCCCACGGTTCGGCGATCAGCCGCAGCGAGGCGGTCCAGTCGCCGGTGAAGTCCAGCAGCAGTCCCCGGCCGGTGCGCAGCAGCGCCGTGCTGCTGCTCGCGGACCCTTCCGGGGTGGTCACCGCCAGGTCCGGCAGCCGGGCGCCGAGCAGCGGGTGCGCGCCCTCGCCGACCGGGTAGCGGACGTCGAGGCCGCTGATCATTCCGGCCAGGGTGGCCCGGGTCGGCTCGGCGGTCATCAGTTCGGCCATCAGTGTGCGCAGCGGTTCCACCTCGGGACCGCCGAGCAGCAGCAGGGCCTGCGCCCTGATGTTCGCCAGCACCCGTTCGCCGACCGCGTGCCGTTCGTCGTGGTAGCTGTCCAGCAGGTCGTCGGCGGACCCGTGGCGCACCTGGATCGCCAGCTTCCAGCCGAGGTTGACCGCGTCCTGGAGGCCGAGGTTGAGCGCCTGGCCGCCGATGGGCATCTGCTGGTGCGCCGCGTCGCCGGCGAAGAGCACCCGGCCGGTCCGGTACGCGGACAGCTGGTGGTTGGCATCGCCGAAGGAGTTGACCCAGATCGGCTTCCCGGAGCTGAGGTCCTCCCCGACGACCCGCTTCCAGACGTCCACCACCTCGCCGAACTCCGGTTCCGTGGTGCGGGGTTGAGCGGTGCCCCCGAACTCGTGCACCATCACCCGGGTGACCCCCTCGGGGTTCCGGGCGGCCACAGCGAGCCCGTGCTCCAGGCGCTCGAACCGGCGGCCCGGGATGTCGATGCCGACCACGTCCGCCCGCAGCAGCTCACGGCCGGTGGGCTGACCGGGGAACTCCGCCCCGGTCAGCGCCCGTACCGTGCTGTCCTCCCCGTCGCAGGCGACCAGGTAGGCGCCGCGCACCCGGGAGGTGCCCCCGGGGTGCGCGGCGGTGACCTCGACGCTGTCGCCGTGGTCGGTCAGCTCCAGCACCTCCCAGGAGCGGCGGACGTCGGCCCCGAGGGCCACGGCCCACTCCTGCAGCAGCTGCTCGGTCCGGAACTGCGGCACCTTCCACTGCCCCGGACGGGTGCTTGGCAGGGTCAGGTCCATCGGGATCCCGCCGAAGTGGCCCCGGGGCTCGTTCGGCGGTTCACCGAGACCGAGCAGCAGGCCGCGGCTGTCGAAGATCTCCATGGTGCGGGCGTGCAGGGTGGAGGCACGTGACTCCGTGGTGGGCGTGGAGCGCCGCTCCAGCACCACCACCTGCGCGCCGCCGAGCCGCAGCTCGCCCGCGAGCATCAGCCCGACCGGCCCGGCGCCGACGACGATCACCTGGGTATCGGCGGCCATGGTCAGCGGGAGCTCTCGGCGTAGTCCTTGGCGTGGGTCAGAGTGGCCCGGCTGTTGGTGCTCAGCGCGCTGCGGACGTACGACCTGGCGTCGTCGACGGTGGCGTCGGGACCCAGGATCCGGGCGATGTTGGCGGTGTTCAGCACCACGGTGTGCTGGGAGGACGCGGTGGTGCCGTCCGGGCCCTCGGTGAAGGTCCAGTACCCGGTGTGCAGGGTCATCAGGGCAGGCAGGGTCACCTGCTTGTAGACGATCCGCTGGTGCGGGAAGGTCACCCGGTACGACTTGGTGGTGTGGGTGGACCCGTCCTTGGCGCGGGTGTCCATCTCCAGGGTCTGCAGGCCGGGGACGTCCTCGGTGAGCCGGACGGTCGCCACGTGCGGCAGCCGCTCGGACCACAGGTCGGCCTCGTTGATGAAGTCGTAGACGTCCTTGGCGGAGCCGTCGACCTGGACGCTGTCCTCGAACGAGAAGGTCAGCTCCTCGGCGCCGTGCACAAACTCGATATTGGTCTTCAGTGCGGCGAGTTCGGACCGGGAGTTGCGGTCGACCGCCTCCTCGATCCAGGCCAGGCCCTCGGGGTCGTCGTCGATCGCCCGGTAGTCGTGCAGCAGCCGCACCCGCGACTCGCCGGCGGAGAGCGGCTCGATCAGCCAGGTGCCGCCCATCGACGCGACCGGGGGAGCGGACACCTCCTGGCGGAACTCGATCCGCAGCTCGTCCGGGGAGAGGACGCGGCGCGAGGTCCAGTTCTTGGCCTCGCCGTTGGCGGTGGCCCAGATCCGGATGCGCTCCTCCCCGACCCCGGTCTCGACCTGGTCGACGTGGATGGTGGGCGGGAAGATCTGCGGCCAGTTCTCCACCTCGGCGATCAGCCGGTACACGGCTGCCGCCGGGGCGGAGATGACGATTTCGTGTTCGACGGAACGCTGTCCGGTGTTCGACACGCGGGACTCCTAGGAACGGGACGGGTGGGGATCAGAAGTTGCCCAGGCCGCCGCAGACGTTCAGGGCCTGCGCGGTGATGGAGGCGGCGGTGTCGGAGGCCAGGTAGCCGACCAGGCCGGCCACCTCCTCCGGGGTGGAGTAGCGGCCGAGCGGGATCTTCGCCTGGAACTTCTCCAGGATCGCCTCCTCGGTGGTGTCGTAGGCGGCGGCGTAGCCCTGCCGGACCCGCTGCGCCATCGGGGTCTCGACATATCCCGGGCACACCGCGTTGACGGTGACCCCGGTCGGCGCCAGCTCGTTGCCGAGGGCCTTGGTGAAGCCGACCACTCCGTGCTTGGACGCCGAGTACGGTGCGCCCAGGACGACGCCCTGCTTGCCCGCGGTGGACGCCACGTTGATGATCCGGCCGCGGCTCCTGGTGCGCATGCCACCGGTGTTGAGCACCTCGCGGGTCATCCGGAAGACGCTGTTGAGGTTGACGTCGATGACGTCCTCCCACAGCTCGTCGGTGATGTCCGCGGTGACGCCGCCGCCGCTGCGGCCGGCGTTGTTGACCAGGACGTCGATCGGCCCGAACCGGTCGACCGCGGCCTGGACGAACTCGTGCACCGCGGTGTTGGAGCGGACGTCCACGGCGCTGCCGTCCACGTCCAGCCCCTCCTCCTGGAGGTGCTTCACGGTCGAGACCACGTTCTCCGCGGTGCGCGCCCCGATGTAGACCCGGTGGTTCTGCGCGGCCAGGAGCCGGGCGACGGCGAGCCCGATCCCGCTGGTGGCTCCGGTGACCAGAGCGACCCGCTGACTCTGCTGTGGCATGGTCGTCATCTCCTGTGTAGGTGGTGCCAAGGGTGGTGCTGACGGTGGGTCAGACAGTGGCGGTGAGCAGGCCGTTGACGGACTCGATCAGTTCCCGCGGGGTGTCCGTGGCGGTCAGCGGGGAGTCGTCGAGCGAGATGCCGTACTGACGCTCGATCCGGCTGCTGATCTCCAGCAGGGTCAGCGAGTCGTAGCCGAGCGACTCGAAGTCCGTGTCGATCCCGGCGGCGAAGTCGACACTGTCGTCGCCGGCCGAGGCGACCAGGATGGGGGCGAGGTCGTCGAGTGTGAACGGGGTGCTGGACATGGCGGTGTGCCTCTCGGTTCGGTGTGCGACGAAGGGGGAACTGCCGTGCTGAGCTGGGCTACTGGCGTCCGCAGAGGACGTTCCTGACGACCATGGCCGAGTTGAAGCCGCCGTGGCCCCGGGCCAGCACCAGCACGGTGTCCACGCTGGCGGTGCGCGGCTGGCCGACCACCAGGTCGAGTTCGTAGCCGGGCGCGGGCTCGATGTTGATGGTCGGCGGGATCAGCCCGTCCTCGATGGCGAGGAAGGCGGTGGCCAGGTCCAGCGCCGCGGCGCCGGAGTAGAGTCGGCCGGTCATCGTCTTCGGGGCGGTGACCGGGACCCCGCGCGGTCCGAAGACCGCGGTGATCGCCTCGGCCTCGGCGCGGTCCAGGGTGGAGACGGCCGCCGCGTCCGCGAACACCACGTCCACCTCCTCCGGGCGCACCCGGGCGTCGGCGAGGGCGACCTCGATCGCCTTGCGCAGCCCGGGCGCCCGGCCGCTGCCCGGCTTGGGGTCGAAGGTCGCGCCGTAGCCGGCGATCTCCCCGTAGATCCGCGCGTCCCTGGCCCGGGCGTTCTCCAGCGACTCCACGATCAGGATCGCGCCGCCCTCGCCCGAGACATGGCCGCTCGCGGCGCTGTCGAAGGGGAGGTAGGCCGCGCTCGGCCGGTCGCTGGTGCTGAGCCGGTCGCTGGTGCACTGCGCCACCCAGCCCCAGGGGCAGATGGAGGCGTCCACGGCGCCGGAGACGATCAGGCCGGTGCCCTTGCGGATCTGCCGGCGCGCCTGCGCCACCGCGTCCAGGCCGCCGGCCTGGTCGCTGACCAGGACCCCGCTGGGGCCCTTCATCCCGTTGCGGATCGAGATCTGGCCGCTGTTGACGGCGTAGAACCAGGCGAAGGACTGGTACGCGCTGACGTACTGGCCGCCCTTGCTCCAGAGGTTCTGCAACTCGCCCTGGCCGAACTCGAATCCGCCGGCCGAGCTGGCGGTGATCACCCCCATGTCGAACTCGGGCAGGCTCTCCGGCCGGATGTCCGCGTCGGCCAGCGCCCAGTCGGTGGCCACCAGGGCCAGCCGGGTCATCCGGTCGGTCTGCGGCAGCAGCTTCTTCGGCAGGTGGTCCTCGGCGGCGAAGCCGGTGATCTCGCCGGCCAGCTTCGCCGGGTACTGGGACGGGTCGAAGCGGGTGACCCGGCCGATGCCGCTCCGGCCGGCCCGGGTGGCGGCCCGGAAGGCCTGCACCCCCAGCCCGTTGGGCGCTGCGATGCCGAGGCCGGACACCACTGCGGTGCTGCTCATACGTCGCTCCTGTCCGGTCGGGTCAGCACCATGGCGCTCTGGAAACCGCCGAAGCCGCTGCCGACGGTCAGCACGGTGTCGGTGGTGTGGGAACGGGCGGTGAGCGGCACGTAGTCGAGGTCGCACTCCGGGTCCGGAGTGTGCAGATTGGCGGTGGGCGGCACCACGTTGTTCTGGATTGCCAGCACCGAGGCCGCGATCTCGATCGAGCCGATCGCGCCGAGCGAGTGCCCGACCATCGACTTGATGGAGCTCACCGGCACGTGGTAAGCGTGCTCGCCCAACTGCCGCTTGAAGGCCGCGGTTTCATGCCGGTCGTTCTGCTTGGTGCCGGAGCCGTGGGCGTTGATGTAGTCGATGCTGTCGCCGTTCAGCCGGGCCTCGTCCAGGGCGAGCCGGATCGCCTCGGCCATCTCCGCGCCGTCCGGGCGCAGTCCGGTCATGTGGTAGGCGTTGCTGCGGGTGGCGTAGCCGGCGATCTCGGCGTAGATCGGGGCGCCGCGGCGCTTGGCGCTCTCCAACTCCTCCAGTACGAACACCGCGGAGCCCTCGCCGAGCACAAAGCCGTTGCGGGTCCCGTCGAACGGGCGCGAGGCGCACTCGGGGTCGTCCTCGCGGGGCGTGGTCGCCTTGATCGCGTCGAAGCAGGCCACGGTGATCGGCGAGATCGGGGCGTCGGAGGAGCCCGCGATCATGATGTCGGCGCTGCCCTCGCGGATCAGGTCCACCGCGTAGCCGACCGAGTCGATGCCGGAGGTGCAGCCGGTGGAGACCACGGTGCTCGGTCCCTCGGCGCCGACGGTCAGCGCCACCTCGGCCGCGAACGAGCTGGGGACCATGTAGTTGTACAGGTGCGGGACCGCGTAGTGGTGGTCCACCTGGTGCAGCCGGCCCGCGTCGCTGACGATCCGGTACTCCTCGTCGAGTCCCATGGTCGCGCCGACCGCGGTGCCGATGGTGACGCCGATCCGGTGCGGGTCGTAGCCGGCCAGGTCGATTCCGCTGTCGGCGACCGCGTTGCGCGCCGCGACCACGGCGAACTGGGCGGCCCGGTCCATCCGCCGGACCTCCTGCGGGGTCAGCCCGAACTCCTCGGGGTCGAAGTCGATCTCGGCGGCCACCCGGGACCGGAACGGGGAGGGGTCGAAGAAGGTGATCCGCCGGGTCGCGGTGCGGCCCTCGCTGATCAGGTTCCAGAAGTTCTTCGCCCCGATCCCGCCCGGCGCCAGCACCTCCATCCCGGTGATGCACACCCGGCGCCCCGTCATTCGGCGGCCTGCCAGTCGTAGAAGCGGGTGGCCATGGCGTCGGCGGGGGAACGCCAGGTCGCGGGGTCGTAGGCCTCGATGAACGGCTTCAGGTCGTTGCTGATCCCGATGAACCGCGGGTCGGTCTTGGCCCGTTCGATCAGCTCGCCGCCGTTGTCGGCGTCGAAGTCCTGCAGGTGGAAGTAGAGGCCCCGGTAGGAGAACAGCTGGCGCCGACGCGTGCCCATCAGATGGGGCATCTCGGTGGCGTCGAACTCCGTGAAGAGCTTGCTGACGTCCGCCGAGGAACCGAGGTCCATCCGGGCGACGATCAATGTGCTGTGCATGGTGTCTCATCTCCGGAACTGCCCGCTCTCGCGGTGCGTATTTCTTTGCCGATGAATTCCGCATGGGGATATCCGTCGCGGCGGATGTGTCCAATACTGTGGAGTCCGCGCAACGCCTACAAGACGAGTCATTCCAGGGTTCGGTCAGTTCTTGTAAGATCAAGTACGGAATTCTTCGGCGACCGTCATACGAGCGTCAGATCGGCTGCAGATTCACCAGGTGGGGCCGTGCGGTCAGAGCGCGGTGAGGATCCTGGGACCGTCCTGGGTGATGGCGACGGTGTGCTCGATGTGCGCGGCCCGGCTGCCGTCGACCGTGCGCAGGGTCCAGCCGTCCGGGTCGGTGCGGTAGCCGTTGCGACCGCCGGCCATCAGCATCGGTTCCAGCGCCAGGGTGAGGCCGTGCCGCAGCGGGAAGCCGCGGCCCGGGCGTCCGCTGTTGGGGACGTGCGGGTCCTCGTGCATCCGGCGGCCGATGCCGTGGCCGCCGAAGTCCTCGGGCATGCCGCAGCCCGCCTCGCGGGCGACGCTGCCGATGGCGTGCGAGATGTCCCCGAGCCGCTGTCCGACCACGGCGGCGGCGATCCCGGCGTCCAGGGCCCGCTGGGTGGCGGCGATGAGGGCCAGGTCCTCGGGACGCGGGGTGCCCACGGTGAAGCTGATCGCGGCGTCGCCGGTCCAGCCGCCGAGCTCGGCCCCGCAGTCGACGCTGACCAGGTCGCCGTCGCGGAGCCGGTAGTCGTCCGGGATGCCGTGCACCACCGCGTCATTGACGGAGGCGCAGATCACCGCCGGGAAGGGGGACGGGGCGAAGCCGGGCTGGTAGCCGAGGAACGGCGAGCGGGCCCCGGCCGCGTCCAGGACCGCGTGGGCGGCCCGGTCGAGCTCGCGCAGGGTGACCCCCACGGCCGCCGCCGCGCGGGCGGCTGCCAGCGCCCGGGCCACCACCCGCCCGGCTTCGCGCATCGCGTCCAGTGCTGTGTCGGTCTTGATCTCCACCATGGGTCGTCGGCTCCTGCGGGTGCGGTGTTCTCCAATACTTATACCGGTATTAGTATCACGGGTATGGTGAGAACTCCTTTGACTCCGCACGAGCGGCAGCGCGGTGAGCGCTTCGGGGCGCTGCTGCGCGAGGCCCGCGGGGACCGCAGCATGGTCGAGGTGGCGGCAGCGGCCGGCCTCTCCGCGGAGACGCTCCGCAAGATCGAGACCGGCCGGGCGCCGACCCCGGCCTTCTTCACCGTGGCGGCCCTGGCCGGCGCGCTGTCGCTGTCCCTGGACGACCTGGTCGCCGCCTGCGCCGAAGACCCGGCGGAGGACGGCTTCGGCGGCGAGGCACTGTCGGCCTGAGCCCGGCGCCGCCGGTCCGACTCCGGGTCAGCTGGGCGTCGAGGTCGCCCCGGGGGCCGGGGCGCCGGTGGGCAGCAGCGGCTTGCAGACCTTCAGCGCGGCGACGGTCTTGGTGTCGGTGCTGGAGGTGACCGAGCGCACCTGCTGGGTGGTCACCGTCACCCCGTTGTCCTTCATGCAGCTGATGAACGCCGTCAGCTGGGTGCTGCCGGACGCGCCGCCGCCGGGCCCGCCGGGTCCGCCGCCCTGGCCCGCGGGCCGGAGCGAGGCGCAGGCCTGCATGGCCGCGGCCTGGGACGGGTCCGCGGACGCGCCGCCGAAGCCGCCGAACCCTCCGCCACCGGGCGCTCCGCTGGGGCGGCCGGTGGTGTCCCCGCTGGGACGACCGCCGCTGGGACGGCTCCCGCTCGGGCGTCCGCTGGGCACGGAGACCCCGTGGGACTTCAGGCAGTCGGTGTACGCGGCGAACCCTGCCGCGCCGCTCGCACCGGCGGACGCGGAGCCGCCCGCGGCGGAGGCACTGGAGCCGGAGGAGCAACCGGCGAGCAGCAGAGCCCCGGAGGCGAGGAGGCCGGCGGTGGCGAGGACCTTGGGGGCACTCGCTCGGCTGATACCTGTGATCATGACCGGTGGTTCCTCCGTGGGATTGCGGATGTCTGATGGTGCGGCGACCCAACCGCACCGGCGTAGGGGCACCCTGGGCGAAAACTGCGGAGTTCCTGGGATTTGATTCGCGAAAGATGTGGCTTTCCGCCCGATAGCGCGGCTATGAGCGGACTTCGCAGCGGTGAACGGGCGCTTCCGGCGCACACCGGTCCCAGCGAACTCCCAGGTTCGTGCCAGGCACGGATAGGAACCTGGTCCAGGCTGTGGCAGCTATGAAGGCGCTTCCACGACGGCGCAGGGCCGTCCTGATCTATTCCGTAGCCGGCCTGGTACTGGTGGGCGGAGCGGGTGTCACCTATGCGGCGGTGAACGACTCCGGCAGCACCGGGGCCACGGCGGCGAAGACCGCGACCGTGGCCCAGGGGACGGTGCGGGCGACGGTCTCCGGCTCCGGGTCACTGGTCTCCCCGTCCAACGCCGGGCTCGACTTCGTCACCGGCGGCACGCTGAGCGAGGTCGATGTCGCGGTCGGCGCCAAGGTCACGGCCGGGGAGGTGCTGGCGAAGGTCGATCCGACCGACGCCGACGCGGCGCTCACCACCGCCCAGGCCACGCTGGCGACCGCCCAGGAGAACCTGGCCAGTGTCGAGGCGGGCAACGGCCCGACCAGCAGCTCCGGTTCGGGCGGCAGCTCGGGCACCGGCACCGGCTCCAGCGGCGGCTCGGGTTCCGGCAGTGCGGGGGGCGGCGGCACCGGGGGTACAGCGCCGACGACCGGCGCCTCGGGCGGCCGGTCCACCCAGCCGAGCACCGGCGGCAGCCCCAGCAGCACCCCGACCACCGGCACGCCCACGCCCACCAGCACAGCCACCCCCTCGGCCTCGGCCACCACCAGCGCCGCCGCCCGGCCCGCCTCCTACGTGGCGGAGACGACGACCACCACGGCCAGTGCGACGCCGAGCGTGAACCCGGCCGATCTGGCCCAGGCGGAGCAGCAGGTCACCACGGCGGAGAACGGCGTGGCCGACGCCCAGCGCGCGGTCGACGGGACGGTGCTGACCGCGCCCGAGAGCGGGACGGTGGCCTCGGTGGCCGGAAAGGTCGGCGACTCGGTCAGCGGCTCCTCGGCCTCCGCCACCAGTTCCTCGTCCACGCCGAGCGGCTTCGTGGTGATCACCAACCCCACCGGGATGGAGCTGTCCGCCGACTTCTCCGAGGCCGACGCCCTCAAGCTGAGGTCGGGTCAGAGCGCGGCGGTCACCCTGACCGCGGAGGCCGGCACGGCGCCGCTCACCGCCAAGGTGCTGTCGATCAGTTCGCTTCCGGTGAGCAGCAGTTCGTCCTCCTCCGGCGGCGGCGGTGGCGGTGGCGGGTCCTCGTCCTCGACCGCGGTGCAGTACGCGGTGCTGCTGGCGATCACCAGTGACACCAGCACGCTGCAGACCGGCCTGAGTGCCAGCGTCCAGGTGACCACCGCCGAGGCCACCGACGCCCTGTGGGTGCCGACCAGCGCGGTCACCGGTACCGGGACCGGCAGTTCGGTGACCGTGGTCGGCGCCAACGGTGCCACCACCCGGCAGCCGGTGACCGTGGGCGTGCAGGGCGACACCCAGGTGCAGATCACCAAGGGGGTCTCCCTGGGCCAGAAGGTCCAGCTGACCGTGGTCTCGGCCGGCGGCAGCAACGGCTTCCCCAGCGACGCGTTCCCGGGCGGCTCCTGAGGCGGCGTCAATCCCGCTGCGCAGCAGCCGCCCTGCGTGCCACATAGACGGTGTTGGCCGCCGTTCCCCCCTGCAGCGGGTTGTCGAAGTCGACGACATGGGCCGCCGATTCCGCGAAGACCCCGGCCAGCACCTCGCCGAACTCCGGGTCCGGCGGGTCGTTCGACCACAGCGCGAAGACGCCGTCGGGGTGCAGCAGTTGGGCCAGCGCGCGCAGGCCCGCGGGCAGGTAGAGCGCCGCGTGGCTCGGGTTCAGCACATGGCGCGGCGAGTGGTCCACGTCCAGCAGGATGGCGTGGAAGCGGCGGTGCGGCGTCTCGGGGTCCAAACCGAGCGGGCCGCCGGCCAGCGCGAAGAAGTCGCCCTGAACCAGGCGGCAGCGCGGGTCGGCGGCCAGTCCAGCGCCCAGCGGGACCAGCCCGCGCCGATGCCAGTCGATCACTTCGCCGATGGCGTCGACCACGATCAGTGAGCGCACCCGGGCGTCGTCCAGCGCCGCCCTGGCGGTGTAGCCCAGCCCGAGCCCGCCCACGGCGACGTCCAGTTCGGTGTCCGGCAGCTTCGCCAGGCCGAGCCGGGTGAGTGCGATCTCGCCCTCGGTGAAGAGACTGGACATCAGGAAGTCGTCACCGAGTTTCACCTCGTACACGTCCTCGCCCGAGGCCGGGTCGCGGCGCCGCCGGAGGCTGATGTCGCCCAGTGGTGTCGGGCGCCAGTCGATCTCCTCGAAACGCGCGCTCATCCGTTCACCCTCCTGGTGCGACCGGCGTCGACGCCTGCCGACACCGGTGCCAGCCTAGGGGGTGCGGAGGGGCCTGCTCCGCGTCACGCGCCGGACGCCCCCGGCCGCGGGGCTGCGGCCGGGGGCGCTCGGGTGGTGCCCTTCTCAGTGGCGCAGCCGCCAGCGGGCCTGCTGGGTGGTGAGCGCGGGATCCTTCGGGTTGTGCAGCTGCTGGACCAGCTCGGCGAGCTCCTCGACCGAGCGCTGGGCGGCGGCGGCGTGCAGCGCGTTGGCCGCCTGGGAGTCACCGAGCAGTGGGACCAGGGCGGCGAGGTCCGCGACCGGCCGCAGCGTCGCCGCGGTGGTGAGGATCGCCTGCGCGTGGGCGGGCTGGTCGCCCTGGTCCAGGATCATCATGAGCTGCGCCAGTTCGTACACCGGGCGCTGCAGGGCCACCGCCCGCAGCAGTGAGCCCGCGCCGCCGGCCGGCGGAGCCTGGGCGGGCTCCGGCAGGTCCTGGTCTTCGTTGAGTAGGTGTACGTCGTCTGCGGATATGGCGCGAGCCATCGGGTGCCTCCTGGTACTGGCGACTCGAGTGGACGAGTCCTTGCGGTGGAGGCCGCTCCATGTCGGCCTCCACCCACCAGCCTGCGAGTCCCGCGCGGCAGCGCCACCGGCATGGCGCATTCGGGCGACGGGGGCAGTCCCGCCAGTCACACGTGTACCAGGAGCACCATGCGGCTCGTCCGAGTCAGTCCTTGACGGTGAACTGGTGCTTGCTGCCGAGCGCCTGCAGCGACACCCGGCCGGGGATGCCGTTCACGTCCTCGCCGGTCCAGCCCAGGCCGTGCAGTTTGCTGTAGGCCTTCTGCCAGGCCGAGTACGCGGCGTAGGTGTCGCTCCCGTAGCTTCCGTCCACCCGGCCGGCCGCGAGCAGCCCCTCGGCGGCGAGGGCCTTCTCCACCGGCAGCACATCCGCCGGGTGCAGGGCGGAGCCCTGGGCGGCGGGGCGGTCGGCCTTGGCTGCGGCGATGACGTTCGCCAGCGACACCGAGACCGTGCCGGAGCCCGAGCCCGTGCCCGACGTCCCGCCCGGCGGGGTCGGCGAGGCGGTGGGGGACCAGCGCCAGGAGCCGACCGGATGCCCGCCGCGCGGGTCGGCGGGGTCCGCGGTGGGCGGGCAGACGCCGTCGGCGAACCTGGGCGCGAAGTAGCCGATGACGTAGGCGTCGCGGCGGGGGTGCGAGTGGGACCAGACCCCGTTGCCCTGGCCGTTGTCGACGGCGCCGGACTTCGCCGAGTTCCCGCCCTTGGTGTACACGGTGTGGGCGTCGAAGCCCACGACGAGTTCGCAGTGCCCGTTGCCGAAGTTGGTCCAGGCGCCGATCGACGGGTACTCGGACCACTGGCCGCGGGAGCGGGCCCAGTTGGAGAACACCACGACGTTGTCGACCTTCGGCACGATGCTGCCGAACCCGGCGTCGTGGTACTCGTCCCAGGCCCACTCCACGCACCAGGGGACCAGGTTCTCGCCGAACTCGCGGCCCCACTGGGTGTCGTTGTCCCAGCCGCCGTGGGGGTTCCAGTTCTCGTAGATGCGCTCGGGTACGGCTTCGACGTGGTCGATCAGGGTGCGCCACTGTGCCTTCATGAGGGTCTCCCAGTTCGGACGAGGGTGGTGGATACGTCGTGGGAAGGGCTTCAACTCTTCCGGAGGCCGGCGGGCTCATGGCTGAAATCAGTCGTAACTACGCATATCTGATGGCCGCCGGCGAGCCCGGAAGAGTAGACGGGACGGCCGACGGAAGAGTCACAGCGGTGCTTTCGCGGCATTTTGCCCTTCCTTTACAACCTGGGGAGGGGCTGCGTCGTCTCTCCGCACGATGTGCAGAACGGCCGGCGCGGTGCTCCAGTAACGGGTTCCGGCGGCCTCGGTAGAGAGAAGCCAGCCATGCGTATAAGCACACGTACCGTCGGCGCCCTGGTCTGCGCGGCGGCGGCCGTCGGGTTCGCCCCCGTCGCGGCGGTCGCCGCGACGCCCGCCCTGAGCAGCAGCTCCACCCCGATGTGCGCGACCTCGCAGCTCACGGCCAAGCTCGGCGGGGGTGACGCGGGGGCGGGCAACCTCTACCGCTACCTGGTGCTGACCAACCACAGCAGGACCACCTGCCATGTCACCGGCTTCCCGGGCCTGTCCATGCTGGACGCCAAGGGGAAGCAGATCGGCGCCCCCGCGACCTACCAGCGCATCGCTTACTCCCCGGTGGTGCTGCGTCCCGGCGCGTCCGCGAGCGACACCATCCACACCGCCAACCGGCAGACCAACAGCAGCACCGAATGCCTGCCCAGCTCCGCGGAGCTGCGGATCTACCCGCCCGGGAACAAGGCCTCGCTGGTCTTCCCCGGGAAGGTCACCAACTGCGACAAGCTGTTCAGCGTCACCCCGTTCGCGGCCGGCACCGGCGGCAACCCGTCCTCGCAGGTGGCCGCGAGCGGCGGCGCCCAGGTCACCGCCGTGCCCAAGGGCGCCCCCGACACCGGGCTGGCGCTCACCGCGCAGCCGGGCTCGGGCTCCGGGAGCACGGTGGCCGGGGCCGCGGTGGGCGGGGCGCTGCTGGTGGGAGCGCTGGGCCTGGTCGTGCTGCGGCCCAGGAGCCGGAGCCGGGCCGAGGCCCAGGTCCGGGCCGACCGTTGACCGCACGGACCGTACCGATCGCGCCGGGGCGGAGGGGCCGTCGCCGTCGCGCCGTGGTGCCGGCGGTCGCGCTGCTGATCGCCCTGGCCGGCTGCGCGGCACCGGCGACCCCGTCCGTATCCGCGCCCCCGTCGGCCTCGGCGTCGGGGCCCGGGTCCGCGACGGCCGCGGCGCCTGCGGCGCCGACCCCGCGGGCGACCGTGCCGCCCGCGGCGTCCGCGCTCGCGCGGTCCGTGCCGGTGCGGCTGAAGATCCCCGGCATCGGCGTGGACACTCCGGTCATGCAGCTGGGACTGGCCGCGGACGGCACCGTCGCCGTGCCGCCGATCGAGGCCCATGCCCCGGCCGGCTGGTACCGCGGCTCGCCGACGCCGGGTCAGGTCGGCCCCGCGGTGATCCTCGGCCATGTCACCGTCGGGCAGTTCGGCGACGGCGTCTTCCTGCACCTGGACCGGATGCGGGCCGGCGACCGCATCGTCGTGGTGCTCGAGGACGGGGTGTCCGCGACGTTCGCGGTGGACTCGGTGCAGACGGTCGCGAAGTCGCAGTTCCCGACCTCGTCCGTGTACGGGAACGTCGACCACCCCGCGCTGCGTCTCATTACCTGCGGCGGGGTCCGGGCCGCCGACGGAAGCGGGTACACGGACAACGTGGTCGTCTACGCCTCACTGCTCCCGGCCGGCTGAGGTGTCCGGTGGCCGCCGAGTTCCTACGAGCAACACAGGTGAGGAGAACGGTCATCCGGTCTCACGAAAGCGCGGCCTCCGAGCTGTTCGCGACCCTCTACCCGCGTCTCGCGGGCTGGTGCCGCGGCCTGGTGGACGACGACGGAACCGCGCATGAGATCGCCGCGGAGGCGTTCGCCCGGCTCTGGGCGCGCTGGAGCAAGGTCGAGGAACCCCGTGGCTTCCTCTTCGTCACCGCGGCCAACCTGGTGCGCGACCACTGGCAGAAACTGGAGCGTGAACGCCGGGCCTACCGGCGCGCCACCACGGAGGAACTCGTGAAACAGCAGCTGGAGGGAACGGCCGACCCCTCGGTGCGGCTGCTGGTGCAGTCGCTGCCGGAGCGGCTGCGCACCCCGGTCCTGCTGCACTACTACGCCGACCTGCCGGTCCGTGAGGTCGCCGCGCTGCTGGCCAGGAACGAAGGCACCGTCAAGTCGGACCTGCACACCGCCAGGGAACTGCTCCGCGCCAAGCTCGGAGGGCACCATGACCGGACCAACTGACGACGAGGAGCCGGGCGGCGGCCCTCCGGACCCGCTGGACGCGCTGCTCCGGCCGGTGATCCAGTTCCTGCCGGTGCCCGAGGGCTCGTTCGAGCGGATCCGCCGCACGGCGGCCAGGCGTCGGCGGGCCAAGGCCGCGGCCGGCGGCGGCCTGGTGGCGGTGCTGGTGGCCGGATCCCTGCTGCTGGGCGGTGCCTTCACCGCGCCCGGTCCCACCGTGGTGGTCACCCCGCCGGTCGCCAGCAGCGGGCTCACTCCGTCCCCGAGCGAACCGGGGCGTACCGCCCCGCCGTCGCCGAGCACTCCGGTGCCCAGCTCGTCCGTGAGCGGCGGGGCCGGCGGCAGCAGGCCGACCGGTACCGGCGGCGCCGCGGGCTCGGCCGCGCCCGGCGGCCCGAGTGCGACCAGCACGTCCGGCGCGGTGGCGGCCACCCCGATGTGCGCGACCTCGCAGCTCACGGCCAAGCTGGGCGGGGGTGACGCGGGAGCGGGCAATGTCTACCGCTACCTGGTGCTGACCAACCACAGCGGGACCACCTGCCATGTCACCGGCTTCCCCGGCCTGTCGCTGCTGAGCGCGGACGGTACGCAGATCGGCGCGCCCGCGACCGAGCAGAGCATCGCGCACGCCCCGGTGGTGCTGCGCCCGGGGGAGTCGGCGAGCGACACCGTCCACACCGCCAACCGGCAGACCAGCAGCAGCACCGAATGCCTGCCCAGCTCCGCCGAGTTGCGGATCTACCCGCCCGGGAACAGGGACCCGCTGGTCTTCCCCGGCCAGGTCACCAACTGTGACAATCTGTTCAGCGTCACCCCGTTCACCGCGGGCAGCACCGGCAATCCGCCGTCCTGACTCCGCCGTCCTGACTCCGCCGTCCTGACTTCTCCGGCCGACTTCTTCCCGCGATTTGTGTTGTCGCACCGGTACCGGCGCGGTCTCCGATACAGGGCCCGTCGGCAGGGGCGGGCACGGGGCGGTACCAGGAAGGCACGTACGTGACGGCACGAAGGCAGCGGCGGCAGCAGACAGGGCAACGGCAGCGGCATCGGGCGAGGTCCGGACGGGGGTGGCTGGCCGGGCTGCTCGCAGCCGCGGTCGCCGTCGTGATCATCTACTGGGCGACCTCGCCCGCCGACCCGGTCAGCCCGCAGGCGGCGAGCGGTCCGGCCGCCGCCGCGAGTTACGCCGCCGCGGCGTCCGCGGCTGCGGCGGGCACGGCCTCGCCGACCGCCACCGCCTCGGCCACTCCGCGGCCCAGCGCCTCGACCCCCACCCCCGGCGCGAGCGCCTCGACCCACCCGGCGGCGCCGCACACGACCAAGGCGGCGGCCTCCGGATCGGGCGGCTCGACCCAGGCGGCGGTGACCGGCACCCAGCGCAGCATCACCGTGGTCAACCACACCCAGCAGACCATCTGGGCCATCGTCACCAACACCACGGCGGCCTACCCCGACGGCAAGAAGCTGCTGCCCGGCCAGAGCGCCTCGCTCGCCGTGGCCAACAACTGGGGCGGACGGATCTGGGGCCGCACCGGCTGCGCCTCGACCGGCCGGGGCGTCTGCCTGACCGGGGACTGCACCACCGTGTGCTCGGGCCCGGTGACCCCCACGACGCTGGGCGAGTTCTCCTTCAACGCCTTCGACAACATGGACTTCTACGACGTCAGCATGGTCGACGGGTCCAACCTGCCGATGTACATCAATGTCTCGCACACCGTCACCACCGACCCGCTGAGCGCCTCCGGCTGCTACAAGGGCACCTGCACCTCACCGGTGAACTGCCCCAGCGCGATGAGGGCCATGAACGGCGGCCAGGTCATCGGCTGCAAGCCGCCCTGCGCGGCGTTCGGCGGGGACACCTAC
This sequence comes from Streptacidiphilus alkalitolerans, assembly GCF_042511045.1. Taxonomy (NCBI): domain Bacteria; kingdom Bacillati; phylum Actinomycetota; class Actinomycetes; order Kitasatosporales; family Streptomycetaceae; genus Streptacidiphilus; species Streptacidiphilus alkalitolerans. The sequence continues at coordinate 205,236 of NZ_JBHEZX010000007.1, forward strand.
TGCTGCCGCGGGGCCTGGGCCGGGCGGGACAACTGCGTGCCGTCGAAGTGGCCGGTGGACTACACCCAGGTCTTCAAGAAGGCCGAGCCCTACGCCTACTCCTACGCCTTCGACGACGGGGCGACCATGGCCTGCAAGGGGCAGTGCTACTACCGGGTGACCTTCGGCACGACGGGGTAGCGCACAGCCCCGGTTTCCGCAGGTCAGGGGTCAGGGTCAGGGCTTGCGGGCGACGCCGCCGTACATCGCCACGTCGGCGTCGTCCAGGTCGTCCGCGGAGCCGTCCGGACGCCAGCGGTGGACCAGGACCACCCCGGGGTCGACCAGCTCCAGGCCCTCGAAGAAGGCCTCCACCTGCTTGTGGGTGCGTGCCGTGACATTGATCCCGCGGGCGTTGTACTCGCGCACCACGTCGCCGATCGCCGGGTTGGAGTCGACGGTGACCATGGACAGCGCCAGGAAGCTCCCGGAGGGCAGCGGCTCCAGCAGGCGCTGGATGATGCCGACCGGGTCCAGCTCGTCCGGGACGAACTGCAGCACCGCGATGACGGACAGCGCCACCGGCTGGTCCAGGTCGAAGGTGTCGTGCAACTGCGGTGCGCTGATGATGGCCTGGGGCTCGCGCATGTCCGCCTGGAGGTACGCGGTACGCCCCTCGGGCGAGCTGCTGAGCAGCGCGCGGGCGTGGACCAGCACCATCGGGTCGTTGTCCACGTAGACGATCTGGGACTCCGGGGCGATGCCCTGGGCGACCTGGTGCAGATTGGGCTCGGTCGGGATGCCGGTGCCGACGTCCAGGAACTGGCGGACGCCCTGCTCCGCGGCCAGGTGGCGGGTGACCCGGTGCATGAACGCCCGGCTCTGCCGCATGGAGGTGCGCAGGCTGGGCCAGCCGCGCAGCATCTGCTCGGCGGCCTCGCGGTCGGCCGGGAAGTTGTCCTTTCCACCGAGGACGTAGTCGTAGATCCGGGCCGAGTGCGGGATGTCGGTCCGCAGGTCGGTCTGCGGGACCGGGGGCTCCTGGAGCCGCGCCTTCATCCACTCCGCAGAGTCCGTCACCGAGCCCACCTGCCCTCTCGCCCGCTGTCGCGGAGATCACCTGATCCCGCAGACGCATCATAGGCGCTGGCAGCCATGTACTGCCGTGCCATGGATGGACGCTCCTCTCCCGCTTCGGCCGGGGTGCGCGCAGAGTGGGGGAAACGGGGCGCGATGTCCCCGTTGTCCGGTTCGCTGTGAGGAGTCCTGATGTCCGACCTGCCGCTTCCCGATCTCTCCGGGCGCACCGTGGTGGTGACCGGGGCCTCCAGCGGGCTCGGCGCGGTCACCGCCCGGGAACTGGCCGGTGCCGGGGCCCGGGTGGTGCTGGCCGTGCGCGACCCGGCCAAGGGGCAGGCGGTCGCCGACGGCATCGAGGGGGAGACCGAGGTCCGCCCCCTGGACCTGGGCGACCTGGCCTCGGTGCGGGCCTTCGCGAAGGACTGGTCCGGACCGCTGGACGTCCTGGTCAACAACGCCGGGATCATGGCCGTGCCGCAGGGGCGGACCGCCGACGGTTTCGAGCTGCAGATCGGCACCAACCACCTGGGCCACTTCGCGCTCACCCTGCTCCTGCTGCCGCGGCTCACCGACCGGGTCGTCACCGTCGCCTCGGGGCTGTCCAGGACCGGGCGGATCGACCTGGACGACCTCAACTGGGAGCGCCGCCGCTACCGGCCGATGGGCGCCTACGGGCAGTCCAAGCTCGCCAATCTGCTGTTCACGGTCGAACTGCAGCGCCGGCTCTCGGCGGCGGGAAGCCCGGTGCGGGCGCTGAGCGCCCACCCGGGGGTGGCCGCCACCGACCTGGACCGGCACCTGGGCGGCCTGCAGGGCAGGATGGTCCGGCTGATGTTCCCGTTCATCGCCCAGAAGCGGCCCGAGTTCGGCGCCCTGCCCACGCTCTACGCGGCCACCGCCCCGGACCTGCCGGGGGACTCCTACCTCGGCCCGGACGGCCGCGGCGGCGGGCGTCCGCGGGTGGAGAAGCGCACCGCGCGGGACAGCGACCCCGCCGTGGCCCGCGGCCTGTGGGAGCTGTCCGAGGAGCTCACCCAGGTCCGCTACCCCTGACCGGAGGTGCCGTGACCCGGCCGAAGGACCCACTGCGGAACAATGGACCGGTGGACCGATCCCAACTGGCCGAATTCCTGCGCCGCCGCCGCGAGGCCCTGCAGCCCGAGGACGTCGGGCTGGTCAAGGGCCCGCGCCGGCGCACCCCGGGCCTGCGCCGTGAGGACGTGGCGGCGCTGACCGGCATGTCGGTCGACTACTACGTGCGGCTGGAGCAGGAGCGCGGCCCGCAGCCCTCGGAGCAGATGACCGCGGCGCTGGCCCGGGGGCTGCGGCTGTCCCTGGACGAACGGGACCACCTGTTCCGGCTGGCCGGGCACCCGACCCCGGGCCGGGTCTCCCGCGCCGACCACATCAGCCCGGCGATGATGCGGGTGCTGGACCGGCTGGAGGACACCCCGGCGCAGATCGTCACCGACCTGGCCGAGGCCCTGGCCCAGACCCGTCCCGCCACCGCGCTGTTCGGCGACCAGACCCGGTTCACCGGGCCGGCCCGGAGCATGATCTACCGCTGGTTCGCCGAGACCGGCTCCCGCTCGATCTACCCCGAGGCCGACCACGACCTGCACAGCCGTACCTTCGCCTCCCAGCTGCGCACCGCGTACGTGCGCAGCGGGCAGAGCCCCCGCAGCAGCGCGCTGGTGCGGCAACTGCTGGCCGTCAGCCCGGAGTTCGCCGCCCTCTGGGGGCAGCACGAGGTAGGCCTGGCCTTCGACGAGAGCAAGACGATCGTTCACCCCGAACTGGGGGAGCTGTACCTGCACTGCCAGGCCCTGCTCGCCCCGGACCAGTCCCAGGCCCTGCTGGTCTTCACCGCGACCCCCGGCACGGAGAGCGCCGAGAAACTGAGAATGCTCTCCGTGCTGTACTGAAAGCGGACTCAGTACGAGGGCGTGGTGGCGGTGTACGTCTTGTCGACGGAGTAGAAGCTCCCCTTTGCGTACGAAGTGACGTTCAGGTCGTCCACCATGTTGGTCCAGCACGAGGTCTGACCGGGCGTCACCGAGCAGCCCTCCTCGGTCCCGTCGCTGTTGCGGTGGATCAGCGCGGAGGCGGTGTCGCAGCCCCAGGCCGGCGCGTGGCCGTTGCAGACCTGCAGCGGGCCGGTCAGCGTGAGCCGGGCCCAACCGGCGTGACAGCTGGTGTTGTAGCGCAGTTCCACCGTGCCCACGGTGGCCCCGTCGAGGCCGTGCACGGTGGCCGACTCCATGGTGACGGCGCCGGTGGCGCAACCGGTGGCGACCGGGTCGAGCCCGGTGTACGAGGTGGTCGCGCTCGCGGAGCCGGCCGATGCGATCAGGCCGAGTCCGAGCGTGGCGGCGAGCAGTCCGATACGGCTGATACGGACAAAGGATGACTTCATGGGATGCACTTCTCTTCGTGGTCGTTCGTTCGTGGCAGGAAACCGGGATCCCGAGGAATGGGAACGGGGTTGACCCGGCGAAAGGCGATCTTGTAGCCGCCCGGGTCGTGCGTCAACCGACCGACCGTGCGGCGGCGGGATCGTTCGTCGGCTTTGGGACGGCATGACCGCAAAGCCCTGGGACTGTTCGCGGACCGAGAGTGTTTTCTTACTCGCCGCTTACCTTGTGCCGCCCCGTAGGATCCGGCCCGTCGCGGTCGGGAATTGTGCCGGGCCGCAGGTCGGACGAGGGGTGGGGCGGATGCGACGCCGGTTCTGGATACCGCTGGGCGGCGTGGTGGTGGCGCTCGCGGTGGCCGCGGTGCTGTTCGAGGTGCTCGGCGGGAGCGGAAGGCCGGCCGCCCAGCCGCGGGCCCGGATCTACCGGGATGTGACGGTGTGCCTGCTGACCGACGCGCACGGCAGGTCCGGCTCCCAGGCCGCGCAGGTGTGGGCGGGAATGCAGGACGCCTCGCTGGCCGCGCACACCCAGGCGACCTCGCTGGCGGTGGTCGGGCCCGCCACGGTGGCGAACGCGCTGCCCTATGTGAACACCCTGCTCCAGCAGCGCTGCGCGGTGGTGCTGGCCGCGGGAGCGGTCCAGAGCGCCGCGGTGGAGCAGGTGGCGGCGGGTTCGCCCAAGGTCCGTTTTGTGGTGACGGACGGAGAGGCGACCGGGGCGAATGTCACGGCGGTCGCGCCGTCCGGGGATCTCCGGGCCGAGGTGACGCACCTCGTGCGCACTCTGGTCCATTAGCCCCCCAGTGCGGTGCAAACTCCCCGCTCGGGATCGGTCCTGACATATCCGCCCAGGTCAGTCCCATGATCGTAAGAGTTTGTTATGCGCATGGCAGCGGCTCTGGTGCCGCGGTGATCACGACTGCGAATGTTCGACGCGTTGCTGTGTCGACTCTGTCTGGAGCCTGTCATGCGTTCGCGCCTGTTCCGTCGTACCGCCCGGCAGTTGGCCACGCGCCGTCGTCGGCTGCGCGCGGTGGCCGTGGTGGTGCTCACGGCCCTGGCGGTCCTGTTCGTGGGACAGCCGATGTCGGCGATGGGCGCTTCGCTGCCGCCGCTGTCGCTGCCGAGGCTCTCCGGGCTGGTGGACTGGCTCACCGCGGGGCCGCCGCAGTGGGGCAAACTGCCGCACCAGGCGTCGGGGACGGCCGCGGGGCGCAGCGACCGCGCGTCCGCGGCCTCGACCAGGGCCAAGGGCGGTGCCGGGCACGCCCCCAAGCCGGGGCGCGGCGAGCTGCCGGCCTACGCGCCCTACGCGCGCAAGGTGGTCTCCGGCCCCAGCGCGAGCAGGCTCGGGTTCAACGCGCGCACCAGCAAGCGGGTGGCGGCGAAGTCCACGGCGACCTCCAACTACTTCCAGAACGCGGACGGCTCGTACACCCGCCAGTTGTTCCAGGGTGCGGTCAACTACCGTGACAGCTCCGGGAACTGGCAGGCGATCGACACCCGGGTGCAGCAGGGCGGCGACAAGCGCTGGCACGAGAAGGCCAACGGGATCGGCGCCGACTTCGCCCCCAGCGCGGCGGACCCGTCGCTGGCCCGGTTCAGCGTGGACCCGTCGCACAGCGTGGGCTGGAACCTGACCGGCGCGGCCCCGGTGGCCCCGGTGGTCTCCGGCGCCACCGCCACCTACCGGTCCGCGCTGCCGGACACCGACCTGGTGCTGGCGACCAGCACCACCGGTGTGAAGGAGTCGCTGCTGCTGAAGTCCGCCGCGGCGGCCGACTCCTGGACGTTCCCGCTGGCCCTGGAGGGGATGACCCCGGCGCTCACGGCGGACGGCTCGATCGACCTGCGCGACGCGGCCGGGAAGACCCGGGCGGTGATTCCGCCCGCCTACGCCTACGACTCCCGCATCGACCCGGTCTCGGGCGAGCCGGCCACCACCCACGCCGTGCACTACCGACTGGCCACCGAGGGCGGGCGGACCGTCCTCGAGGTGACCCTGGACCGGGCCTGGCTGGACGCCCCCGGACGGGTCTTCCCGGTCACCGTGGACCCGTCCACCTTCAACGCGCAGGCGCTGACCACCTACGCGGAGTCCACCAACCCGGGCGACCACTCGATGGAGCAGACCATCAAGGTCGGCTCCTACGACTCGGGCACCCATGACGCGGTGTCCTACCTGAAGTTCCCCAACCTCGGCCTGGACAACTCCAAGATCACCGTCTCGGCCGCCTCGCTGAGCCTGTTCGACCTGTGGTCCTCGACCTGCACCGCCGAGCGCTTCGACGTCGCCGCGGTGACCAAGGCCTGGACCCCGTCCGGGATCACCGCCTACCCGGGGCCGACCTACGGCGCCTCGATCGGCAACCTCACCCCGAGCACCCCGAACGGCTGCGCCAACACCACCGGCATCATGTCCAAGGGCGACAACATCAAGGTCACCCTGGCCCCGGCCACGTTCAACACCTGGGCCGCGGCGACCGGCGCGACCAACGACTACGGCCTGGCGATCTACGCGGCGACCACGGACGCCCTGCACTGGAAGCAGTTCGGGTCGATCTACAACCTGTACGGCGCGCCGTCGCTGTCGCTGACCTACACCGGCGCGCTGCTGCCGCAGGTCGTGGCGACCAGCCCGGCCAACAACGCCGGGGTGGGCACGCTGACCCCGCAGCTGACCGCGATCGGGCAGACCGACCCCAACCTGACCACCACCCCCAAGTACGACTTCCAGGTGTTCGACACCACCGGCGCCAAGCTCGCCGACTCCGGCCTGATCACCGCCAACTACTACAACGTCCCTGCGGGGAAGCTGAAGTGGGGTCAGACCTACGAGTGGGAGGCGCAGTCCTACGACGGCACCAACTACTCGCCCGGGCCGGACTGGCAGGCGCTGACCACCCAGGTGCCGCAGCCCGTGGTCACCTCGGGGCTCTCGCAGAACACCGACGGCCACGGCTACAGCCCGGCGATCGGCAACTACACCACCAGTGCCACCGACGCCAATGTCTCCACCCCCGGCCCCTCGCTGAACGTGGAGCGGGACTACAACTCCCGTGACCCGCGCACCACCGGCGCCTTCGGCGAGGGCTGGTCCAGCACCTTCGACTCCAGGGCGGCCGAGCAGTACGACGCCTCCGGCGCGGTGCAGAGCGTCCAGGTCACCTACCCGGACGGTTCGGCGGTGGGCTACGGGAAGAACTCGGACGGCAGCTTCTCGCCGCCGCAGGGGCGTTTCGCCACCTTCAAGAGCGTCACCGGCGGCTACACGCTGACCGACAAGAACGCCACCGTCTACAGCTTCACCCAGCTGCTGAGCACCGGTGTGTACGGCATCAGCTCGATCACCGACGCCAACGGCCGCCAGCTGACCTTCACCTGGACCGGCGGCCAGATCACCACGATGAAGTCCCTGGTCTCCAACCGCAGCCTGTACCTGACCTGGTCCACGCCCGCCGGGGCGACCAGCGCGCACGTCGCCACCGTCTACACCGACCCGGTCACGGCCGGGAACCCGTCCACCGCGCTGACCTGGACCTATACCTACACCGGCGACGAGCTCAGCAAGATGTGCTCGCCCACCGACACCACCAGCTGCACCCAGTACAGCTACACGGCCGGATCGCAGTACCCCAACCAGGTGCTGGACCAGGGCCCCAGCTCGTTCTGGCCGCTGTCCGAGGCGGCGGGCGCCACCACCGCGGCCAGCGCGGTGCTGGCCCGGGAGGGCGCGGACAACGGCACCTACAGCAATGTGACGCTGGGTCAGCCGGGACCGCTGGCCGGCGGCAGCACCACCGCGGCGGGCTTCAACGGCACCTCCTCCTCGGTGCAACTGCCCAACCTGGGCCTCGGCACCTCCTCCTCGCAGAGCATCTCGCTGTGGTTCAAGACCTCGACCAAGGCCGCCCAGGTCCTGTTCTCCTACTCCGACATGCCGATCAACGCCACCGCGACCCTCGGTGACTTCACCCCGTCGCTGTACATGGGAACGGACGGCGAACTCAAGGGCCTGTTCTGGTACGGCGAGACCACCACGCCGATCACCACGACCAAGTCCGAGGCCGACGGCGCCTGGCACCACGTGGTGCTGACCGGCTCCTGGACCACGCAGACCATGTACCTGGACGGCACCAAGATCGGCACCGCGCCCGGCTACGGCAGCTTCGGCTTCTCCGGCACCATGCCCTGGCTGTTCGACCAGGTCTACCTGGGCACCGGCTACCTCGGCTCCACCTGGCCGGACCAGCCGCACCTGAACTCCGCCACGGCGTACGCCAGTTACTTCAACGGCTCGATGGCCGACGTCTCCTTCTCCAACAAGCCGCTGGCCCAGGCCGACGTCACCGCGCTGCACCAGGCCGGGACCACCCCGGCCGGGCTGCTCAGCCAGGTCACCCGCCCCTCCGGCAAGATCTACTCCAAGGTGAGCTACGACCCCAAGACCACCGCGGTCAGCCACCTGACCGACGAGGTCGGCGGCAACTGGACCATGGCCGCCCCGACGGTCACCGGCTCCAGCCAGGTGTATCGTTCCGCGGTCATGGGCGCGGGTCCCGCGGCCTACCTGCGGCTGGGCGACAGCACCGGCGCGGCTACCGCGGCGGACGAGGTCAAGGCCGATCCCGCCGCCTACAGCGCGGTGACGCTGGGGGCGGCCGGGCCGTTCGCCGACCAGAAGGCGGCCTCCTTCAACGGCACCTCCTCGCAACTGGCGATACCCCCCTCGGTCTACGCCGGGGCCACCTCCGGCTCGGCCGAACTCTGGTTCTCCACCACCAGGACCACCGGCGGCATCCTGCTCGGAGCCACCAGCACCCCGCTGCTGTGGGTGGGCACCGACAGCAAACTGCACGGCGGCTTCTGGACCTCGGCCGGCTCCCCGCAGATCGCCTCCACCACCAATGTCACCGACGGCAAGTGGCACCATGTGCTGCTCACCGCGACCGCGACCAGCCAGTCGCTGTACCTGGACGGGGTGCTGGTCAAGACCACGGCCCTGGCCGGCGCCCTGCAGGTGCGGACCGGCCTGGCGGTCGGGGTCGGCACCACCGGCACCGGCTGGAACGGACTGCCCAGCTCGACCACCGTCTACTTCACCGGCTCCATCGCCGAGGCGGCCTTCTACCGCACCGCGCTGACCGGCCAGGACGACGCCGCGCACTACGCCGCAGGACTCAACTCGGGCGGCCTGTCCCCGCTGGAGACGGTGAAGGTCACCGACCCCGGCAACCACACGGTCACCGACCAGTACGACGTGCTCAACGGCTACCGGCTGGTGGCCGACACCGACGCCGCGGGCAGCCGGACCTCCTACGGCTACGACACCGGCGGCTTCGTCCACACCGTCACCGACGCCGACGGCGACGTGGACACCAGCGGGCACGACGTCCGCGGCAACACCGTCTCCCAGACCAGCTGCCAGAACCAGGCCGCACAGCTGTGCTCCACCAGCTACACCACCTTCCTGCCGGACGACACCACCGCCCAGCTGACCCCCAACCCGACCAACGACCTGGTGGCCACCTCCCGGGACGGGCGGTCCGCCTCGGCCACCGACAACACCTATCTGACCTCCTACAGCTATGACGCGGCCGGCAACCGCACCAAGGTGATCACGCCCCCGGTCCCGGGATTCCCGGCCGGGCGCACCACCGCGGTCAGCTACACCGACGGCAGCACCATCGCCGCGGCCGACGGCGGATTCGCCCCCAAGGGCCTGCCGTACAAGACCGTCTCGCCGGGCGGCGCCACCACGCTGGTCCAGTACTTCAAGGACGGCGACGTCGCCTCGATGACCGACCCGGACGGACTGGTCACCAGGTTCACCTACGACAACCTGGGCCGGGCGCTGACCAAGACCGAGGTCTCCGACACCTACCCGGCCGGGCTGACCACCAGCTACGTCAACGACGGTGAGTCGCAGGTGGTCGGCGAGACCGACCCGCCGACCACCGACCAGGTCAACGGCACGGTGCACCAGGCCAGTACCACCACGGTGTTCGACCCGGACGGGCAGGTCACCTCGCAGACGGTGGCGGACCTGACCGGCGGCGACGCCCCGCGCACCACCACCAGCACCTACAACGCCTACGACCAGCTGCAGACCTCGGTCGACTCGGCCGATCCGACCGCGGTCACCAGCTACACCTACGACGCCTTCGGCAACCAGGCGACCGTGCAGGACCCGAACGGGACCACCACGGCCTACGCCTACGACCCGGACGGGCGGCTGTTCACCCAGACCCTGAAGAACTACACCGCCGACCCGGTCAACCCCTCGGCGCCGGTGGACCTGGTGGAATCGTCGCGCAGCTACGACCCGGCCGGACGGCTGCAGTCGCTCACCGACGCGATGGGCAACAGCACCGCCTACACCTACACCGACAACGGGCTGACGGCGACGGTGACCCGGATCGACGGGCAGAATACAGCCAACCGCTTCGTCGAGCAGGCCGACACCTACGACGCGGCGGGCAACCTGGTCAAGCAGGTCACCAACAACGGAGCCACGGTCACCGACGACACCCTGGACGCGGCCGACCGGGTCACCGCCACCACCGTCGACCCGACCGGGGTGGACCGCACCACCACCGTCTCGTACACCCCCGACGACCGGGTCGCCACCAGCACCCTCAGTGACGCCACCGGGGCCACCCACACCACCCGGTCCACGTACGACCCGATGGGCAACGTCAGCAGCCGGTCGATCCAGGAGGACGGCAGCGGGCACCCGGTCGGCTGGTGGCCGCTGAACCAGACCGCCGGCAGCAATGTCACCGACGCCTCCGGGACCGGCAACACCGCCACCGCCACCGGGGTGACCTGGGGCAACGGCGCGGCCACCTTCGCCGGCAGCACCGGCCAGCAGATCGCCACCAACGGACCCGTGCTGAACACCGCGAGCGCCTACTCGGTGTCCGCCTGGGTCGACCTCTCCTCGCTGCCGACGCACAACGCGGCCGTGGTCGCCCAGTCCGGCACCGAGAACAGCGGATTCGTCCTCGCCTACCACTACCAGGCGTCCGGCCCGGTCTGGTCGCTGTGGAACACCAACCCCACCTCGACCAGCCCCGCGCAGGTGTTCGCCTCCTCGACCACCGCGGCCGTCGCGAACACCTGGACCCACCTGGTCGGCACCTACGACCCGTCCACCGGCGCGATGCAGCTCTACGTCAACGGGGCCTTGGCCGCCACCGGGAGCAACACCTCCTCCTGGTCCGCCACCGGCCCGCTGACCATCGGCAGCGACCAGTGGCTCGGCGCCGCCACCGACCTGCTGCCCGGCTCCGTCGCCAACGTCCAGGCCTACCCGCGGGTGCTCTCCGCCGCGGACATCGGCACCCTCTTCGGCGGCGGGCACTCCGGCGGCACCACCGCCTCCAGCACGCAGGCCACCACCAGTTGGGACCTGGACCAGCGCGGCCTGCCGCGCAGCATGACCGACGCCGACCAGCAGCTCACCGGCTACACCTTCGACGAGGCCGGCCACCTGGTCGCGACCAGTGAGCCCGCGGTCACCACCACCGCCCCCGACGGCAGCACCGCCACCGTGCACCCACTGACCCAGACCGGCTACGACACCTTCGGCGACGCGGTGGAGACCAAGGACGCCGACGGCAACACCGTCACCACCGCCTACGACGCCGACGGCCGGAAGACCAGCGTGGCCCTCCCCGCCTACACCCGTCCCGACACCGGGGCCACCATCACCGGTGCGGGCACCAGCTGGAGCTACGACAAGGCCGGCAACGTCACCGCGGTCACCGACGCGCTGAACCACTCCACCAGCTACCTCTACGACCAGCTGGGCGACACCGCGCAGGTCACCGACGCCGACAACGGCGTCAGCCACTCCGTCTACGACAAGAACGGCGAGGTCACCAGCTCCACCGACCCGGACGGGGTGCAGAGCCAGGCGGTCTACGACTACCTGGGCCGGCAGACCTCGTCCACGATCCTGGAGCGCTTCCCGAGCGCGAGCACCAGCACCACGACGCTGGACTACACCGCCTCGGCGGCCGACCCGGGCGGGGCGTTCCTGGCCAGGACCACCAGCCAGGACGGCGTCTCCACCAGCTTCGGCTACGACAACCTCGGGGAGCAGACCCAGTCCACCGACCCCTCAGGGCAGGTGACGACCACCCAGTACAACCTGGAGGGGCTGCCGGTCGACACCCGGCTGCCGGACGGCACCGCGTCCAGGACCAGCTACGACCAGCTCGGCGACCCGGTGTCGATGACGCAGACCGACACCGACGGCACGACCAGGCTGATCGGGCAGTCGGCCGGCTACGACGCCATGGGCCGGCTGATGTCCAGCACCGACGCCAACCAGCACACCACCACCTACACCCGCGACGCGCTCGGCCAGGTCTCCTCGGAGACCCAGCCCGTGGACGCCGGACACTCCATCACCACCTCGTTTGGCTACGACGCCGACGGCAACAAGACCCTGTTCCAGGACGGGCGCGGGAACGACTGGCACTACACCACCAACTCCTGGAACCTGCCCGAGAGCACCGTCGAACCGGCCGGCATCTCCAGCAGCTACTCCTACACCTCCGCCGCCGACTCGACCCAGACGGTCAGCTACGACGCCGCGGGCCGCGCGGTCACCCAGAACGCCCCCGGCGGGGTCACCGCGACCGTGGGCTACGACAACCTGGGCAACGTCACCTCGCAGTCCGGCACCGGGGCCGACGCACCGACCGCCACCCGCAGCTTCAGCTACGACCACGACGGCCGGATGCTGACCGCGGCCACCGCCGCCACCGCGAACACCCCGGACACCAGTTCCACCTTCAGCTACAACGACCGGGGCGCGCTGCTCAGCGCCACCGGCAGCGGGGGCAGCAGCTCCTTCAGCTACAACGCCGACGGCCTGCCGACCTCCATCACCGACGCGTCCGGGACCACCGGATTCGGCTACGACTCCGCGGACCGACTCAGCACCCTGAGCGACCCGGCCACCGGCACCCAGCTCAGCTACGGCTACAACCAGCTGAACCAGGTCAGCAGCATCGGCTACGGCACCGGCGGGGATACCCGCAGCTTCGGCTACGACCACCTGCACCGGCTGAGCAGCGACACCCTCAGCACGGCCGGCGGCGCCACCGTCGCCTCGATCGACTACGGCTACGACCCGAACGGCAACGAGACCAGCAAGAACACCACCGGCCTGGCCGGCACCGGAACCAACACCTACAGCTACGACTGGGCCGACCGGCTGCAGTCCTGGAACAACGGGACCAGCACCACCCAGTACTCCTACGACGACTCCGGGAACCGCACCCAGGTCGGCTCCAACGTCTACACCTACGACGCCCGCGACCAGCTCACCAGCGACGGCGTCAACACCTACAGCTACACCGCCCGCGGCACCCTGTCGCTGGAGGTCGGCAGCTCCGGCAGCGTCGCCTCCACCTCCGACGCCTACAACCAGCAGGCCAGCCAGGGCAACCAGAGCTACGTGGACGACGCGCTGGGCCGGCTGATCAGCGAGTCCGGCACGGCGGGCTCGCCGAGCAACACCTTCTCGTACAGCGGCGCCGGCAACACCCTGGCGTCCGACGGCACCTACACCTACACCCACACGACGGGCGGCGCCCTGGTCGCCACCGGGACGCCGGGCGGCAGCACCACCGACGCCACCCTGGACTACACCGACCAGCACGACGACGTGGTCGGCAGCTTCAGCCCCGGCGGCAGCACGCTGACCGGCTCGACCGCCTACGACCCGCTGGGCAACACCACGGCCGGTATCGGCGTGCTGCAGGGCCACCTGGGCTACCAGTCCGGCTGGACCGACAGCGCCACCGGCAAGGTCGACATGGCCGCCCGCTGGTACAACCCGGCCACCGGCCAGTTCATGAACAAGGACACCATGTCCTTGAACCCCACCCCCAACTCGGCCGCGGCCAACCCCTTCGCCTACGTCGACGACAACCCGCTCACCCGCACCGACCCCTCGGGACACGGCTTCTTCGGCGACGTCTGGAACGGCATCAAGAAGGGCGCCAGCTGGGTCGGCGGCGAGATCGAGTCCGGCGCCAAGTACGTGGCCAAGAAGGCCGTCGAGGCCTACGACTGGACCTCGAGCAAGGTCTCCGAGGGCATCAAGCTGGCCGAGCGGGCAGCTCAGTCGGTCGAGCGGGCCTTCGACGCCCAGATGGCCGCCCTCGACCGGGAGATCGCCCAGCTCAACCAGGAGATCAACGACGCCGAGAGAACGATCAGACGCAACGCGGCGAAAGCCTGGTCGGCGACGGTCAGCGCGGCCAGCCATCCGCTGAGGTCGCTCAAGGTGGCGGCCACCACCACGTACCACGCGGTCGCCAAGGCGGTGAACACCTCGGCGAACTTCGTGAAGAACCACGCCGCGGCGATCGCCTCCTTCGCCGCCTCGACCGTGGTCTTCATGGGCTGCGAGGCGTTCGTCACGGCCGGCAGCGCGGGCACCCTCAGCATCCCCGGCGCCATCGCCTGCGGCGCGCTCGCCGGCGAGGTCGGCGGGGCCGTCAACCAGGGCGTCGAATGCGCCAGCGGCAAGGGCTCCTGCTCGGTCAGCGCCTTCGCCGGATCCGTGGTCCTCGGCGGAATCGGCGGCGGCATCGGCGGCGGTATCGCCGGCCCGCTGGGCGGCAAGCTCGCCGACTCCTTCCTCGGCGGCGTGCTCCCGAAGATCGTCACCAACACCCTCGAGGGCGCGGCCATCGGCGGCCTCTCCGGCGGCGCGACCGGCGCCGCCGACTACGGGCTGACCTGCGAGGGCAGCTCGGGCGGCTGCTCCTGGTCCGGTCTCGGCAGCGCGGTGGCGAGCGGCGTCGAATCCGGCGCCATCGGCGGCGCGGCCGGCGGTGCGGCCTTCACCCTGGCCGGACCGGCCCTCGGCAAGCTGCTCGGCCCCGGCTGCACCGCCCACAGCTTCACCGGAGCCACCCCGGTGCTGATGGCGGACGGCTCGACCAAGGCCATCGACCGGATCAAGGTCGGCGACAAGATCCGCGACTCCGTCCCGGGCAAGAAGGGCACCGAGGTCCACACGGTCACCAAGGTCATCGTCACCACGACCGACCACGACTTCGTCGACGTCACCATCACCCCGACCACGCCGGGGGCCCCGGCTTCGACGGCCACGGCGGGCACGTCGGCCACGACGGGCACCCCGGCCGTCTCGGCGAAGGCCAAGCCGACTCAGGCCACACTCCCGCTCAGGACCCGCGTCATCCGCAAGGCCGGCCTCGGCCTCGCCGCCTCCGCGGCCGGCCTGACCGCCCTCCTCGGCCTCGGCCACCACCAGGCCCCGACCCCCACCGCCCAACCGCTGCCCGCAACCGCCCCGGTCGCGTCCGTCACCCCGCTCGCGCCGGTGACCCGGGCCGCGTCGGCGCACACCGCGGCGAGCACCCTCACCACCACCTTCCACCACCCCTTCTACGACGAGACCCAGAACTCCTTCGTCGACGCCCAGTACCTCCACACCGGCGACGTCCTGCAGACCCCCACCGGCACCGCCGAGGTCAGCACCGTCCGCCTCTACCACGCCGACACCACCACCTACGACCTCACCATCGGCGACCTCCACACGTACTACGTCGAGGCCGGGACGACGCCGGTCCTGGTGCACAACTGCAATCTTGCCCTTGGCTGGCGGACCAAGGGCACCGGCGAGTGGGCGGAAAAGCAAGGGTTTACCCATATGCTGAACAATCCGGACGACGGGTGGAAGGCCCCGACGGAGCGCCAGATCGGTGATCCCAACGTCACTCTCCATGTGAACCTGCACGGATGGGACGACTTCTCGGGCGCGGTCAGGTCAGGCCTCACCGGTGGCGGGAAGGCGACTGACCTCGAGATGAGTTGGATCGCCAGGGCGGTATCCAATGGCCAGCGTTCATGGGACTCTGTGAACTTCTACAACATGGGCGCCAAGGGAGATATCGTCCCAGTGCCTCGGCCCGACGAGCCCGACTGGTCTAGTTTTGGCAAACTTGATCCGGTGAAGAGCACCTTTACCATGTGCGGCTGCGAGGGGTCGGTTCCCTGGGATGAATAGCGACAGTGCGGCGGAGGGATCCGCAGGTCTGCAGGCGCTCTATCCGGACGTCGACATGGCTGACGGCCTGGCAGAGGCACTCAAGCGCATGGCTGTTGACCTAGGGTTTTCGCTTGAGGGGCTTGTGGACGGCTTCGGGCGGGCCGAGCTTGCCACTGGACGCGGGACCGCCTCGATCCGCCTCGGTGCCGAGGAGCGGCTCTTCCTCGTCGGAATATACGAGTCCGGCATCGAATGGGCGACGGGAGCGACTGCGGACGTTGGCCAGGCCCTTCGCGCGGTGGCTGCCTGGCAGGAGGGCGAACCTCTCGACGGCTATGTGTCAAGATTCCCATTCATGAGGCCCGGGGAATTGGCATACGCATTCGCGGAAGGGAATGTGGCACAAGCTCAATGGGAAATCCTGCTGGGCTCGGACCATCCTTCGGAGAGTCGGCAACTGCTCCTCCGTCTCGCTGGGTTCGGCGAGCTCCGGAGCCTGTTTCCGGAGATCAGCTACGGGAGTATCCGCTTCACTGCGCCTCCGCCTCGACGGGACGATCGAGTATTTTTCGTTCGAGGCGATGAGGAGCTGTATCGGGTGCAGGAATTTGGTGCGGAGCGTCGAGAGTACGCCCTTGGTGACATTGGCGAGGTCGTTCGCCGCCTTGTTGAATTCTTGGCCACCGGATGATGGACGCCTGTGCGGGGGCGATCGACCGTCCGGTCCAAGGCGGGGCTGTTTCCTCCCGTAGTTTGTCGGACCCCCGCGACTCGGCCGGGTCTGGCTGCGGTTCGTGATCCTCGGCACGGTTTTCGTCACACTCGAGTTCCTGGTGGACGGGACCGTGGGCGTGTTGGCGGGACGCATCGGAGACTGGTTCGGGCGGCGACAGGCGGCGCGGCGCCGGCTCGACGTCGCGACCGGCCAGCCCGAGGGCCTGGCTCGCAATGCCTCGGCGCCTGCCTCGGTACTGCTGCGGATCCTCGCCATGGATCCCTTGCCGGTGCAGGACGAGTGGCTGACGGAGCGGCGACTTCCCATGGACGTTGCGACCGCTGCGGTCCGCCATCCCGATGCCCGTGCGCGCAGCGCGGTCCTGCAGAACCGCTCCCCGCCAACGCTCCTCGGGTTCGGCGCGCCTGCGTCGTCCTGGCCGGTGAATACGGCGTGGAACTGCCCGACGACGCCCTGCAGGCCCTTGTGGCGGACGACAATGCCAAGATCCGCTACTGGACGACGGCGATTCCGGGCCTTTCATCGGCGCTGCGGCGCCGCCTCGCTGACGACCTCGCTCACCTGCGAGCTGTGGGACCAGCTCACGCGCTGGGAGCAGGAGCGCTTCCGAGCCGATCCCCATCCCCGGATCATCGCGGCGGTGCTGCGGGTCTCCGGTGGGGAGACGCCGCTTCCGTGCACGGTCCGCGACGGCGCCGGGCCGCGGCCCGGGCGGCGGTTGATCAGGCACTGGCCGAACTGCTGGCGGCGGACCCTGATTCGCGGATACGTGCGGCTGCGGCCGGCAACTGCCACGTGGCGACGGCGACCGCCCTCACCCTGGTCCACGACCCGGACGAGGAGGTGCGGCTCCAGCTCTCGCTGCGCGAGGACATCGACGAGGAGCAGCGCTCCACGATGAGCTGGACCGTGCCCCAGGGACGCCGTGAACCGGTGAGCTGGGTGAGCGAGAAGCACTCCGATGCGGCCGCGATGCGGTCGGCGGCCTCCTCTCTCTCCTGCCGACGCTCCTGGTCGAGGACGGGGGCCCGACGGCGGCGGCCATGAATCCCTCCCTCACCCCGGACCTCATGCACCTGCTCCTGGACGCCGCCGGTGTGCCTCGGTCAGAACCTGGAGTGCTCTGGTGAGGGGTGTCTTGCCATGCCCGGCGGGGGGAGATCAGGGAAACACGGCGGCGGGGACCGGGCTGCAGCCCGGTCCCCGCCGTCACATCACGCCACAGGTTATTCGCTGGAGGTCAGCCCAGTTCGGCTGCGAGGAAGCCCGCGCCGTTGTAGGAGCCCCAGCCGGTCACCTTGTCGTAGCCGGTCCCGGCGCTGTAGGCGCCGTTGCTGCCGGTCTTGACGTCGTGGAACGCGGAGCCGTAGCTGGACGACGCCGCCAGGGTGTAGATGGTGTTGTTGGCGTAGCCGAAGGCGGGCTTGGACTTGGCCCGCGCCTCGCTGTTGTAGATCGCGGTGAACGCGGCCCAGTTGGGCGCCGCCGCGCTGGTGCCGCCGAACTCGGCCCAGGAGCCCTCGGAGTAGACGGCCCAGCCGGTGCTGGGGCTCGCGTCCGCGGCCACGTCGGGGACCGAGCGCTTGCTGCCGGTGTTCACGCCGGTCTGGAAGGACGGGGTGGCGAAGTAGGAGGAGACGCCGCCGCCGCTGCCGTTCCAGGCGGTCTCCTTGCTCCAGGCGCCGGCCGAGGTCAGCGTCAGCGCGGTGCCACCGGTGCCGGTGACGTACGGGTCGCTGGCCGGGAAGTCGACCGAGGTGCCGCCGTTGCCGGCGTCGTCGGAGCCGCTGTCGCCGGAGGCCGCGAAGACGGACTGGCCCTGGGCCGCCGCCTCCTGGAAGTCGGTGTTCAGGGCGGTGCGGTTGGACGCGGTCTCGTCGGCCTCGTCGATGCCCCAGCTGGTGGAGACGCTGGGTACGTCGTTGCTGACGACCAGCGAGTAGAGGGCGATCTCGCCGGCGTCGCTGTTGGGCGCCTCGTAGACCTTGATGGTCGCGCCGGGGGCCAGCGCCTGGACCACCTCGATGTCCAGCTCCACCTCGTCCTCGCCGGACAGGTCGGTGGTGCCGCCGCCGGCCTTGACCACCGCCGGGGTGGGTGTGCTGAGCGAGAAGTAGTTGTCGTAGGTGGTGATGTTGCTCTGCTTGAAGGCGGAGAACTCCAGCAGCGCCACGGTCGAGCCGCTGCCGTTGTAGCCGGCGCTGATCGCGGAGGCGACGTTGTAGCCGGTGCGGGCCTTGGCCGGGGTGAGGCCGGTGACGGCCTTGGACGCGGCCGGCTTCGCGAGCCGGGTGCTGAAGTGGCTGTAGGTCGCGTAGTCGGACAGGCCGGCCACGTCGGTGACGGCCGCGGCGATGTTCGCCGGGAGCACCGGGGCGGCGGTGTTGGCGAAGAAGTCCCGCTTGCCGGCCGCGTCGTGGTAGGTCGCCAGGCTGGTGCCGAAGGCCTTCTGCACGGTGGCGGCGCTGCCGGTGGCCTGCAGCGACAGGTGGTTGGCGGTGGCCTGGCCGACGGTGAGGCCCTGCCCCTTCAGGTAGTCGGTGACCTGGGCGATGCTGCTCGCGGAGGCGCCGAAGCGGTCGGCGAACTGCTTCACCGTCAGGTAGTGCCGGTACTGCGCCGAGGCGGGGTCGGCGACCTGCTTCAGGAAGGCGGTGAGCCCGGCGGGGTCGCGCGGGGTCAGGCTGACCGTGACCGACAGCGAGCGGCCGGCCGGCACCGCGCCGACCCGGGCGGAGTGCCCGACCGCCTGGACCACGTCACCGCGCAGCGCCTGGGTGGCGGGCTTGGTGGCGGCCCCGGCCGGGACGGCCACCAGGGCGATGATCGGCAGCGGCGCGGCCAGCAGCCCGACGATGGGGCGTATGGGGAGCTTCACGAACGTCCTCCTGGGACGACAGGGAGAGGTTG
The DNA here is from genome assembly GCF_042511045.1 of Streptacidiphilus alkalitolerans. NCBI lineage: Bacteria > Bacillati > Actinomycetota > Actinomycetes > Kitasatosporales > Streptomycetaceae > Streptacidiphilus > Streptacidiphilus alkalitolerans. The sequence goes on from NZ_JBHEZX010000007.1 coordinate 224,400, forward strand.
GATCCGGCACTTCCGGCCCGGTGGGGCCGGTCCGGCGCGGAGCCTCAGCGGTCGTGATCCACGCTAGGAAGTCCGGACCCCCCTCATAAGAGGGGTATCCCTTGCCCGGTCGGTGAACAGTTCGTGTCCCCGTATGTCGGCAGCCCGGGCGAGACCGGTTCGTGAACGCACTCCGAGCTTGCGGTAGACCCGGGAGAGCGTTCCCTCCACGGTTTTGACGCTGACGAACAGTGCGGCGGCCACTTCGCGGTTGGTGGCGCCGGCGGAGACCAGATCGGCCACCCGCTGCTCACTGGCCGTCAGTTCCATGGCGGTGCGCACCCGTTCTCCGGGGGACAGCCGGTCGAGTTCCTCCTCGGCCCGCCGCAGCAGCGGTGCGGCGGCCAGCAGCCGACAGATCCCGGCGGCCTCGGTGAGCGCGGCCCGGGCCACCACCCGGTGCCGGGCCCGGCGTTCGGCCCCGCCCCAGGCGATCAGGGTGCGCACCAGCTCCAGCGGGAGCGGCAGTCCGCGCAGGCGTTCGGCCGAGGCGGACAGGGCGTCGGCAGCCGCTCCGATCCGGCCCAGGGCGGCCTGGACCAGGCCCTCGGCCCGTTCCAGCGCGGCCAGCGCGCCGCCGCCCCAGGGCGGGGTCCAGCCGGCGGTCAGACTCCTGGCCTCGGCCAGGACCTCGGCCGCCTCGGCGGTCTCGCCCAGCAGCGCCAGGGCCTCGGCGAGGTCAGCCAGCCGCCGGACCGTGTCCGGGTCGGCGAGTTCCATGGCGGCGCCCAGTTCCCTGGCCCGCTGCAGTGACTCCACCGCCGCTGCCGCGCCGTCCGGGCTTCCGGCCAGGAGCTGGGCGGTGCCGAGCGCGCCGAGGGCGCGGATCAGGAACAGCCGGTCGCCGTCCGCGGTGGAGCCGTCGACGGCGGCTCCGGCGGCGGCACGGGCCCGGTCCAGGGTGCCGGCCGCGGTCTCGGCGAGCGCGGCGGCGTAGGCGGCGAGCGGGGAGGGCAGATCGGCGTCGGTCAGCAGCCGGCCGCAGCGCTCGGCGGTGGCGAGTGCCTGCGCGCACTCGCCCCGGCGCACCTGGACCCGGACCAGGGCGACCAGGGTGGCCAGCGAGTCCTCGACCCCGGCCCGGGCCTGCGACCGTTCCAGCAGCGCGGTGATCCGGGCGTGCGCCTCGACCACCTGGTCGGCGTCCAGCTCGGCCAGGGCCTGACGGCGCATCAGACTGCGGTCGTCGGCGGGTCCGGCCAGGCTGTCGGCCGCGCTCAGCGCCAGGGCCAGGGTGTGTTCGGCGTCCCCGGGCGTGCCGCGCATGGCCTGGACGGTGGCCAGCAGGCCCAGCGCGGAGACCCTGGTGGAGCGGTCGTCGGCCAGGGCGGCCAGTTCCGCGGCGCGGGCGGCCTGCTCGGCCGCGGTCGCGGTGCTGCCGCCGAGCAGGGCCCTGACCGCGGCCCAGAGCCGCAGCCTGGCCTGCAGCCCGGCGTTGCCGATGGCGTCGGCGAGGCCCGCCTCGATCAGTCCGCGGGTGTCGCCGAGGGCCTGCCCCGCGGTCTCCAGCAGCACCAGCCGGGCCCGTACCCGCTGGTCCGGGTCGGCGGGCCCGGCCGGGGTGGCGAGCACCGACTCGGCGGCGCGGCGGGCCTCCTCGTGCATCCCGGCGTCCACGGCGAACCCGGCGGCGTCGAGCAGCCGGTCGGTACGGTCGGCGTGATGGCCGGCCGGGGTGCGCTCCACCGCGAGGACGGCCAGCTCATAGGCGGTGTCCGGCCTTCCGGCGGTCCTGGCGGAGGCGGCGGCCCCGGACAGCAGTTCGGCCAGGGCGGCGTCCTGGTAGGGGGTGGCGAGCGCCAGGTGCCGGGCCCGTTCGACCGGGTCGGGGACCAGCTCGGCCAGCACGGTGTGGGCGGCGAGGCGCTCCCGGGTGGTCGCGTCGTCCAGCAGCGCGGCCCGCTGCATGGGGTGTCCGAAGCGGACCGCTCCGTCGGCGTCGGTGCCGACCAGGCCGAGGCGTTCCGGCCCGGCCAGGACCGCGGCCGGGTCGGCGACACCGGCCGCGCGCAGCAGGTCGAGCGTGGGCCGGGCCGCGGTGGCCGCGAGCAGCAGCAGGGCGCGGGTCTGCGGCGGCAGCCCCGCCGCGGACGCCAGCAGCCGCCTGCGCAGCGCGCTCGGCACATACGGGCCGTCCGCGGCGCCCCGGCCTTCCGGGTGGCGGTCGTCGGGGTGACGGCTGCCGGGGTGGTGCGGGGCCAGCGCCAGGGCGTAGGACGGGTTGCCGCCGGAGACCTCGTGGATCTGCCGCAGCAGCCGGACCGGCAGGTCGGCCGCCCCCGGTCCGGCGTCCTGGGCCAGCAGCTGCTCCACACCGCTGAGCGAGAGCGGCGGCACGGCCAGCTCCAGCGTTCCCGGCGGATACAGCGGCGGCGGGTCCTCCCCGCTGCGCTCGGTGCTGACGATCCGTAGTCCCAACGGGTCGGCCCGGTGGGCGACATAGACCAGCAGCTCGGCGCTGGGGCGGTCGAGCCAGTGCACTCCGTCCAGCACCAGCAGCAGCGGGGCGCCGTCCGCGGTCAGGCCGCTCAGCAGCTCCACGACGGCGAGCCTGAGGGCCAGCCGGTCCCGGCCGTCCGTCGGCTCCGGGCCGCGCAGCAGCGCCGCGCGCAGGGCGGCCCGCGGTTCGGCCGGCAGCCGGGCCAGTGACTCCGGGCCGACCGGGGCGAGCAGGTCGACCAGGGCGCCGTAGGGGAGCAGACTGTCGTCCGGTCCTGGTGCGCAGCGCAGCGTGGTGACGCCCTGGGCCCGGGCCTCGTCGGCGAGGGCCTGGACCAGGGTGCTCTTCCCGATCCCGGCGGGCCCGGTGATCCGGAGCACGGGCCTGGAGCGCAGCGCGGCCCGGGCGGTGTCCAGGAACCCGTCCCGGTCGAGCGGGCGGATCGGGGGCGGGCCGGCGAGCAGGCGTGCGGTGGTGCGGACAGGGGTGGGGGTCATGCGGGAGTGCGCCCCTTTTCTCTGCTGAGCGGTACCTCCCGTGCATAGTGTCATGGGCCTGACATTCAAGACACCCCGCCAGACGGCTGTTCCCGGCCCCCCGTCCAGTGGACGGAAAGCCGGGAACGGTGAGCAGCGCCTCAGCCCTGGGCAGCGCCGACAGCAGCGGCCGTAGCCAGCGGGCTGTAGTGCGAGGCGTCGCCCTTGACGGAGTGGCTGCTGGTCCCGTCGATGCCGACCGGGACGTCGCCGGCCACCGTCACCCGGTTCAGCCGGCGCGGCAGGCCGTCGTAGTTGTCGATGGCGTAGTGCTGGGTGATCCGGTTGTCGAAGAGCACCAGCTGGTTCGGCGCCCAGCGCCAGCGCAGCACGTTCTCCGGCCGGGTCACATACGACTGGAGCTGCCGCAGCACGTCGCGCGACTCGCCCGCCGACAGGCCGACGATGCGCTGCGCGAAGCCGCCGATGTAGAGGCCGCGCTCGCCGGTGAGCGGGTGCACCCGCACCACCGGGTGCACGGTCTCGTAGGTGATCGAGGTGAACACCGAACGGCGCTGCCGCGCCTCCTCGTCCAGGCTCTCCGGGGCCACCGCGTAGTCGTAGTCGTTGGTGTGCACCGCCCACAGGTTGTCGGCGAAGGCACGCAGCGGTGCGGGCAGGTCCCGGTACGCCGCCGCCGAGTTGGCGATCAGCGTCTCGCCGCCGTAGGGCGGGACGACGATGCTGCGCAGGGTGCTGAGCTGCGGCGGGTTGAGCACGAAGGTGACGTCGGTGTGCCAGTGGTTGGCCACGCCGTTCTCGCTGTCCACCGGGAGCACGTTCGGCGTGCCCTCCTGGGACGGCACGGTCGGGTGCGCCGAGGTGAGCTCGCCGAAGTAGCGGGCGAAGCGCTCCTGCCCGGCGTCGTCCAGGTCCACGTCCCGGAAGACCAGCGCCTTGTGCTCGTTGACGGCGGCCCGCAGCGCGGCCACCGTGGCGTCGTCCAACTCCCGGTTCAGGTCGACGCCGGAGACCTCGGCGCCGATGCGGCCGGTGACCTTCCGGACGGTCAGGGCGGTCGTGGTGTCGATGGCGGTCATGGCTGTACCTCCTTGGTGGGTACGGACGTGGTGGATACGTCGTCCTCGACGCCCAGGGCGCTGAGCAGTTGCTCGCGGTACTCGCCGAGGTGCGGGTCGCGGTAGGAGCGCGGATGGGCCAGGTCGATGGTCAGGTCCAGGCTGAACCGGCCCTGGTCGAGCACCAGCACCCGGTCGGCGAGCACGATCGCCTCGTCCACGTCATGGGTGACCAGCAGTACCGAGGGCCGGTGGCGGTCCCACAGCTCGCGCAGCAGGGTGTGCATCCGGATCCTGGTGAGCGCGTCCAGGGCGCCGAACGGCTCGTCCGCCAGCAGCAGTTCCGGCTCCCAGACCAGGGAGCGGGCCAGCGCCGCGCGCTGCTGCTCGCCGCCGGACAGCTGGCTGGGCCAGGCCCGTTCGCGGCCGGCCAGGCCCACCTCGGCCAGCGCGGCCCGGCCGCGTTCGACCGGGTTCTTGCCCTGGGCGTCGGTGCCGCGGGCGCCGAGCACCACGTTCTGCAGCACCCGGCGCCAGGGCAGCAGCCGGGAGTCCTGGAACACCACCGAGATCCGCTGCGGGGCCCGCAGTTCGCCGGAGCCGGTGACATCGTGGTCCAGGTCCGCGATGGCCCGGAGCAGGGTGCTCTTGCCCGAGCCGCTGTGGCCGAGCAGGGCCACGAACTGGCCCGGCGGGATGTCCAGGTCGATGCCGTCCAGCACCGTCCGCCGGCCGAAGCCCCGGGTCAGGCCGCTGATGTGGACGGCGGGCCGGGTCAGTTGCTCAGTGAGCGGCGCCATGACAGCACCCTCCGTTCCAGGACGCGGACGACGGTGTCGGAGGCGAAGCCGAAGATCCCGTAGATCAGCAGGCCGAGCACGATCACATCGGTCTGGCCGTAGTTCTGCGCCTGGAACATCATGTAGCCCAGGCCACTGGTGGCATTGATCTGTTCGAGTACGACCAGGGAGAGCCAGGAGCCGGTCACACCCAGCCGCAGGCCGACGAAGAAGCCGGGCAGCGAGCCGGGGATGACGATGTCCCTGATGAATGCGAGGCGGCTGAGGCCGAGCACCTCGCCGAGTTCCACGAAGCGGTTGTCGATTCCCGACAGCGCCGAATAGAGATTGAGGTAGATCGGAATGTAGACGACGATCGCGATAATGGCGACCTTGAATGTCTCGCCGATGCCGAGCCACAGAATGAACAGCGGGATCAGACCGAGCGTCGGAATGGCCCGGTTGATCTGCACCGAGCCGTCGATGACGGCCTCGCCGATCCGGCTGAGCCCGGCGAGCAGGGCCAGCACCACGCCCGCCGCCAGGCCGATCAGGAAGCCCTGGGTGGCCCGCCAGAGCGAGGTGCCGATGTCGGTGCGCAGGGTGCCGGCGGTCCAGAGGTGGGCGCCGGTGTGCACCACGGTCCACGGTGCGGGCAGGGTGCGCGGATCGAGCGCCCCGGCCGCGGAGGCGACCGACCAGACCACCAGCAGCAGCACCGGTCCCAGCAGGCGGGCGTAGGGCAGGCGCCTGCCGGGGGCGAGCCGGCGCACCCGGCGCCGGGCCGGGGCGACGCCCGGACCGGCGGCGGCCCGGTCGACGGCACCGGGGTCGGCGGTGGTGGCGGCGGCGGTGGCGGGTCCGGTCGGGAGCGGTGGCGCGAGTTGTTCCGATGCGGTGTCAGTCACGGCAGTCAACTCCGGTACTCGGCGGCGACGGCTTGGGACGCGAGCGGCTCGAAGCGGCGGTCGAAGAGCACGTCCGCCTTGAAGGACTTGACGAAGCCGCCCGCCGCGAGCAGGTCCACCGTCTCCTGTTCCCAGGTGATCGCCTCGTCCCAACTCGGGGGGAAGAGAGGCTTGTTGGAGAGCGCGGTGATGCCCCTGGCCTGCTCCAGGGTGATGCTCTGGGTCTTGACGTAGTAGTCCTCGTTCCAGGTGTCCGGGTTCTCGTAGACCCAGACCAGGCCCTTGGCCCAGAGCGGGACGAAGGCGGCGACCGCGGCGGCCTTCGCCGGGTCGGAGAGCACCGAGGCGGGCGCCCAGAGCAGGTTGAGCAGGTCCACCACATCGGTGCTGATGGTGTGCGCGCCGTCGGTCCCGTAGCGGGTCAGATAGGCCGGCACCTGGGAGATGGCCAGCGGGGCGATGTCGACCTGGCCCGCCTCCAGCGCGGTGAGGAACTGATTGCTGGTCAGCGGGACCAGGGTGACGTCGGATTCCTTCAGGCCCGCCTGCTTCAGGGCCCGGAGCAGCACCACCCCCTGCGCCTGGCCCTGCGAGAACGCGAGCTTCCTGCCCTTGAAGCCGGCGACCGAGGAGATGTCGCTGTGCGGCTTGGTGGCGAACACATAGGTGGGCTTGCGGGTCAGGTTGATGGCGACGATCCGCGCGTCGTAGCCCTGGAAGTGGGCCTGGATCGGCGGGATCCCGGCGTTGTTGCCGATGTCCAGCGAGTGCGCCCGGAAGGCGTTGATCACATCGGGGCCCGCCCCGATGTTGGGCCACTCGGACACGGTGAACGGCAGGTTGTCGAGCAGTCCGGCCAGTTTGAGCTGCAGTTGCTCGGCCCCGAGTGCGGAGGCGATGCGCAGCGAGGTGCCCGGGGGCACCGTACTGGGCAGCGCCGCGGCGGTGGAGAGCGCCGGTCCGCTCGCGGCGGCACTGGTGCAGGCGCTCAGCCCGAGCGCGGCGGCGGTGCCGAGCAGGGTCTGCAGGAAGAGTCTCCGGTCCGGGCCGGCGGCAGGCGTCGAGGATGTGCTTCGCACAGGGGGAGTCCTTGTCCACGGGTACGCGCGAAAGATCGGCAAAATGGGCCTGCCGGTGTTCGTCGGCGAAGTCAGCAGCCGACGAACACCAGGGGCCTTGTCAGATCGAATCAGGGAGCGGAAATGAGTCGGCCGCGGCGGCTACATCGCCCCGCGCTCGGGCGGGCGCTTCGCGCCTGCTCCCCGAGGTTGCCGTGTGATCCCATATCCGAACCCTAGTCAGCGGTCCTCCGCACTGGCAATGTTTATTCCAGCGGTGGAAATAACTCCGCAGCCGCGTTCAGCAGCCTCGTTCAACAGCTGCGCAGAAAGCGGTCGAGCACCCGGGTGCCGAATTCCAGGGCCGCCACCGGCACCCGCTCGTCCACGCCGTGGAACAGCGCGGTGAAGTCCAGCTCCGGCGGCAGCCGCAGCGGGGCGAAGCCGAAGTGCCGGATGCCCAGCCGCTCGAAGGACTTGGCGTCGGTGCCGGCCGACAGCATGTACGGCAGGATCCGCGCGCCGGGGTCCTCCGCGCCGATGGCGAGGGCCATGGCGTCCACCAGCCGGCCGTCGAAGCTGGTCTGCACCGGCGGCAGGCTGTCCCAGTCGCTCTCGATGCCGGGGCCGAGGATCTCGGCCAGCTCGGCCTCGAAGGCCTTCTCCCGGCCGGGCAGGATCCGCGCGTCCACGGTCGCCCGGGCGGTGGAGGGCACCACATTGGCCTTGTAGCCGGCCTCGAACATGGTGACATTGGCGGTGTCGCGCAGGGTCGCGCCGATCATGCGGGACAGGTTGCCCAGCCGGGCCACCGCCGCCTCCGGGTCGTTCTCGTCGAACGGAATACCCGTCAACTCGGCGACGCCCTCCAGGAACTGACGGACCGGATCGGTGAGGATCAACGGGAAGCGGTGGCTGCCGAGCCGGGTCACCGCGGCGGCGAGTTTGGCGACGGCGTTGTCGGTGTGCAGCATCGAGCCGTGCCCAGCACTGCCGTTGGCCTTCAGCCGCAGCCACATCACCCCCTTCTCCGCGGTCTCGATCAGATAGGCCCTGGTGCCGCCGTCGAAGGTGACCGAGAAGCCGCCGACCTCGCTGATCGCCTCGGTGACCCCCTCGAACAGCTCCGGACGGTGGTCCACCAGCCAGCGCGCCCCGTAGAAGCCGCCGGCCTCCTCGTCGGCGACGAAGGCGAAGACCAGATCCCGCGGCGGCACCACCCCGTCCCGCTTGAACTGCCGGGCCACGGCCAGGGCCATGGCGACCATGCCCTTCATGTCGACCGCGCCCCGGCCCCACACATAGCCGTCCTTGACCTCGCCGGAGAACGGGTGCACCGACCATTCGGCCGGGTCGGCCGGGACCACGTCCAGGTGGCCGTGCACCAGCAGGGCGCCCCGGGAGGGGTCCGCGCCGGGGAGGCGCGCGACCACATTGCCGCGCCCGCGCGCCCCCGACTCGACGTAGGTCGTCTCGTACCCCACCTCGGCCAGCTTGGCGGCCACGTACTCGGCGGCGGCCCGCTCGGTGCCGAGCACCGTCGGGTCGCCGGTGCTGCTGGTGTCGATGGCGATCAACTCGGAGGCCAGGGACACGACTTCCTGCTCGGCCGTGGTCATCCGACGGACTCCGGGGCCGGCGCCGGCTCGTCCGTCGGCACCCGTACGCCGAGGAAGGTGACCTGGCGGCGCAGCCGGAAGCCCAGCGACTGGTACAGCCGGACGGCGTTGGTATTGCCCGCCGCCGCGTGCATGAACGGGGTCTCGCCGCGGGCCCTGATGCCGTGGGCGACCGCCAGCACCAGCCGGGTGGCCAGGCCCTGGCCCCGGTAGCTCTCGGCGGTGCAGACCGCGCTGATCTCGGTCCAGCCCGGCGGGTGCAGCCGCTCCCCGGCCATCGCCACCAGCTCGCCGCCGCGGCGGATGCCGAGGTAGTCGCCCATCTCCACGGTGCGGGGCAGGAACGGCCCCGGCTGGGCGTGGGCGACCAGGGCGAGCATCTCCGGCACGTCGGCCGGGCCCAGCCGGACCGCCTCGCTGTCGGGGGCCGCGGCGACGCCGTCGTCCACCAGCTGCACCCCGGCGCCGTTCAGCACGGTCTCCCAGCGCGCCGGAGGGGAGCCCTGCAGACCGGCCACCGGGACCACCGCGCCGGGGCCGAGCAGAGTGGCGACATCGCGCCAGGTCTGCTCGTCCGGCCGGTCCGGCAGAGCGACGAAGGGCGAGACGTCGGCCGGGTAGCGGAGCACGTCGCCCAGGCCCTCGGCGAAGTGCGCGTGCGGTCCGAGCAGCGAGGCCCGGGCCGGGTTGTCCAACGGGTGGCCGCCGCTGACCGGAGGCGCCTCGTCGGTGTGGATCGGTGACACGGTGGTTCCTTTCAGGCGGCTTCGAGCCGGCGGAATCCGCTGGCGTGGAAGACCAGCGGCGGTACGGCGTGGTCGGCGTCGAGCTCATGCACCCGGAGCAGCACGATGTCGTGGTCGCCGGCCCGGATCTGCTGCTCGACGCTGCAGTCCAGCCAGGCGCTGGCGTCCTCCACCAGTACCGCGCCGTCGGGGGTGGCCCGCCAGTCGAGGGCGGCGAACCGGTCCCCGTCCCTGGCCGCCAGCCGGCGGCAGGCCTGCTCCTGGTGGGCGCCGAGCACGCTGACCCCGAGCCGGGCCCGGTCGCGCAGGGCCGGCCAGGTGGTCGAGCTGTGCGCCACGCACACCGAGACCAGCGGCGGATCGAGCGAGACCGGGGTGAACGAGCTGGCGGCGAGCCCCACCGGGACGCCGTCGACCAGCGCGGCGATGGCGGTCACCCCGGTCGGGAAGGCGCCGAAGACCCGGCGCAGCTCGGTCGGGGCCAGGGCCTGGTCGCAGCTCATCCGACCGCTCCGATCGCTTGGCCGATCGCTTCGCCGTTCACCGTCGCCGCCAGCTGCGGGCGTGCCGACTTCAGCCACTTCTCCAGCTCCTCAGAGGCGGTGTAGTCCGAGTCAAGCAGGAACAGCCCCCGGCTGGGGACGGTGGCGCCCAGTTCCACCAGCAGCGGCTTGAGCAGCAGCTCCGCCGCCAGCGAGTGGCGCCAGTGGCCGCCCAGCATCAGCGGCACCGCGGTCACCCCGGCCAGGCCGCCGGAGGGGAGGCCGTCCAGGAAGAGCTTCAGCAGGCCGGTGTAGCCGGCCTTGTAGGTGGGGCTGGCGACCACCAGCAGGTCGGCGCCGGTGACCGCCCGCACGGCCTCGGCCACCCGCGGGTCGTCCGGGTCGAACAGCGCGGCGCCGAGCTCGGCGAGGTCCACCGTGCGGTCGGCCTGACGGCCGGTCAGCGACTCGGCGACCAGCTGGGCCGCCTGGTGGGTACGGGACTGCGGTCTCGGATTGCCGACGAGGACGACGACGCTCACAGTGCTCTCCTTGGCGACAGGTGCGACAGGTGCGGCGGGTAGGTGCGGTGCGGCGGTCGGCGGTCAGGCACGGCGGGCCCACTCCTCGGCGAGCAGCCGGTAGGAGGCGACCCGGTCGGCGTGGTCGTGGGTGATCGTGGTGACGATCACCTCGTCGGCGCCGGTGGCGTCGCGCAGGGTCTCCAGCTGGTCGGCGACCTGCTGCGGGGTGCCGACGAACTGGGTCTCCACCCGGTCCTGGACCAGGGTCCGGTCGGCGTCGCTCCAGACGTGGGCGCGGGCCTCGTCCGGGGTGGGGAACTGGATCGCGCCCGCGCCGCTGCGGATGCTGCGCACCCACAGGCCGTAGCCGGTGGCCAGCTCCCGGGCGGTGGCCTCGTCCTCGGCGACCACCACATCGGCGGAGACGCTGACGTAGGGGCGGTCCAGCACGGTGGACGGGACGAACGCGGCCCGGTAGCCCTCGGCGGCCTCGACCACGGTGGCCGGGCTGACGTGGTAGTTCGCGGCGAAGCGGAGCCCGTTGGCCCCGGCCACCTCGGCGCTGGTGCCGCCGCTGCTGCCGAGGATCCAGATCTGCAGGTCGGCGCCCTCGCCGGGCACCACATGGGCCTCCACCCCGTCGGCGGTGGCATAGGTCCCGGCGATCAGGGCGAGGATGTCGTCGATCTGCTCGGCGTAGTCCTGCGACTCCGCGTTCGGCAGCTGCAGCAGCTTCTTGTGCAGCGCGAAGCGCGGGGACTTCAGCAGAGGGGCGAAGTCGAACTTGGCGGGTATCCGCAGCCCGTTCGGGGTGTGCCCGTCGACCACGGCGGTCGCGCCGACCAGGGCGGGTTCCCTGGTGGCGGCGGGGGGACGGCCGCCGGAGCGGCCGAGGCCGAGGTCGAACCGGCCCGGGTGCAGCGCGTCCAGCAGGCCGAACTCCTCCACCGTGGAGAGCGCGGTGCGGTGCCCGAGCTGGACCGCGCCGGAGCCGAGCCGGATGGTCGAGGTCGCGGCGGCGGTCAGCGCCAGCACCACGGCGGGGGAGGTGCCGGCCACGCCGGGGTTGAGGTGGTGCTCGGCGAACCAGTAGCGGCTGTAGCCGAAGCGCTCGGTCTGCTGGGCCAGGTCGATGCTGCGACGCAGCGCTTCCGGCGCGGTCGAGCCGGAGCTGATCGGCACCAGGTCGAGGACCGCGAGGGGAGTGTTGGCCATGGTCATGCTCCTTGTCGGTCGGTCGCGGGGAGGACCGGGCCCCAGGCCCACGGCGGGTCCGGGATCTCGCGGCGCAGGGTCGGGGCGATGTCGGACTGGAACAGCTCCAGCGAGCTGCGGTGCTGGGCGTCGGTGAGGCCGCCGGCCTCGGCGTGCAGGTGCAGCACGCTGTGGCCGAACTGCTCGTGGTAGCGGTGCACCTTCTCGATCACCTGCTGCGGACTGCCGATCAGCGCGGAACTGCGCTCGACGAAGTCCTCCAGGGTCGGGAACACCGGCTCCACGCCGAGCTGCTTCTGGAAGGCGAGGTAGCCCTCGAACACCGGGCGGTAGTCGGCCAGGGCCTGCTGCGAGGTGGGCGTGGCGTAGTAGCCGGCCGTGCCCGCGCCGACCGCGGCCTGGGCCGGGTCGTGGCCGTAGTGCTCCCAGCGCTCCCGGTAGTAGCGGACCAGCTCGGCGTAGGGCTCGATCGGGTTGGTGACATTGGCGGAGAACAGCGGGTCGCCGTAGCGGGCGGCCAGGTCCACCGACTCCCGGCTGGTGGCGCTGCCGTGCCAGACCCGGACCGGCTGCTGCAGCGGCCGCGGCCAGACCTCGGCCTCGTGCAGCTCGGGGCGGAACTTGGGCGAGGCGGTGACCTTGTCGTTGCGCCAGATCTGCCGGAACAGCTCGTAGGACTCGGCGTTGCGGTCCCACTGGTCCTCGGGGGTGACCTGGAACAGCTCGCGCTGCGCCGTGCCGTTGCCCTTGCCGATGATCAGTTCCAGCCGGCCGCCGGAGAGGTGGTCCAGGGTGGCGTAGTCCTCGTGCGCCCGGACCGGGTCGAGCAGGCTGAGCGTGGTGACCGCGGTGAACAGCCGGATGTTCCGGGTCAGCGCCGCGATGTGGCTGAGCACCACCGGCGGTGAGGAGGAGATGAACGGGCGCTCGTGCCGCTCGCCGACGCCGAAGCCGTCGAAGCCCAGCTCCTCGGCCAGCAGCGCGCTGTCGACCACCTCGCGGAAGCGCTGCTGGGTGGAGACCTGGACCCCGGTGACCGGGTCGGGGCGGTGCACGATCAGGGTGATGCTGATGAACTTCACGAGGCCACCCGCTCCGCCGCCGCGCCGTCCCGGCCGGGCAGGGCCAGGCCCAGGTGGTCCCGCAGGGTGCTGCCGGCGTACTCGCTGCGGAACACCCCGCGCTCCTGCAGCAGCGGCACCACCGTGTCGGCGAAGGCGTCCAGGCCCTTCGGGGTGATGTGCGGGACCAGGATGAAGCCGTCGCTCGCGTCGGTCTGGACGAACTCGTTGATGGTCTCGGCGACGGTGGCGGGGGAGCCGACGAAGGTCTGCCGGCTGGTCGTCTCGATCACCAGGTCGCGGATCGAGAGGTGCTTGGCGGCGGCCTTCTCGCGCCACTCCCTGGCGGTGGCCAGCGGGTCGCGGAACATCCGGACGCTGGCCCGGCCCCGGGCGATGGTGTGCTCGCCGAGGTCGGGGTCGATCTCCGGGAGCGGCCCGTCCGGGTCGTAGGAGCTGAGGTCGCGGTTCCAGAGCTGCTCCAGGAACTTGATCGCGGTCTGCCCGCTGACCTGCGCCCGGCGCACCTCGCGGGCCTGCTCGACGGCCTCGGCGTCGGTGTCGCCGAGCACGAAGGTGGCGGCGGGCAGGATCAGCAGCTCGTCCCGGCCCCGGCCGTAGCGGGGTAGCCGGCCCTTGACGTCGGTGTAGAAGGCGCGGCCGGCGTCCAGGGTGCTGTGCCGGCTGAAGATGGCGTCGGCGGTGGAGGCGGCGAACTCGCGGCCCTCCTCCGAGTCGCCGGCCTGGAAGATCACCGGGCGCCCCTGCGGGCTGCGCGGGACGTTGAACCGCCCGGCGATGTCGAAGTGCTGGTCGTGGTGCTCGAAGCGGCCGGCCTCGGGGTCGCGGAGGAACTGCCCGGACTCCTGGTCGGCGAGGATCTCGCCGCCGTCCCAGGAGTCAAACAGCTCCTGGGTGGTCTGCAGGAACTGCTGGGCCCGGGAGTAGCGGTCCTCCTGCTTGAGGAAGCCGCCGCGGCGGAAGTTCTCGCCGGTGAAGGCGTCCCAGGAGGTGACCACGTTCCAGGCGGCCCGCCCGTCCGAGAGGTGGTCCAGCGAGGCGAACTGCCGGGCCACCTCGTAGGGCTCGTTGAAGGTGGAGTTGATGGTGCCGGTCAGGCCGATCCGCTCGGTGACGGCGGCCAGCGCGGCCAGCACGGTGAAGGTGTCGGGGCGGCCGACCACGTCCAGGTCGTAGATCTTCCCGCCCTGCTCGCGCAGCCGCAGGCCCTCGGCCAGGAAGAGGAAGTCGAACTTGGCGCGCTCGGCGGTCCTGGCGAAGTGGGCGAAGGAGCTGAACTCGATGTGGCTTCCGGCCTCGGGGTCGCTCCACACCGTGGTGTTGTTGACGCCGGGGAAGTGCGCCGCGAGGTGGATCTGCTTCAGTGGCTTGCTCATGGGTCGGACCTCTCCTCAGACGGCGGCGTAGCGGTTGGCGGGACGGGCCAGGCCCAGCAGCCCGCGCAGGGTGTCGGCCTCGTAGCCGGTGCGGAAGGCGCCGCGGCGCTGCAGCTCCGGCACCAGGCGGCGGGTGATCTGCTCCAGGTCGTGCGGGACGGCGGCGGGACGCAGCCGGAACCCGGTCAGACCGGCCTGCTGCCACTCCTGCAGCTGGTCCGCGAGCTGCGCGGCGGTCCCGGTGAACACCTGGGCGTCGCTGCTGTACGGGGCGCCGGCCAGCTGGTCCAGCCGGTCCCTGCGGGCGGCTGCCGCGTCGGCGTCGTCGTCCAGGAACACCACCAGGTCGCCGAAGACGTGCACGGTCTCCTCGGCCCGGCCGGCGGCGGCCTGTTCGGCGCGGATCTCGGCCAGGATGGCCCGGGCGTCCTCGGCGCCGCGCGGGGTGACGAAGCCGACGTCGGTGGAGCGGGCGACCAGCCGGTAGGGGATGGTCGCGTGCGCCAGGGCCGCGACCACCGGCTGTCCCTGCGGCGGGCGCGGGGTGATCGACGGCCCCTTGACGCTGAACCTCGCCCCCTCGAAGTCGATGTAGTGCAGCTTGTCGCGGTCCACGAAGCGGCCGGTGGCGGTGTCGCGGATCTCCGCGTCGTCCTCCCAGCTGTCCCAGAGCCGGCGGACCGCCTCGACGTAGTCGGCGGCCTCGTCGAACAGGTCCGCGACTAGCGCCTGGACCTGGGGCTGGTCGAAGTCCTCCAGCCGGAACGGCGGCACCGTGCGCCGGCCGAAGAGCTCGGCCTCGAAGGGGCGCCCGGAGACCTGGACCCGGAGGCCGGCCCGGCCGGTGCTGACGTAGTCCAGGGTGGCGATCGCCTTGGAGAGGTGGAACGGCTCGGTGTGGGTCGCCACCGCGGTCGGGATCAGCCCGATGTTGCTGGTCAGCGGTGCGATCCGGGCGGCGATCAGCACCGCGTCCAGTCGGCCGCGGACCTGGTCGGTGCGCCGGTCCTCGTCGAAGTGGCTGGAGGACTGCAGGCCGAGCGAGTCCTCGATGGTGACGAAGTCCAGCAGCCCCCGCTCGGCCTCGGCGACCAGGTCGGCCCAGTACGCCGCGGTGAGCAGGTCCTTCGGCCGGGCGGCCGGTTCGCGCCAGGCGGCGGGGTGCCAGCCGGCGCCGTCCAGGGCGACGGCGAGGTGGAGGGCAGGGTCTGGTTGAGGCATGGGGGGTGTCGCTTCCTGCTCGGGTGGGGGCTCCACCGGTGCGGAGGGCATGCCGAACGGAACCCGCGCCGGGACTGGCCCGGGGCGGCGTCGGCTGTGCGGGGAGGGAGGTAGGCGCGTTTACGACAGAGCGCTGCGGCTCAGGCCGAGTGACCGGCCGTACAGAGTGCGCTGGCGATGCGCTGAAGATCGATGTGTCGACGCGAGTACGTGCCGATGGCTCGACGCACCGCAGTCACCTCCGCCTTCAATCTCGCGCTTGCGGGGCCGGGTCCGGCACCGCCTGGTCGTCACCTGGAGCACCCCGCCGCGTCGGAGGGTTGCTGGTCAGCAAGCCAGGGCTTGTCGCTGACGCTCGTAACCTGGGGCTCACGGTAGCTCCGGTTGGGCGCCGAACACAATCCCCGGAGATCGACTCGCGTTCGAGCGAATACCAACTCCCTTGACCACAACACGGCTTGGCCGCGAAGTCTTCCCGCAGGCCGGGATCGCATCCCCATCAGATCCATAGGCATTGTCTAAAAGCCGCCGAGCGGTTAACGTAAGCCCTGGTTACGAGCGTCAGCGTCAAGCCCTGGCTTGCTGACCGGCAACCCTCCGACGCGGTGGGGTGCTCCAGGTGACGACCCGACAGGACGACAGTTCTCCTGTAAGCGCGAGGCCCCACGGGGCCGGAAGACGGTGAGGTGATCCACATGCAGGTACAGCGCTCGATGAGCACGCCGCGCCCGCAGGGGTCCTTCCAGTCGCGGGTCGCGCGGCGCCATGTCGACCTGCTTCGGGTGAGCAGCGCCCTTTGTCCGAGGACAGCCCCGGTCTGTTGACCGCGCTCGCGCCCTGCCGCGCCGAGATCTGACTCGACCACGCCCTCACCCTCGCCGTCACCCCGTCCCGCCCGCCGGGCCGCGGAGTGATGCTGCGCCCCCACGGGACGGAAAGCACACACCATGAGCCGTTCGGAAACCCCTGCGCGGATACCCGCGCCGCCGGAACCGCCGCCCTCGGACACCCCGAAGTCGGACGTCCAGCCCGCGCACCACGCGGTGCCGGACGAGCAGCTGCTCGCCGCGAAGCTGGTGCCGCTGCGCCGTCCGGGCCAGTGGGTCTCGGCGCTGGTGCTGCTGGTGCTGTTCGCCATGTTCGTGCACACGGTGTTCACCAACAGCCGGTTCCAGTGGGGCACGGTCGGCAGCTTCTTCCTGAGCGGCTCGATCCTGCGCGGCCTGGAGCTGACGCTCTGGCTCACCGCGGCGGTGATGGCCACCGGCTATGTGCTGGGCATCGGGGTGGCCGCGATGCGGCTGTCCAGGAACCCGGTGCTGCGCACGCTGAGCTTCGGCTTCGTCTGGCTGATCCGCTCGGTCCCGATCCTGGTGCAGCTGCTGTTCTGGTATGAACTGGCGTCGCTCTACCCGCAGTTGTCGCTGGGCATCCCGTTCGGCCCGGAGCTCGCGACGGTGCGGACCGCGCACCTGTTCAGCGGGATCCTGGCCGCCTTCATCGGGCTGACCCTGGACGTGGCCGCCTTCTCCTCCGAGATCGTCCGCGGCGGCATCCTCTCGGTCGAGCACGGCCAGACCGAGGCGGCCCAGGCGCTGGGCCTCGGCAACGCGCGGATCTTCCGCAGGATCGTGCTGCCGCAGGCGATGCCGGCCATCGTCCCGGCCTCCGGCAACCTGCTGATCGGGATGCTCAAGGCGACCTCGATCGTCAGCGTCATCGCGGTGCAGGACCTGCTCTACTCGTCCCAGCTGATCTACAACCAGAACTTCCTGATCATCCCGCTGCTGCTGGTGGCGACGCTCTGGTACGTCATCCTCACCACGCTGCTCTCGATCGGGCAGTACTTCGTCGAGCGCCACTACGCCAGGGGCAGCAACCGCCGTGGCGGAGAAGGCTTCTGGCGGGTGCTGCGCGGCAACATCCCGCTGCTGGGGCGGACCGGACGCGGTGCGGCGGTGCTCTCATGACCGGCACCGGGCAGCCGCTGGTCCGGATCCGTGGCCTGCGCAAGAGCTTCGGCGCCCACTTGGTGCTGGACGGGGTGGACCTGGACGTGGGCGAGGGCGAGGTGACCGTGCTGCTCGGCCCCTCGGGCTCGGGCAAGTCGACCCTGCTGCGCAGCATCAACCACCTGGAGAAGCCGGACGCCGGCTTCGTCGAGGTGGGCGGCGAGATCATCGGCTACCGCCACCAGGGCGGCAAGCTGCACGAGTTGGGGCACCGGACGATCACCCGGCAGCGGGCCAGGGTCGGGATGGTGTTCCAGCAGTTCAACCTGTTCCCGCACCTGACCGTGCTGGAGAACATCACCGAGGCCCCGGTCGCGGTCCGCGGCGCGTCCAGGAAGCAGGCCGCGGCCCGGGCCAGGGAGCTGCTGGAGCGGGTCGGCCTGGCCGGCCGGGAGGGCGCCTACCCCCGGCAGCTGTCCGGCGGCCAGCAGCAGCGGGTGGCCATCGCCCGCGCGCTGGCGATGGAACCGGACCTGCTGCTGTTCGACGAGCCCACCAGCGCGCTCGACCCCGAACTGGTCGGCGAGGTGCTCGCGGTGATGAAGGACCTCGCCCTCAGCGGGATGACGATGATCGTGGTCACCCATGAGATCGGCTTCGCCCGCGAGGTCGCCGACACCATGGTCTTCCTCGACGGCGGCCGGATCATCGAGTCGGGACCCCCGGCCGAGGTGCTGGCCAACCCGAGCCACGAACGAGCCAGGGCCTTTCTCTCAGCCGTCCTCTGACACCTCGTCAACTCACCCCTCTCCTTACCACCCCCATGCCGTTTCACCCTCCCCGAAAGGAACTTCCGTGACGACCGACGGACGCCCCGCCCGCCACGGCCACCGCTCGCGTACGGCTGCAGCCGCGCTTGCCGCCACCGCCGCTCTGGCTCTGCTCACCGCCTGCGGATCCAGCTCCGGCACGGCTGTCACCCCCGCCGCCGGCGGCGGCCCGACCGGCGCCTCGACGTCGAGTGCCCCGGCCCAGGCGGCGTCCACGGCGCTGCCGACCGAGGACGTGGTGTCCTCGATCCAGGCCGACCCGGCGCTGAAGGCCGAGCTGCCCGCGGCGGTACGGAGCCGCGGCTCGCTGATCCTCGGCACCAGCCAGGTGGTCGGCAGCTCCAACCTGCCGCACGGCGGCCAGGACGCGAGCGGCAAGACGGTCGGCCTCGACATCGACCTGCGCGACGCCGTCGCCAAGGTGCTGGGGGTCAGCTGGGACGTGCAGTACGGCACCTTCCCCACCGTCATCCCCGGTGTGCAGAACGGCAAGTACGACGTGGGCCAGGACAACTTCGGCGCCACCGCCGCCCGGGAGAAGGTGGTCGACTTCGCCACCTACCTCAACGACGGCCAGTCCTTCCTCGGCTCCAAGGACGTCAAGGCCGACAGCGTGACCGACCTCACCGGCCTGTGCGGCTACAACGTGGCGACCAGCCCGGGCTCCACCTTCCAGCAGATCCTGACCGACGGCGCCGGCAAGTGCGCCGCGGCCGGCAAGAGCCCCTACAAGGTGCAGTACTTCGCCGACACCGCGCCCATCTTCCTGGGCCTGGCCAACGGCAAGGTGGACATCTTCTTCGGCCCGACCCTGAGCCTGAAGTACGACTCCACCCACATCGCCGGCACCAAGTACCTGGGCCAGATCAGCTCCACCCCGGTCGGCTTCGTCACCGGGAAGAACTCGCCGATCTCCAAGGCGCTCAGCGACGCCGTCAACAAGCTCATCGCCGACGGGGACTACGCGAAGATCTTCGCCAAGTGGGGCGTTCCGGGCATCGGCCTCACCACCTCCGTCGTCAACCCGCCCACCACCTTCTGATCCGGCAGGAGTCGAACCGATGACAGAACCGCCCCTTCCCGCGGTCTCGACCGCGGAGAGACCGCCGGAGGACGCCGTACCGGGCGCTGCCTCCGCCCCGGCCGCCCCGTCGTCCGGGCCGTCCGAGTCGCAGCGCTCGCTCGCCGCGCAGCGGGTCATCCCGCTGCGGCACCCGGGCCGCTGGATCGCCACCCTGGTCGCGCTGGTGCTCGCCGCCCAGTTCGCCCACGGCCTGGTGAGCAACCCCTTCTACCAGTGGGACCGGTTCGGCTACTGGTTCCTGCGGCCGGTGCTGCTGCGCGGTCTGGTGATCACGCTGGAGGTGACCGCGCTGAGCGCGGTGCTCGGCCTGCTCGGCGGGATCGTGCTGGCGGTGTGCCGGCTGTCGAAGAACCCGGTGCTGCGCGGGCTCAGCTGGCTCTACATCTGGCTGTTCCGCTCGATCCCGCTGATCGTGATCCTGCTGATCCTGTTCAACTTCGGTGCGCTGTACCGGACGTTGAGCCTGGGTGTGCCGTTCGGCCCGGAGTTCTTCCGCTTCGACGAGTCCAAGCTGGCCGGCGAGCTGGTGGTGGCCACGGTCGGGCTGAGCCTGAGCGAGGCGGCCTACGCCGCCGAGGTGGTGCGCTCCGGGGTGCTGTCGGTGGACCAGGGCCAGCACGAGGCCGCCGCCGCACTGGGGCTGCCGAAGGGCTACCAGTTCCGCCGGATCGTGCTGCCGCAGGCGCTGCGCGCCATCGTCCCCACCTATGTCAACCAGCTGATCGGGCTGATCAAGGGCACCTCGCTGGTGTTCTACGTCTCGCTGCTCGACCTGTTCGGCGAGGTGGAGACGATGGGCAGCACCTACCCCGGCGACGTGGTGCCGCTGCTGCTGGTGGCCACCATCTGGTACGTGATCCTGACCAGCCTGGTGTCGATCGTGCAGTTCTACGTGGAGCGCTACTACTCCCGCGGAGCGCTGCGCACGATTCCGCCGACGCCCGTCCAGCGCCTGCGGGCCGGCCTGCGCCGGCTGCGCGAGCGCGCCGACCTCGGAACGGTGACCGGATGACCACACCCACCCTCACGACCACCGCCGCCGCGGTGGAGGTCCACGGCGCGCACAAGTGGTACGGCGCGCACCGGGTGCTCGACGGGGTCGACCTGACCGTGCAGCCCGGCCAGGTCGCGGTGATCCTCGGCCCGTCCGGCTCGGGCAAGTCGACCCTGCTGCGGGCGATCAACCACCTGGAGAAGCTGGACGTCGGACACGTCAGCATCAACGGCGAGCTGATCGGGGTGCGCCGGCACGGCGAGCGGCTCAAGGAGCTGAGCGAGCGGGCGATCCTGGCCCAGCGCAGCGGGATCGGCTTTGTGTTCCAGCAGTTCAACCTGTTCCCGCACCTGACCGCGATCGACAATGTGGCCGCCGCCCCGGTGGCCACCGGCCGGGCCGGCAAGGACGAGGCCCGGGCCCAGGCCCGGGAGCTGCTGGAACGGGTGGGGCTCGGCGACAAGGCCGACGCCTACCCGCGCCAGCTGTCCGGCGGCCAGCAGCAGCGGGTGGCCATCGCCCGGGCGCTGGCGCTGCGGCCCGGCGTGATCCTCTTCGACGAACCGACCTCCGCGCTCGACCCGGAGCTGGTCGGCGAGGTGCTGTCGGCCATCAAGGACCTGGCCAGCAGCGGCACCACCCTGATCGTGGTCACCCACGAGATCGGCTTCGCCCGTGAGGTCGCCGACCTCGTCGTCTTCCTCGACGGCGGAAGGATCGTCGAGCAGGGCACCCCCGCGGAGGTGCTGGACAATCCCCGGCACCCGCGTACCAGGGAGTTCCTGAGCAAGGTGCTCTGACTTTCACTGTTAAACCACCAGAGGAGAAGAACCATGTCCAGTTCCGCCTTCAGACGTGCCCGTCTCATCCCGCTGAGCGCCGCTCTGATAGCCCTGGCCGGCGGCCTGTCCGCCTGCGCCAGCAGCAGCGACTCCAAGACCACCCCCGCCGCGGCCGGGGCACCCGCCGGAAGCACCACCGTCGCCGTCGGCGCCCTGTCCAACGGCTCGGCGACCCCGGTGAGCATCACCGTGGCCCAGGTCGCCTCGATCCGGGCCGAGCTGCCCGCCGACGTGGTCAAGAGCGGTGAGCTGACCATCGGGCTCGGGCTGCTGCCCTCGGGCTCCCCGCCGCTGGGCTTCGTCGGCACCGACCAGAAGACCCTGACCGGCTCCGAACCCGACCTCGGCCGCCTGGTCGCCGCGGTCTTCGGACTGAAGCCGGTGATCAACAACGCGACCTGGGACAACCTGTTCGTGGGCCTCGACAGCGGCAAGAACGACCTGGGGTTCTCCAACATCACCGACACCGAGCAGCGCAAGACGAAGTACGATTTCGCCAGTTACCGACAGGACAACCTCGGCTTCGAGGCTCCGAAGAGCAGCACCTGGACCTTCACCGGCGACTACCACGTACTGGCCGGGAAGACCATCTCGGTGGGCGCGGGCACCAACCAGGAGAAGATCCTGCTGAAGTGGCAGAGCCAGCTCCAGGCCGAGGGCAAGAAGCTGACGATCAAGTACTTCCAGGACAACAACTCCGCCTACCTGGCCCTGGCCTCGGGGAAGATCGACGCCAACTTCGGCCCCAACCCCGGTGTCGTGTACCACGTCACGCAGACCGCGAAGACCCCCAACCCGACCCGCGACGCGGGTACGTTCTCCGGTGCCGGGGCCTCTCTGCAGGGGCTGATCGCGGCCACCACCAAGAAGGGGGACGGGCTGGCCCAGCCGACCGCGGACGCCATCAACTACCTGATCAAGAACGGTGACTACGCCAAGTGGCTGGCCGCCTGGAACCTCACCAACGAGGGGGTGACCAGCTCGCTGGTCAACCCGCCCGGACTGCCGCTGACCAACTCCTGACGGAGCGGCTCCGACCCCGCCGCCCGCCACGGCCACCATCCATGCGAAGAGGAGAACCACCGTCATGGCACATGTCGTCGTGGTGGGCGGCGGGGTCATGGGCTCCGCCGCCGCCTGGGAGCTCGCCTCCCGGGGCTTTGCCGTCACCCTGCTGGAGCGGTTCGCCCCCGGCCACACCGAGGGCAGCTCGCACGGCAGTTCACGGATCTTCCGGCTCGCCTACGCCGACCCCTTCTACGTCTCGCTGGCCGCCCGGGCGCTCCCGCTCTGGCGTCAGGTCGAGGAGGAGTCGGGCCAGGCGGTGCTGGAGCTGACCGGCGCGGTCGACCACGGCCCGCCGGAGGCGATCGACGCGCTCTACGCCGAGCTGCGCATCGCCGGCCACGCGGCCTGGGTGCTCACCCCGGAGCAGGCCGGGGAGCGCTGGCCCGGCCTGCGCTTCGACAGCAGCGTGCTCTTCCACGCCGCGGCCGGACGGGTGCACGCCGACCGCGCCGTGACCGCCTTCCAGCAGGCCGCCGCGGCCAGGGGCGCGGTGGTCCGGCACGGGGTGCGGGTGGAGAAGCTGCTCCGGCACGGCACCGACCGGGTCGAGGTGGTCACCGCCGACGGCGAGGTGCTGTCCGCGGACGCCGCGGTGGTCGCGGTCGGCGGCTGGGCCCCCGGCCTGGCGGCGCAGACCGTCGCCGGGATCCCGCCGCTGCGGGTCACCCAGGAGCAGCCGGTGCACTTCCCCGCCCGGCCCACCGCTCCTGACGCCCTGGTCTGGCCCAGCTTCATCCACCACCCGGGCGCGCGACTGACCGACCCCGCCGGGGTGTACGGACTGGGCAGCGCCGACGGGGTGAAGATCGGCTTTCACGCGGTCGGCCCGACCGTCGACCCGGACCGGCGCGACCGCAGCATCGACCCGGCCGCCCTGCGCCGGGTCCAGGACTACGCCGAGCGGTGGCTCCCCGGCGTCGACAGCACCGCGCCGACGGCCACCACCTGTCTCTACACCATCACCCCCGACCACGACTTCGTGGTGGACCGGGACGGCCCGGTCACCGTGCTGGCCGGATTCTCCGGCCACGGCTTCAAGTTCGCCCCGGCCATCGGCGCACTCGCCGCCGAACTGGTGACGGGCGCGCCCGGCGCCCGCAGATTCGCGCTGGGCCGGGAACGCACACCTGGAGAGGGGACAGAACTGTGACCACCACCAGGCCGGAGACGGCCTTCCACTGGTTCCTGCCGACCGGCGGCGACGGTCGCCGACTCGGCGGCTCGGTCCACGGCACCGGCATCGGCGCCACCGGCGGCGGATCCGCCGCCGGCGCCGGGGAGCGTCCGGCCACGCTGGCCTACCTCTCCCAACTCGCGGAAGCCGCGGACGACCTGGGCTACGAGGGAGTGCTCACCCCGACCGGGGCGCACTGCGAGGACGCCTGGATCGTCACGGCGGCGCTGATCGCCAGGACCCGGCGGCTGAAGTTCATGGTGGCCTTCCGCCCCGGCCTGGTCGAACCCGCGCTGGCCGCGCAGACGGCGGCCACCTTCCAGCGGCTGTCCGGGGGCCGCTTGCTGCTCAATGTGGTGGCCGGCGGCAGCGACGCCGAACAGCGCGGCTACGGCGACCAGTTGGGACACGACGAGCGCTACGCCAGGGCCGAGGAGTTCCTCGACGTGGTCCGGGCCTCCTGGACCGGCGAGTCCTTCGACTACCACGGCAAGCACTACCAGCTGGACGGCGCCCAGCTGCGCCGTCCGCCGGAACCGGCCCCCCGGGTCTACTTCGGCGGCTCCTCCGACCCGGCCCTCGACCTGGCCGCCCGGCACGCCGACACCTATCTGACCTGGGGCGAACCCGCCCCGCTGGTGGCCGAGAAGATCGCCGGGGTCCGCGCGAAGGCCGAGCAGCAGGGCCGCACCCTGCGGTTCGGGCTGCGGATCCACGTGGTCAGCCGGGACACCTCGGCCCAGGCCTGGCAGGCCGCCGAGGCACTGATCGCGGGCCTGGACGACGCCGAGATCGCCGCCGGGCAGCAGCGGCTGCAGGCACTGGAGTCGGTGGGCCAGCGCCGGATGCTGGAACTCCACGGCGGCTCCCGGGACCGGCTGCTGGTCGCCCCCAACCTCTGGGCCGGGATCGGCCTGGTCCGCGGCGGCGCGGGCACGGCCCTGGTCGGCAGCCACGACGAGGTCGCCGAGCGGATCGACGAGTACCGCGCGGCGGGCGTGGACGAGTTCGTACTCTCCGGCTACCCGCACCTGGAGGAGGCGTACACCTTCGCCGAGTGCGTCCGCCCACTGCTCTGATCCTTCGTCAGTTCGTCCATCCCGGCCCGGTCCTCGGCGGTGACCGGGGTGAACAGCAGGACCAGGGCCGACGGGTCGTCCACCGGGCGGAACGAGGACAGCGAAAGCCGGATCGGGCCCGGGCCCGCGGGCTCCACGGTGATCGTACGGGCCGTCAGCTCCGCCACCGAGTGGCATCCCCACCAGTGGCGGAGCTCCGGCGCGTCCTCGTCCAGGCGGCGGTAGACCTCGCCGGTGCGGGGAGCGCCGAGGGAGAGGCCGGCCTGGGCCCGGAAGTACTGGAACACGTTCATCGCCAGCGGCTGCCAGTCGTGCAGCACGCTGTGCAGCCGCGGGTCCGCCGCCATCAGCCACAACAGGTTGCGCCGGTCCGCGGGCACCGAGTCCGGTGAGCCCCACAGCGCGCTCCAGGCCGCGTTCCAGCTGAGCAGGTCGAAGCTCCGGTCCACCAGGACCGCCGGGCTGGTCGGCCAGGAGTCGAGCACCGGCTGCACGGCGTCGGCGAGCCGGGCGGTCGGCCCGTCCTCGGACGGCCCGACCGGCTCGTGGAACCCGGCCAGCCGCAGGGCGTGCCGCTGGGCGGCCGGGTCCAGCCGCAGCGCCCGCGCCACCGCCTCCAGCACCTGCCGGGAGGCGGTCACCCGGCCCTGCTCCAGCCAGGTGTACCAGGCCAGGCCCACGCCGGAGAGCGAGGCCACCTCCTCCCGGCGCAGGCCCGGCGTGCGCCGCCGGGCGGTGGCCACGAGGCCCACATCGGCGGGCTTGAGCAACTCCCGATGCGCCCGCAGAAACGCGCCGAGCTCCGGCCCGGCAAGGGGAGTTGGCATGACGCGAAGCCCTTCGGTGGACGGGGAGGAACGGGGCGGGGGAGCGGCCGGTGTGGGAGGCAGGGCACGGAGGGGCGGCTCTGCGTCCGCTGCAGGCGGAACGGCGTCAAGCTGACCCGGTCGCCCTGCCGCCGTCTCCGCGAGCCCGCTGCTCGCCTGCGGCGCGAAAGCTGGCCGCAGGTCCGCGGGGGGAGCCGCTGCCGCGGCACGTGCGTGCGGGTGAGCGTAGTTGGGCGTTTCGACGCAGGTCAAGGGCGCCACCGCGCTGATCCTATGACCGCTGCTACCCGCATGAACGCCTGACTGGCTACCGTCGGCCCGCCTCTGCGACCTTCATGGCATCCACCCCGTCCCGCCCCGTCCGGAAGGACTCCCATGCCCGCCCTCGGAGACACTCCGCGATGAGACGGTTTCTGCTGCGGCGACTGCTGCTCGCCGTGCCCACCCTGCTCGGGGTGACCGTCGTGGTCTTCGCCACCGTGGCCCTCGTGCCGGGCGACCCGGTGGGCAACTTCCTCGGGCCGGGCGCACCGCCCGCCGCCCGCGCGGCGCTGACCCGGCGGCTCGGCCTCGACCGGCCGCTGCCGGTCCGCTACGCGGTCTGGCTGTGGCACGCGCTCCGGGGCGACCTGGGGACCTCCATCTCCGCCCAGCGCCCGGTGTCCGACCTGCTGCTGCCCGCCTTCGGCCAGACCCTGCTGCTGGCAGCCTGCGCCTTCCTGCTGGTCCTGGTCGGCGGGGTGCTGCTCGGCGGCCTCGGCGCGGTCCGCCCGCAGGGCCCGGCCGGCCGGCTCTCCGGCGCGCTCAGCACCCTCGCGGTGTCGGCCCCGCAGTACTCGGTGTCGCTGCTGCTGATCGCCGTGTTCTCGGTCCAGCTGCGCTGGCTGCCGGCCGGTGGCACCCAGGACGCCTTCGGCAGCGGCGGGACCGCCGATCTGCTGCGCCATCTGCTGCTGCCCGCGGTCGCCGCCGCGGTGGTGCCGCTCGGGCTGACCGCCCGGGTGTTCCGCGCCGCGCTGGCCTCGGTGCTGTCCGGCGAGCTGGCCGAGAGCCTGCGGGCCCGCGGCCTGAGCCGGGCGGCGGTGCTGCGGCACTGCCTGCACAACGCCTCGCCCGCCCTGCTCACCATCGGCGGCCTGCAACTCGCCTACCTGCTGGAGGGAGTGGTGTTCGTGGAGACGCTGTTCTCCTGGCCCGGCGTCGGGCAGCTGCTCTACCACGCGCTGTCCGCCCGCGACCTGCCGGTGATCGAGGGCGGGGTGCTGCTGGTGGCGACCGCCTTCGTCGGCATCAACATCCTGGTCGACACCGCCCACGCCGCCATCGACCCACGGGTGCGGAACTGATGACACCCACCGTCCCGGGATCCGCGCTGCTGCGCCGTCAGATCGGGCTCGCCGTCCCGCTGGCGCTCGCGGTGCTGCTGGTCGGGCTGGCGCTGGCCGCGCCGCTGCTCGCCCGCTACGGCCCGACCACGGGCACGCTGCAGGCCCGGCTGCTGGACCCGGGCAGCCCGGGCCACCCGCTGGGCACCGACGGCCAGGGCCGGGACCTGCTCAGCCGGCTGATCTGGGGCGCCCGCCCCTCGCTGATCGGCGGCTTCGCCCCGGTGGCGATCGCCGCGGTGCTCGGCAGCGCGCTGGGCATCACCGCCGGACTCGGCGGCCGGGCCACCGAACAGGCCCTGCTGCGCTCGCTGGACGTGCTCTACGCCTTCCCCGGCATCCTGCTGGCGCTGGCGGTGGCCGCGATGCTCAGCAACGGACTCGGCGCGGTGGTGCTCTCGCTGTCGGTGGTGCTCACCCCGGCGGTGGCCCGGGTGGTCTTCACCGAGGTGCGCCGGATCCGCAGCGCCGAGTACTTGGAGGCCGCCCGGGTGAGCGGCGCCGGGCGGGTCGCCGTCGCGGTCCGCCAGGTGGTCCCGGTGGTCGCGCCGGTGGTCCTGGTCTACTGCTCCTCGCTGGTCGGCCTGTCCGTCGTCTACGCGGCCGGTCTGTCCTTCCTCGGCCTGGGGGTCAGCCCGCCGACCGCCGAATGGGGCGCGATGCTGGACGAGTTGCGTCCCGCCCTGCTGACCCACCCGGAGGTCGCCGCCGTACCGGCGCTGACGATCCTGGCCGTGTCGGTGGTCTTCAACTCCCTCGGCGAGGCACTGCGCAAGGGGATGCATCGATGAGTGTCCCGCTGCTGCAGGCACATGAATTGACGGTCCGTCACCCGAACCCCGGGGGAACGGTCCTGGCGGCGGACCGGATCTGCCTCTCGCTGGACCCCGGTGACGCGCTGGTGCTGCTCGGCGAGTCCGGCAGCGGCAAGACCACCGTCGCCAGGGCCGTGCTCGGCCTGCCCGGACGATCGGCGCGGGTCACCGGACGGATCCTGTTCGACGGCACCGACCTGCTCGGCCTGGACGAACGCGCGCTGTCGCGGATCCGGGGCCGCCGGATCGGCTATGTGCCGCAGGATCCCACCGCCTCGCTCGATCCGCTGCGCCGCATCGGGCCGCAGCTGACCGAGCTGCTGCGCCGGCACGGCAGCGCGGACGGTCGGCGGGCCGCCCGCGCCGCCGTGCCGGGCCTACTGGAGTCCGTCGGCGTCCCGGATCCGGACCGGGTGGCCCGGAGCTTTCCGCATGAGCTGTCGGGCGGGCTGCGGCAGCGGGCCGCGATCGCCCTGGCGATCAGTTGCGGGCCGGAGCTGCTGGTCGCCGACGAGCCGACCACCGCGCTCGACGCGCTGGTCCAGGCGCAGGTGCTGGAACTGCTGGCCCGGCTGCGACGCGAGCGGGGCATCGCCCTGCTGCTGGTCACCCACGACCTCGGCGTCGCCCGCAGGACCGGCGGGCGGATCGCGGTGATGCAGGACGGACGGATCGTCGAGACCGGTCCGGCCGAGCGACTGCTCTCCGCCCCCGGCCACCCGTTCACCGCCGCGCTGGTGGCCGCACAACCGGGAGCCCGCCGATGACCGTACCTCTGCTCTCGCTGGAGCAGGTGACCAAGATCTACCCCGGCGGGGTCACCGCCCTGGACCGGGTCAGCCTGCGGGTGGACCCCGGACGCACCACTGGCCTGGTGGGGGAGTCGGGCTCGGGCAAGTCGACGCTGGCCCGGCTGGCCCTCGGGCTGATCGCCCCCGACTCCGGTACGGTCCGCTTCGACGGCCAGGACCCGCACCGGCTGCGGGGCCGCGCGGCCCGGGGCACCCGGGCCCGGCTGCAATTCGTCCCGCAGCACCCGCGCGGCTCGCTCAACCCCGCCCTGCGGGCCGGAGCCGCGGTCTCCCTCGCGCTCGCCGCCCAGGGCGTCCCGCGGCGGGAGCGGGCCGAGCGGACGGCGGCGCTGTTCGGGCAGGTCGGGCTGGATCCCGGGCTGGCCCGCCGCTATCCGCGCGAGCTGTCCGGCGGCCAGGTGCAGCGGGTGGCCATCGCCCGGGCCCTGGCCACCGAACCCGACCTGGTGGTCTGCGACGAGCCCACCTCCGCGCTGGACCGGAGCGCCCAGGCCCGGATGCTCGACCTGCTGACGGAGCTTCAGCAGGACAGCGACCTGGCCTATCTGTTCATCTCCCACGATCTGGCCGTGGTCCGGCACCTCGCCGACCAGGTGTCCGTGCTGCGCCACGGCCGGGTCGTGGAGCACGGGCCGGCCGCCCGGCTCTGGGACGAACCGGCCCACCCCTACACCCGAGCACTGCTAGGGGGTGTCTGACGGATCTCCGCGGCGTCGCGTCGCCCGGCACGCACGCTCGCCGCGTTGCCGAACCGCCCTGGTAGCTCCGCTACAAGGGCGCTCCGCCGCCTTGCGACCGCACGCACCGGACACCGCTCCTTCATCCGCGGATATCCGTCAGACACCCCCTCTCCGCGTCCGTTCCCCCGCACTGAGAACCGAGGAGCCACCATGCCGTACCCCCGCCGTACCCGTGTCCGTTCCAGAGCGGTCGTGCTGACCGCGGCCCTCTGCCTCACTGCCCTCGCCGGCTGCGGCTCCGGCACCGCCCCGACCGGCCCCGCGGCCTCCGGGCGGGGCGGGACGCTGGTGGTCGGCGCGACCGGGACGCTGCCGAACCCCGACACCATCCTCGGCGGGGCCGGCTACGAGGGCACCAGCCTGGTCAGCTTCCAGATCTACGAGGGCCTGACCCGCTACGACCTCTCGGCCACCGACAAGCCCGCGCCAGTCACCACCGCCCTGGCCTCCTCCTGGAGCACCGCTCCGGACGGGAGGACCTGGACCTTCACCCTGCGCAAGGGCGTCACCTTCCAGGACGGCACCCCCTTCGACGCCGACGCCGTCATCTTCAACCTGGACCGCTACTTCAAGAAGGGCAGTCCTTACTACACCGACGCGCTGGGCGCCGCCGCGCAGGAGTACGGCGGCGACATCACCCAGTACCGCAAGCTGGACGCCGACCATGTGGTGCTGGTGACCAAGGCCGTCAACGGGCACTTCACCGACGACCTCACCCATCTGCTGATCGCCGGCCCCACCGCCGTACGGAAGTACGGAAACTCCGGCTTCGCCCAGCACCCGGTCGGCACCGGACCGTTCGCCTTCGCCTCGGAGCAGGGCGACCAGGAGATCGACCTGACCGCCAACAAGAGCTACTGGCGCGGGGCGCCCAAGCTCGACCGGCTGGTGGTCAAGTCCCTGCCCGACCCGGCGGCCCGCACCGCCGCGCTGCGCTCCGGCGACGTCAATCTGATCGACTACCCCAACCCGGACGACATCGACAGCCTGACCTCGGCCGGGGCGGTGGTGGACAGCAACAGCTACGACCACGTCTGGTACTGGATCCTGGACCAGTCCAAGGCCCCCTGGAACGACCTCCGGGTCCGCCGGGCCGCCAACTACGCGATCAACCGGCAGGCCATCGCCGACAACCTGCTGCACGGCACCGCGGGACCGGCCTACCAGGCCGCGCCCAAGGGCACCCTCGCCTACGACCCGGCCGGCAACCTCTACTCCTACGATCCGGCCAAGGCACGGCAGTTGCTCGCCCAGGCCGGTCTCGCACACGGATTCAGCACCACCGTCACGGTGCCCACCGCGGGGTCCGGCAACCTGCTGCCGGTGCCCATCAGCGAGGCGATCCAGCGGGACCTGGCGGCGGTCGGGATCACCGTGAAGATCCGCACCACCGACTGGTCCGGCCTGCTCGGCGCCGAGGCCAAGGGCAAGGTCGCGCTGGGATCGGACGCGCTGGCGCAGTCCACCACGCTGTTCCAGTCCGAGACCCTGCTGCCGCTGTTCCTCGGCAGCGGCAGCCCGTTCTGGACCGGGCACTACTCCGACCCCGCGGTGGACCGGCTGTTCGCGGCGGCCTCGTCCTCGCTGGACCAGGGCACCCGGCAGCGGGACTACACCCGGGCACTGGACCGGGTCACCGAGGACGCGCCCTGGCTCTTCGTGGTCAACGACCGCAACCCGAGGGCGCTCTCGCCCAAGGTCCACGGCTTCGTCCAGCCGCAGTCCTGGTTCCTCGACCTGACCTCGGTCTGGGTCCAGAAGTAGTCCGCCGACCCCGCAAGCAGTCCGCCGACCTGTCGCACAAGAGAACGGGAACCGCCATGACGGCCCTGTCCGACCCGCCGCCCCGCTGGGGACTCACCATCCCGCTCCCGGGACTCACCCTCGACCGGCACCGCTCCCTGGTCGAGCGGCTGCCCGACCTCGGCTACACCGACGTCTGGACCGCCGAGGGCGGCGGCACCGACGCCTTCACCCCGCTGGCCGCGGCGGCGGCCTGGTCGCCGTCGCTGCGGATCGGCACCGGCATCGTCCCGGTGCACACCCGCGGCCCTGCGGTACTCACCCAGACGGCCGCCACACTGGCCCAACTGGCGCCCGGCAGAGTGCTGTTCGGCCTCGGGTCCTCGGTCCCGGCGCATGTCGCCGACATCAACGGGATCCCCTTCGACGAACCCTTCAAGCGCACCAGGGACGTGCTGCGGTTCGTCACCCGGGCGCTGCGCGGGGAACATGTCTCCGGCGACTTCGACACCTTCTCGATCGCCGGCTACCAACTGCCGCACCCGCCGGTGGAACCGGTGAAGGTGATCCTCGGGGCGCTGCGCCCGGGCATGCTCCGGCTGGGCTTCACCGAGGGGGACGGGGCGATCACCAACCTGCTGTTCCCCGAGGACGTGCCGACCGTGCTGGACGCGGTCGGCCCGCAGCCGCCGGGGAAGGAGCTGGTGGTCAAGGTCTTCGTCTGCCCCACCGAGGACACCGGGTACGCGCGCCGGGCCACCCGTCCGTTCCTGGCCTGGATCCTCAACCGGGAGCCCTACCGCAAGTTCCACGAGTGGCTCGGCCACGGCGAACTGCTGCGGGAGTCGCATGAGTTGTGGGCCGCCGGCGATCCCGAGGGCGCGCAGCGGGCGCTGCCGGACGAGGTGGTGGACGGGCTGTTCGTCAGCGGCTCGCCGGAGCAGTGCCGGGAGCGCATCCTGCGCTACCACCGGCCCGGGGTCACCACCGTCCAGCTGTATGTGTCGCTGCCGCCCGAGGTCCTGGCCGACCGCGCCCGGCTGCTGGACACCCTGGCCAGGCTGGGGCCGGCCGCGCGCTGACCCAATTGTCGTGATGCGGCCCGGCCGCCGACCTGGCTGGGCTATCCTCACGCACATGACCGTCCTTGTCAGCCGCCGCCACGTGGACTACGGGCGTAGCACCAGCACCGGGTGTCGTACGCCCCGCTGACTCGACGGCGGATCCGGCCTCCTGGGCCGCCGCACCACTTCCTGTGCGGATCCGCAGTTTTGCCTCAACTCCCTTGACGTGAGCCATCTTTGGCGTACCCGCAGGTCCGTCCTGCGCTGCGTGCCGCCCACCCGTGACTGGAGTCATCCACGTGAGCTCTCCCACCGATTCCACCCCTGCCGACAGCTCCGGCTGGTCCTTCGAGACCAAGCAGGTGCACGCCGGCGCCGTGCCCGACCCGGCCACCGGCGCCCGCGCGGTACCGATCTACCAGACCACCTCCTTCGTCTTCCGCGACACCGCCCACGCGGCCGGGCTGTTCGCGCTGACCGAAGAGGGCAACATCTACACCCGGATCCACAACCCCACCCAGGACGTGCTGGAGCAGCGCATCGCCGCACTGGAGGGCGGCGTGGCCGCGGTGGCGACCGCCTCCGGCCAGGCGGCCGAGACCCTGGCGATCCTGACCCTGGCCGGCGCCGGCGACCACATCGTCTCCAGCACCTCCCTGTACGGCGGCACCTACAACCTGTTCCGGCACACCCTGCCGCGCTTCGGCATCGAGGTGGGCTTCGTCGACGACCCGGACGACCTGGACGCCTGGCGGGCCGCGATCCGGCCGAACACCAAGGCGCTGTTCGCGGAGACCCTGGGCAACCCGCGCGGCAATGTGCTGGACGTGCGCGGGGTCGCCGACGTGGCCCACGCCGCCGGGGTGCCGCTGATCGTGGACAACACCGTGCCCACCCCCTACCTGCTGCGCCCGATCGAGCACGGCGCCGACATCGTGGTGCACTCGGCGACCAAGTTCCTCGGCGGCCACGGCACCGCCATCGCCGGCGCGGTGGTGGACGGCGGCACCTTCGACTACGGGGTGCACGCCGACCGCTTCCCGGACTTCAACGAGCCCGACCCGTCCTACCACGGCCTGCGCTACTGGCCCGACCTGGGCGCCGCGGCGTTCGCGGTGAAACTGCGGGTGCAACTGCTGCGCGACCTCGGCCCGGCCATCGCCCCGCTGAACTCCTTCCTGGTGATCCAGGGCCTGGAGACGCTGTCGCTGCGGATCGAGCGGCACACCGCAAACGCCCAGGCCATCGCCGAGTGGCTGGAGGGCCGGGACGAGGTCACCGCGGTGCACTACCCGGGCCTGCCGTCCAGCCGCTGGTACCAGGCCGGGCAGCGCTACCTGCCGCGCGGCGCGGGCGCGGTGCTGGCGTTCGAACTGCGGGACGGGGTGGAGGCCGGCAAGCGCTTCGTGGACGGGGTGAGCCTGTTCAGCCACCTCGCCAACATCGGCGATGTGCGCAGCCTGATCATCCACCCGGCCTCCACCACCCACAGCCAGCTGGGCGAGGACGAGCTGACCGCGACCGGCGCCACGCCGGGCCTGGTCCGGCTCTCGGTCGGCATCGAGAACCTGGCCGACCTCAAGGCCGACCTGGAGGCCGGCTTCCGCGCCGCCAAGGGCGCCGTGGCCGCCGACTCCGCTCAGGGGACTGACGCTTGACCCTGCCCGCGCACTCGAAGGCCCCGCTGGCGGACGGCGCGCTGCCGCCCGCCACCGGGGCCTGGCAGCAGGGCGATCCGGTCGGACGGCGGCAGTGGGTCGCACCGCAGCGGCCGGTCGCCCTGGAGGCGGGCGGGGTGCTGCCGCAGGTCCGGATCGCCTATGAGACCTGGGGGCGGCTCGCGCCGGACCGCTCCAACGCGGTGCTGGTGCTGCACGCGCTGACCGGCGACAGCCATGTCGCGGGCGGGGTCGAACCGGGGCATCCCACGCCGGGCTGGTGGGACCGGCTGATCGGTCCCGGCCGGGCGGTGGACACCGACCGCTGGTTCGTGGTCGCGCCCAATGTGCTGGGCGGCTGCCAGGGCAGCACCGGTCCGTCCTCGCCCGGTCCCGGCGGCGCCCGTTGGGGCAGCCGCTTCCCGTTTCTGACGGTCCGTGACCAGGTGGACGCCGAGGCGCTGTTGGCCGATTCGCTGGGGATCGACCGCTGGGCCCTGGTGCTCGGCGGCTCGATGGGCGGAATGCGGGCGCTGGAGTGGGCGGTGGGCCGTCCGGACCGGGTCGGCGCGCTGCTGCTGGCGGCCTGCCCCGCGGCCTCCGACGCCGAGCAGATCGGCTGGGCCCACGCCCAACTGGCGGCCATCCGCGCCGATCCGGGCTGGCACGGCGGCGACTACCACGACGCCGGCCCAGGGCACGGGCCGCACCGCGGTCTCGGCACGGCGCGGCGGATCGCGCATCTCACCTACCGCGCCCCGGGCGAACTGCAGACCCGGTTCGGCTCGGCGGCCCAGCCGGGGGAGGACCCCTGGCACGGGGGCCGCTACGCGGTCGGCTCCTATCTGGACCACCACGCGGAGAAGCTGGTGCATCGCTTCGACGCCGGCAGCTATGTGGTGCTGACCGAGGCGATGAACAGCCACGACGTGGGGCGCGGACGCGGCGGCACGGTGGCCGCCCTGCGCCGCGCCACCATGCCCGCGCTGGTCGCCGGAGTGGACTCGGACCGACTCTATCCGCTGCGGTGGCAGCGCCAACTCGCCGACGCGCTCCCGGGCGCCGACCGCCTGCGGGTGGTCGAGTCGCCGTACGGGCACGACGCCTTCCTGATCGAGGTGGAGCAACTCGCACCCCTGGTAGGCCAGTTGCTGGCCTGAAGGGCGCAGCGGGCCGGCCTCACCCGTGCAGCCGCTGGTACGGGATCTTCTCCCCGGCCTCGACCGGGACCGGCAGCCGGTTCTCGGCGGGCGGCAGCGGGCAGGTCGCCAGATCGGTGTAGGCGCAGGGCAGGTTGGACGCCCGGTTGAAGTCGATGGTGACCGTTCCGTCCGCGTCGGGCGCCGCGACCGAGACGGTGCGGTTCGCCGCGTAGGTGGTCACCCCCGAGGTGGCGTCGGTGAACAGCACCTGGAGGCTGCCGGGCTGCCGGCCGTTGAACGCGGTCAGCCGGTAGCTGGCGCCGTCGAGCTCGAACTCCACCTGCCCGGGCGCGTCGTAGACATGCTGCAGGCCCTCGACCGATGCGCCCACGGTGGTCGGCCGGGGCGTCTCGAAGGGCAGGTAACGGCCGGTCAGGGACCAGCGCGGGTCCGGCTCGTAGGCCGGGGTGTGGGTGAAGCCGACCCGCAGCGGGTTCTCCGGGTGGCGCGGACGGATGATGTCGTGCCCTCCGCGCTTGGCGACCTCGATCACCGCGTCCCCGGCGGTGACGTAGACGCTGGCCCGCTCGGCGATCACACCGAAGCTGTGGTGGCCGTGGACCGCGGCACCGTCCACGACGAGTTCCTCGCCCTGGTCCAGCTGCACCTGCACGCCCTCTGCGGTGGTCGACCAGGCGCCGGGCGCGTCCGGGAAGCGGGTGGGCTCCTGGTCCAGCCAGCGCAGGCTGGTGATGGCGAGGAACCCGTGCGGGTCGGCCAGCACCTGCTCGTGGCCGCGGTGCCACTCCTCCCACCGCTGGACGAAGCCCACCCGGTCGATCTCCTGAACCGCCATGTCGACTCCTTAACGAGGGATCAGTTCTCGGGTATCGCCCATGATCCTGACGGACATGTGTGAACGGGGTACTGCGGCAGTGTGTCGCGATCCGGGAGGGCTTGACGCTGACCCGCGGGTCAGGGGTTAGCGTCACCGCGGCTTACGGCGACGCCCGTACGGCCACCGCGTCCGTCCCGATGGAGGAGCAGCACCGTGTCCGACCTTCCCCGTACCTCCCGTGAGATCAGGCTCACCGCGCTGCCCGAGCGGGGCCTGCCGCGGCCGGAGCACTTCGGCCTGGTGCAGGCCCCGCTGCCGGTCCCGGGGGAGGGGGAGGCGCTGGTGCGCAACCGGCTCTTCCACGTCCCGGCCGCGCTGCGGACGGTGATCGGCGGTGGTCTGACGGACACGCCGTTCCCGGCCCTGTTCCCCGGGGACACCCTGTTCGGAGCGGCCGTCGGCGAAGTGGTCTCCGCCCCGGCGGGGAGCGGACTGACCAGCGGTGAGCTGGTCTCGCACTGGCTGGGCTGGCGGGAGTACGCGGCCGTGCCGGTGGCCGGCTGCACCCCGCTGGGCGACCTGCTGCCGGATCCGGCGGCGCATCTGGCCCAGGGCTGGACCGCCTACGGTGCGCTCACCCGGGCGGCCGAGCTGCGGCCGGGCGACACCGTGCTGGTCACCGGCGGGGCCGGCGCGGTCGGCTCGCTGGCCGGCCAGATCGCCCGACTGCTGGGCGCGGGACGGTTGGTGGGCAGCACCGGTTCGCCGGAGAAGGCCGAGCGGATGGTCGCCGAGCTCGGCTACGACGCGGTGCTGGTGCGCGGCGCGGAGCCGTTCGCGGAGCAGCTGGCGAAGGCCGCGCCGGACGGCATCGACGTGCTGTTCGACAACGTCGGCGGCGAGCAGTTGCGGGCCGCTGTCGCGGCGGCCCGGCCGGGGGCCCGGTTCGCCCTGGTCGGAGCCCTGTCCGGGCAACTCGCGGCGGAGGGCGACGGCACCGCCGCGCCCGTCGAGATCGACTCGTTCCAGCTGATCCTCAAGCGGATCGCGGTCAGGGGCTACAGCGGGCTGGACCACCCGGACGTGCTGGAGGAGTGGAACTCCCGCTTCGGGGGCTGGCTGCGGTCCGGGGAGATCAGCTTTCCGCAGGTGCGGATCCAGGGCATCGAACGCGCCCCGCAGGCGTTGCACGAGGTGTTCGGCGGGCGGCATCTGGGCACTGTTGTCGTGGAGTTGTAGCGAACCGTGAGCGAACGAGGGGGAGCGCGGATGCGGATCGGCGATGCGGCGGCAGCGGCGGGGACCACACCCCGGGCCCTTCGGTTCTACGAGCAGCGCGGGCTGCTGCCCCCGCCCGCCCGTACCCCTACCGGCCAGCGGCTCTACGGGCCGACCGATGTGGCCCGGGTCAGGACCATCCGGCAGCTGCTGTCGCTGGGCATGACCATCGAGGACCTGCGCGGCTGCGCCGAGCGGCTGCACCTGCTGGACGCCGAGGACCTGCCGCCCTGCGGCGGGCCCGAGGGCGCCTGCACCTCGACCACGCCGGTGATCGAGCAGCGGCTGGCCGCATTCGACGCCGAGATCGCCCGCCTGGTCGAGCTGCGCGAACGGCTCGCGGCGAGGATCACCATGCGCCCTCCGGCGCTGGAGCGCGGGTCCGGGCGGGGCTGACCCCAGGGAATGCGGAGGCGTGCAGGGCCGACCCCCACCGGCGGCCCTGCACGCGGCTCCCTGCCCCCATCCTCGCCGGTGATTGTGAAGCGAGTGCTGCGGCAGGGTGTCGCGATCCCGGATCAGCGCCGACCGCTTCAGGTCCGGCCAGGCGCACTCGGACAGGGCGCGGCTGACCGATCTCGCCGCGCTGCTCAGCGGCGGGTCGGCGCGTCCTCGGTCCTCAGGTTGCGGAAGACGTCGCGGGCCTCGCTGCCGGGCGGGGCGAGGAAGACGAAGAGCAGCTGGTCCGGGTCGGGCAGGGCGAGGGTGGTGTACGGGAAGGTGTCGTGGTTCAGCTCGGGGTGCAGGATCTGCGCCACCCCCGCGCGCCGCGCGCCGGCCCGGTGCTGGGCCCACAGCGCGGCGAAGGCCGGGCTCTCCGCCGAGAGCCCGGCGACCAGGGCGGCGAGGTTCCGGTCGCCGGGCCGGTCGGCGTGGTGGGCGCGGAGCCCGGCCACCAGGTCGGCGCCGATGGAGTCGACCGCCTCCCGGTTGGCGGGCGTCCGCGCGCTGTAGGGGCAGCAGAAGACCTGCCAGAGCAGGTTGCGCTCATGGACCGGACGGGTGTCGAGGCCGCCCAGCAGCGCGCAGGCCAGCGAGTTCCAGGCGATCAGGTCGAAGCGGTGGTCGACCGCGAAGGCGGGGGTGCCGTCCAGGGTGTCCAGCAGGGCGCGGGTCACCGGGGAGACCGTCGCGGGGCCGGCCGGCCGCGGCCCGGGGCGGCCCTGCTGCCGGGCCAGCCGGTGCAGGTAGACCCGTTCGGCGTCGGCCAGCAGCAGTGCCGCGGCGAGCGCGTCCAGCACCGGTCCGGTGGGCACCCGCTGGCGGCCCTGTTCCAGCCGGGCGTAGTAGTCGGTGGAGATGCCCGCCCGCGCGGCCACCTCCTCCCGGCGCAGCCCGGGGGTGCGGCGGCGGCTCCCGGCCGGGAGGCCGGCCTCGGCCGGGGCCAGGCGTCGGCGGCGGGCGCGCAGGAACGCTCCCAGCGGGGTGTCGGACATGGCGCCCACGCTGCCACATCCGCCGGACGCCATCCAGGACCTGGCGTTCCCTGGATCCCAGGTCCGCGGAAGCCCCGGCCGCTGGTACCGGACGGTCCGTCAGGCCAAGCTCGCACCATGGGACTTCTGGACGACAAGGTCACGATCATCACCGGCGCCGGACGCGGCATCGGCGCCGCCGCGGCCCGGCTGTTCGCCGCCGAGGGCGCGCTGCTGGTGCTGACCGCCCGCACCGGCTCCGAGGTGCGGCGGCTCGCCGCCCAACTGCGGGCCACGGGCGGCACGGCGGTGGCGGTGGCGGCGGACATCAGTACCGCGGAGGGCGCCGAGGCCCCGGTCGAGGCCGCGCTCAAGGAGTACGGACGGTTGGACGCGGCCTTCGACAACGCCGGCTCCGGCCCCCTTCCGGCCCCGCTGGCCGACCGCACCGAGGCGGACTGGGACGCGGTGCACAGCGTCAACCTGCGCGGCAGCTGGCTCTCGCTGCGAGCGCAGCTGCGGGCCATGACCGCGGCCGGCCGGGGCGGTT
This sequence comes from Streptacidiphilus alkalitolerans, assembly GCF_042511045.1. NCBI lineage: Bacteria > Bacillati > Actinomycetota > Actinomycetes > Kitasatosporales > Streptomycetaceae > Streptacidiphilus > Streptacidiphilus alkalitolerans. Next base: position 262,734 of record NZ_JBHEZX010000007.1, read on the forward strand.
CGATCGTCGTCAACAGCAGCGTCGGCGGGCTGCTCGGGGGTTTCGGCGACGGGACCCAGCAGGCCGCCAAGCACGGGCTGATCGGCCTGGTGCGGGCCGCGACCGCCGACTACGCGGCGCACGGCATCCGGACCAACGCCATCGCCCCCGGGGTGGCCAGGACCTCGGCCACCGAGGACTGGTTCGACGCCGGACCCGAGTTCGAGGCCGCGGTCTCCCGCGCGGTGCCGCTGGGGCGGACCGCGCGTCCGACCGAGATCGCCGAGGCGGCGGCGTGGCTGCTGAGCGACCGGGCCTCCTACGTCTCCGGGGTGGTCCTCCCGGTCGACGGCGGTCTGACCGCCGCGCGCAGCTTCCGCTGACCGCGGCTCGGCCGCCCCACCGCTGTAGCGTGGTGCCCGCAGACTCCGCCGACGGAGCGGAACCAGCGAGTGAGGGACGGAACGTCGAATGCTGCATGCCCCGGTGACTCCCGACGGCGATCTGCTGCGGTGGGTGGAGTTCCCCGGCAGCGAACCCGCCCGGGTGTACCTGCACGGTCTGGGCGCCAGCTCCGCCCCCTACTTCGCCGCCACGGCCGTGCACCCGGCGCTGGCCGGCCGGCGCACGCTGCTGCTGGACCTGCTGGGCCACGGCATCAGCGACCGCCCCACGGACTTCTCCTACACCCTGGAGGCGCACGCGGACGCGGTCGCCGCCGCGCTGGGCGCCGCAGGGGTGGCCGGGGCCGAGCTGATCGCCCACAGCATGGGCGGCGCGGTGGCGATCGTGCTGGCCGCCCGGCATCCCGAACTGGTGTCGCAACTCGTGCTGGTGGACGCCAATCTGGACCCGATCACGCCCGGGCCCGGCCCCGGCAGCGGCGGGATCGCCAGGTTCACCGAGCAGGAGTTCCTGGCCGACGGCTGGCGGGAGACCAGGGACGTGGTCGGGCCGCACTGGTGGGCGACCATGCGGCTGACCGACCGGGTGGCGCTGCACCGCAGCTCGGTGCACCTGACCCGGGGGACCGAGCCGACGATGCGGGCCCAACTCCTCGAACTGAAGATCCCGCGCAGCTTCCTGTACCCCGAGCGCCTCGGCGAACCGGCCGACGCGGCCGGGCTGCGGGCGGCGGGGGTCGCCGTGGTGCCGGTGCCGGACTGCGGACACAACATCATGCTGGAGAACCCCGACGGCTTCGCCGCCGCAGTCGCCGACGCCCTGAGCCCGAACGCAGGCTGAGTCGTCCCGCGGCACCAGCGCCGCGGGACGACTCAGCGAGAACCAGCTACGCCGCTTCGACCGGCACCGCCAGCTCGCGCACCGCGCTGCCCCGGCGGGTCCGCAGCCGCACCTGCTGGGCGCCCTCGGCCGAGGGCAGCTGCACGGTCCGCTCCTCGGTCCAGCCGGCCAGCCGGAACTCCTGCTCGCCCAGGTGGACCAGGGCGAAGGCCGGCTCGCCGTCCAGCAGCAGCACCGGGGAGCCGTCCCGCAGTTCCACCGCCGCCGCCAGCTGCTTCTGCGGGGTGAGGAACTCGCCGTCCGCCTCCTCCCAGTCGGTGAACGACTCGGGGACCTGGAACCGGACCGGGAGCCGGGCCGCGTCGGCCTGGTCCAGGGCCTGCGTCGGGCGGCCGATCAGGATCTGCTCCAGCACCTCGGGGGTGCGGAACTCCGCCGGGAACAGCTCCAGCAGCTCCCGGCTCGGCAGCGCGTCGATGACCAGGTGCACCCGGGTCTCGGTGCCGGTGTTCTCCACCTGGTGCATCCGGGTGAAGTCGCCGAACCAGAAGGTGCCGGGCTGCCACTGGTGCAGCTCGCCCTCGATGAACAGCTTGGCCTCGGGGTAGGTGACGATCGGGATGTGCATCCGCACGGTGCCCCAGGCCAGCCCGTACTTGTTGTCGAAGTGCACCCAGCTCTTCGCCCCGGGGCCGAGGGCCATCAGCCGCACCGCGCGCAGCTGGGCCGGCAGCCCGGCCAGGATCTCGGCGAGGTACGGGGCGTCGTCCAGCCAGCTGGAGTCCTGGAAGTCGCCGAGGCCGGGGCCGCCCGGGTCGGTGCGCTCGATCGAGCCGTCGATGCTGCGCAGCGGCAGGATCCGCCAGTCGACCTCGGCCACCGTGGTGACCCCGTCGGTGCCGTAGCTGCGCTGCCGGCTCCAGGTCTCGTGGCGCAGCCGGGCCAGGTCGGCCACCAGCCGGTCCACGTCGAAGCTCCGGTCGAGCCGTGCGGCGCCGGGAAGTCCGGCGAACGCGGGAATGACCATGCTCTCATCCATGATGTGCCTCTCCGTTCGGTTGCTGACGAAGTATCAGACGGCTGGTCGTGGTCATCCGTAGGCCCGGCGGAACTTGCCCATGATGTACTCGCCGGAGCGGACCGCCGGATGGCGCGGCGGGTTGCCGGGCCCCGCGCAGGTGGGAATGCACTCGATCAGCGCGCTGTAGTTCGGCTGGTGGAAGAACGGCACCGAGAACCGCTCCCGCGAGGACTGCTCCCGGGGCGGGTTCACCACCCGGTGGACCGTGCTGACCCAGCGGTCATTGGTCCAGATCGCCATCAGGTCGCCGATGTTGACGACGAAGGAGCCGTCCACGGCGGGGACGTCCAGCCACTCGCCCGCCTTGTCCAGCACCTGCAGCCCGCCGGGCGCGCCGTCCTGGTAGAGGATGGTCAGGCTGCCCCAGTCGCTGTGCTGGCCCTTGCGCAGCTGGCCGGGCTCGGGCGGAACGGCCTGGGCCGGGTAGTAGTTGGCGGTCAGATTGGTCATATGGTCGTCGATCTTGTCGTCGAACCAGGTCTCCGGCAGGTCCAGGGCCAGCGCGAAGAGCCGCATCACCTCCTGCGCCAGCTGCTCCATCGCGGCGTAGTAGCGCCGGTAGGCCTCGGCGAAGCCCGGCAGCTCCGGCCACTTGTTCGGTGTGGTCAGCAACGGGTCGGAACCGGGCGGCAGTTGGGCCGCGCCGGGCTCGCCGAGCCGGTTGTAGGTGAAGGTCTCGGACAGGTCGGGCAGCGCCCGCTCCTCGGCCACCGAGGCGTCCGGGTTGGACGCGGCGAGGCTGCCCTGACGTCCGAAGCCGCGCATCAGCGGGTCGTCGGCGCTGCTCGCCAGCGCGGTCTTCCGCGCGTTCGGGAGCGCGAAGAACTCCCTGGTGGCCCGGTACATCTCGGCGATGGTGCCGGCCGGGACGCCGTGTCCGACCACGGCGAGGAATCCGCTGGTCTCGCAGACCTCCCCGAGCGCCCGGGCGACGGACAGCCGGGCTTCGGCCCCGCCGCCGCGGGCACTGCTCAGGTCGATCACCGGGACGTAGCCCTCGACCAGGGTGACCACCGCGTCGGATGCCGAGGTACCGCTCGGCCGGGTGGCAGTGGGTGCCATCGGTTCTCTCCTCTCAGGCCCAGCGCGGGGCGGGCGGGGTCCAGCTGTCGACCAGTCGCAGCAGCTCCTCGGCGCTGTCGACCGCCACCAGCGAGGTGGCCTCCTCGGCGCCGATGAAGCCGGCCCGGGCCATCGCCTGAACGGCCGTCAGCAGCGGGTCCCAGTAGCCGGCGGTGTTGAGCAGGGCGACCGGCTTGCCGTGGTGGCCGAGGATCAGCCAGGCCCACGCCTCGAACAGCTCCTCGACCGTGCCGAGGCCGCCGGGCAGCGCCACGAAGCAGTCGGCCAGCCGGGCCATCTCGTTCTTGCGCTCGTGCATCGAGCCGACGACCTTGAGCTCGGTCAGCGACAGGTGGGCGACCTCGGCGTCCACCAGGGACTGCGGGATCACCCCGGTGACCCGGCCGCCAGCGGCGAGCACGGTGTCGGCGAGGACGCCCATCAGGCCCACGCTGCCGCCGCCGTAGACGATCTCGGCGCCGGCCGCCACCAGGTCGCGGGCGAAGAGCTCGGTCTCCTTGGCGAAGCGGGGATCGTTGCCGAGGGACGATCCGGCGTAGACGGTGACCGCCAGGCCGGTCACGGGCTGACCCGGCCGTGGGCCTCGTAGGCGGCGTGGGTCAGCGGCATCAGCTTCTGCAGCGAGTTCTCCATCTGCTCGGCGACGATCTCGATCTCGCGCTGCGGGTGGGACGGGTAGGTCGCGTCGGGGCGGGCCGTGCGCAGGCTCAGGAAGTGCATCAGCGCACGGGAGTTGCAGGTCGCGTAGACCGAGGAGTAGGTGGCCACCGGCAGCACCATCCGGGCGATCTCGCGGGCGATGCCGGCCTGCAGCATGCCGGTGTACTCCTGGTACGCCTTGGCGTACACCGCGGCCGAGGCCTCGGTCACCAGCTGGTGGTCGTCCCCGTCGCCGGCGACGTAGGTGTAGTGGCCCGGCTTGCCCTCCTGGCGCAGCAGCCGGTCGGCGTCCGGCACGTAGAACACCGGGCGCAGCTCGCGGTAGCGGGCGCTCTCCTCGTTGAAGGACCAGGTGCGGTGGCGCATCAGGTGCCGCACGGTGAAGATCGGCGCGGTGATCAGGAAGGTCAGGTAGTTGTGCTCGAAGGGGCTGCCGTGCCGGCTCTTCATCAGGTAGTCGATGAGGCCGGCGACATAGCCGTCGCCCTTGGTCTCGTACTGCGCGTCGTCGCCGACGGTGGAGACCCGGGCGGCGCGGACCACGCTCAGGTCGCTGGCCGAGTGGTCGACCAGGTCGACGCTGATGTCGCTGCGCAGTTCGAGGACCGGGGCGTCGGGGTCGGCGGGTATGCCCCTGGCGGGCAGGGTGGTGGTGTTCTCACTGGTCAGCACGATGGGATTCCGTTCTCTTGCGTGGGTGGCCCGAGCGGAAGGTGCGAGGGCAGGAGGAGGGAGGAGGATCAGCCGGAGACGGCCGCGAGCGCGGAGGAGGCGGGCGCGAGCAGCTGCCGCGTCTCCGCGAGCACGGCCGGGGTGAGCAGCCGGTACTGCCCGGTCAGCGCCCCGAGTTCGTCGGCCAGCGCCGCCGCGCCGTCGAAGGCGCAGGTCAGAACCATGTTGGCGTAGGTGTGCCCGTCGATGTGGAAGCTGCTGGCACGGACCAGGTCCAGCCTCCGGCCGAGCTCGGCCAGGAGTTCCGGGTCGAGCGGACGGGTCGGCACCTGGTACGCCAGTCGGCGCCGGGCGCCGAAGGAGCGGGCGGTGCCCGCCCATTCGCCGAGCAGCAGCTCGACCAGCCCGGCATAGGTGTTGTCACCGGAAGCGGCGATGGACAGGGTGGTGGAACCGGAGACCCGCGGATTGATCTCGATCACCTGGTAGGACTCGCCGTCGTGGATCATCTCGACCTCGACGGCGCCGTGCAGCTCCAGCCCGGCGCAGAGGTCCAGCAGGCGGTCCAGCACCGGCCGGAACTGCTCGTCCTGCAGCGGACGCGGGGCGGCGTAGCGGACCTGGCTGAAGGCGAAGGACGGCGCCCCGCCGGTGGGCCCCTTCCAGATCAGCGGCTGGGCGACGTAGTCGCCGGCGGTGCCGACGATCTCGACCGAGCAGAGCTCACCGGGCAGGCACTTCTCCAGCACGGTGTTGCCGTCGTACGGGGCGTCCAGGTAGGCGTCCAGCGCCCGGTCGTCCGGGAGGAAGCGGATGCCGGTGCCGAGGCAGTCCCACAGCGGCTTGCTCAGCAGCGGGAAGCCGAGCCGGTGCGCCTGCCGGCGCACATGGTCGTGGTACGCGGGGACCTTGACGTTGCGTTGGTTCAGCAGGTCCCCGTCGAGGTAGAGGCCCTCCGGGGTGGCGAGGCCGTGGCGCCGCACCGCCTGCTTGGTCTCCCACTTGTTGGCGAGCACGGTGGTCGCGTCCAGGCCGTGCATCACCATCGGGATGCCGTACTCGGCCAGGGACTCCCGGACCACCGCGTCGCGCACCGAGTTCTCGTCCGGGATGGACAGGGAGACCACCCCGTCCGCCCCCCAGTGGCGCAGCCGCTCGACGATCTCGGCGGGCGACACGTCGGCCGCCAGCTTCTCGGCCTCGCCGGGGAAGTCCTCGGGTCCGCATTCGCCGTCGGTGAAGAGCAGCTTGAAGGTCAGGCCGCGGTCGCGGGCGAGCAGCCGCAGCCGGTTCAGGTAGGGGTCGGTCTGCTGGACCTCGATCGAGCGCAGGAACGCGATGCGGCGCATGTCACTCCATCTCGATCGTGACCGCCGCGACGGCCTGGTCGGCGATCCGGTTGACCTCGGCCGCGGAGTCCGCCTTGAAGATCAGGTGGCCGATCCGGGCGATGTTGTCCTGGAGGTGCCCGAGCTCCTTCCCGGGCTCGATGTAGACCGCCTGGTCCACCACGGCCGGGGAGTCCGGCAGGTTGCCGATGCCGCGGAACACGCCGGCCCGGGGCGGGGTGAGGAAGCGGATGGCGGAGGCGTCCTTCGCGGTGGGCGTGGTGTCCGGGACCTGGCCGAGCGAGGTCTGGATGTACGCCCTGGCCTCGGAGATCCCGGTGGCGTTGCGGACCAGCTTCATGATGTGGTCGCCCGGGGGCCGGGCGCCGACCTCGATGATCTTCGCGGTGTGGTTCGGCAGCAGCTTCAGCTCGGTGTGCGCGACGCCGTAGCGGAAGCCCAGCGCGATCAGGCCCTGCTCGACCGTGTCGATGACCACGGCCCGCTGCTCGTCCGTCAGCTGGGCCGGCACGGTGTGCCCGACCTCGGCCCGGCTGGAGTCCTCGGTGGTGAACTTCTCGGTCACCGCCAGGTGCTGGAACTGCCGGTCGAAGGCGACCGTCTCGACGCTGAACTCCTTGCCGCCCACGTACTCCTGGATCACCAGGGTGGTCTCCAGCGGCGTCCCGTGCGGGAACTCGTTCGGCCAGCCCTGGGCGAAGCCGACCGCGCGGGGGAGCCCCTCCGCGGCGGCGACCACCGACACGCCCACCGAGCCGGCGTTCTCGCAGGGCTTGACCACCAGCGGGTAGCCCAGCCCGGCGTCGGCGATCGCGGCCCTGGCGCCCTCGAGGTCCGCGGCCACCAGCGTCCGCGGCGAGGGGACGCCGTGCTCGGCGAAGACCTCCGCCATGACCCGCTTGTTGCGGCAGGCGTCGGCCCTGGCCGGGTCGTGGCCGGGCAGCCCGAGCTCCGCCGCGAGCTGGGTCACCAGCGGCGAGAAGAACTCCCAGCCGGTGACCACGCCGTGCACACCGACCTTGCGGGAGAAGGCGAGCAGGTCCTCGAGGGCGGTCACCGGGTCGCCGAAGTCGGTGAACACCGTGCCGGCGATCTTCGACTTCAGCTCCGGGCGGTACTTCTCGTACAGGTCCTCGTGGGTGGCGACATGGACGGTCAGGCCGAGCTCGACCGCGGCCGTGAGCAGGTCCTCGCCCACGTTCCCATTGGCCTCGATGAGCAGGAGGTTCGTCATGTCAGTGCTCCTTGACTGGTTGTTGGTGGGGGACGGCCGGCAGGGTCGCTGGCCGTGGGGCGGCGCCGGTCCGCACGCGGGCCCGGACACCGAGCGCGGCTGCCGCGCCGAGGTTGAGGACGACCAGCAGCACCCAGGGCCACAGCGGTCCGACGGTGAGCAGCGAGGTGAAGACCACCGGTGCGATCGCACCGCCCAGGCCCCAGGAGAGCTGGAAGACGGCCTGGTAACGGCCCCTCAGCTGCTCCGGGGCGAGTTCCAGCGCCTGCCCGGAGACGACCGGGGACTGGATCATCTCGGCCGCGGTGTAGACCAGCATGGCCAGCACGAGCCCGGGCAGCACGGTCCAGGACGGCGCGTGCACCAGCAGCCCGAAGAGCAGGAAGGCCAGCACGTTGACCAGCGCCGCGAGGGCGATCACCCGTTGCGGGGGCCGGAGTTCGACCAGCCGTCCGACCGGTGTCTGGAACACCGCGACCAGCGCGGTGTTCAGGGTGAGCAGCGCACCCGCGGTCCAGACCGGCTGGTGCAGCGACTCGACGATGTACACCGCGAGCAGCACGCTCAGCACCATCGCGGCGAGCACGAACACCAGGTTGACCACGGCCATCCGCAGGAACGCGGTGTCCCGCAGCACGGCCCGGTAGCCGCCGGCCGGCTCCGGGCCGGCCGGCTCGGATGCGGCGGCGGACGGCGCCGGCTCCGCCGCCGGTTCCGCTGATCCGCGGTGGCGCCAACTGGCGATCAGCCAGGCCGAGAAGAGGTAGCTGACGATATTGCCGACCACCAGCCAGCGCAGTCCGGTGGTGCCGCCGGCGCCCAGGGCCAGTGCGGCGACCGCGCCGCCCAGCCCGACGCCGGCGTTGCGCAGCGCGTTGATCAGGCCGAACCAGCGGGTGCGCTGGTCCTGCTCCGCCGCCAGTCCCACCAGCGCGCCGCTGGAGGTCCAGTAGCCGCTGACCCCGATCTGCACGACCAGGCCGGCCGCCACGATCTGCCACGCCGAGTGCACCAGCAGGAATCCGCCGAACCCCGCCGCCGCCAGCAGGTTGCCGCCGGCCGCCACCAACCGGGGTCCGACCCGGTCGACCAGAGGGCCCAGCAGCGTCGGAGCGGGCAGCGAGAGCAGCTGAACCAGGGTCAGGGCGAGCCCGATGACCGGCAGGGCCAGCGAAGTTACCTTGACGAAATAGATCACTTGAAAGGCGTAGAAGAGCCCGCTTCCGATACTATCGACAGCGGCTGCCGTGAGCAGTTTGCTGCCGCCGTGCAGATCGGGCAGCCCCCACCGGTTCGGAGCAGATCGTCGGCGATCGGAGTGTGACGTCGTGTCAGGCATGATCGTTCATTCGCTTTCGCAGTGCGTCACTTTCACGGCCGTGCCGGAACGATGTCCCATTCCAGGTCCGCGCGGAGCTGTGTAGGTGCGTGGTTTCCCGCGGGGTTCCCGGCAGATTCCACATGGATGCCGACCGCGGCTGTGACGGCGATGACGGCGAGGAGCAGTCCGCTCATTCCGGTCAGGAGATGACGGCTGTTCATATTTCCTCAATCCTCCTGCAACGTTTCTCGGTCTCCGGCGGTCGACCGACCGCCGGAACCGATTCTTTTCCTGCCTGGATTGAGCTTCAAGGCCCGCTCCGGGCCATATCGATGAACCGCATGATGATGAGGGGTGGAAACACGGCATGGGGGAACAAACAGGACCCGACCGAATAGAGGACCTGCTTCCGGTACTGACCCCCGAGGCGAAGGCGACGTACACGCAGGCGCTGCTGGCGGGGTGGATCCCGGCGGCGGACGGCGCCTCGGACGGCAGGGCGCTGCTGTGCCGGCTCGGGCTCCTGGCCGCGGACCCGGCGGACAACTCCCGCCTGGTCCCGGTGGATCCGCAGATCGCCGCGGCGACCGTACGGCGCCGGCTGAACCGGCACACCGTCCGGCTGGAGGAGTACGGATCGGCGCTGGTCCGCGAACTGGCGGTGCTGTCCTCCTTCTACGAGCAGGTGCAGACCGCGCGCCCGGAGCCGCCGGTGGAGGACCTGGTCGGCCTGGAAGTGATCAACGAGGCGCTGGAGGAGGCGGTCGGCGAGTGCGAGGAGGAGGCGCTCACCGCGCAGCCGGGCAACCGGGGCAAGGAGGCCCTCGGCCGGGCGCTGGCCCGGGCCGAGTCGGTGCTCGGCCGGGGCGTCCGGATGCGCACGCTCTACCAGCACCCGGCCAGGTTCAGCGAGGCGACCAAGGAGTACGTCTCGGAGGCGACCTCGCTCGGCGCCGAGATCAGGACGCTGGACGAGATACCGAACCGACTGATGATCTTCGACCGCAGAATTGCGTTCCTGGCCGCCTCCAAGGACAGCAGGAATGCCGTCCTGGTGCGGCACCCGGCCCTGGTGAGTTTCCTGGTCGATTCCTTCGAGCGGGACTGGGGCCGGGCCAGCATGTACGACACCGGCTATCAGCGCCAGAAATCCGACGAGCAGCTCAACATGGTGCAGGAAAGCATCATGAGGCTGCTCGTGGAGGGGGCGAGCGACGATGTGATCGCCCGCCGCATGAATTTGAACGTACGGACCTGCCGCTCGCACATCGCGAAGATCCTCAAGGCCTACGGCGCCCAGAGCAGGGTACAGGCCGCCTATCTGATGGGGCGTTCGGAATCGCCGGTCAGTACCGGATGATGAAATTCCGGTGTTTATGACAGGCGACTGAACAAACCCTGAATTGCCCGTAGGGGCCCGGCACGTGGTGTGCCGGGCCCCTACGGGGTGGTCCGCCCAGGTTCTCCCCTGTCCGGTGCCTGGGCGCCGCGGGGTGGTGTGGGGGTTTCTAGTACCAGCTGTTGGCCTGCCAGAAGGCCCAGGCCTGGTTGGGGCTGCCGTAGGTGGTGTTCATGTAGTCCAGCGCCCAGCGGATCTGGGTGGCGGCGTCGGTCTGCCAGTCGGCGCCGGCGGAGGCCATCTTGTCGCCGGGCAGGGCCTGCGGCAGGCCGTAGGCGCCGGAGGACGGGTTGGTCGCGGTCACGTCCCAGCCGGACTCGTGCGAGATGATCTCGTCGAAGGAGGCCAGCTGGTCGGCGGGCACGATCTGCGCCGCGATCGACTGCGCGTCACCCGAGTACGAGGTGCTGGACGAGTCGCTGCTCGCGGCGGAGTCGTCCGAGACCGAACCGGTGCTCGCGCCGGAGTCGGTGGAGGCGGCGGCGCTGGAGTCGCTGGAGTCGGCGGAGGAGTCGCTGCTCGCGCTGCTGCTGTCGCCACCGGCCTGGTTGTAGGCGCCCTGGGCCAGCGAGTCGGCGCTGTCGGAGGCCGCGCCGGACGCGGTGGAGCCGCTGCCCGAGCTGGTGACCGGCGCGGAGGCGGCGCTCTTGGCGTTGGCCGCGTTGTAGGCCTGCTCCGCCAGGGTCTCGGCGCGGGCGTTCAGGTACGCCATCCGGGCGGCGGAGGCGGCGGCGGTCTGCGCGGCGGTCTTGGTGCTGCTGGCCGGCACGGCCGCGTGGGCGGCGGTGGTGGCGCTGGTCGGAGCGGTGTGGGTGACGGTGACAGCGGCCGGGGTGGCTGCCTGGGCGCTGGTGCCGACCGCCCCGAGGGTGGTCAGGCCGGCAGCGGCGGCAACGAGGACGGCGGAAGCACGCATTCGGGTGGAGAAGACAGACATGGGAGAGTACGACCTCAATCGGTTGGCGGTGCGCCCCGACACGGGAGTGACGGCGTCCGGACAGGGGACGCCGTCGGCATCGGGGCGGCGGGCACTCCGCTTGCGGTTAGTGCCGGTGGCGGTGGGGCAGCGGGACAGGTGCTGCGGCACCGGTTGACTCGGTCATTTGTAGCCGCCGGATCGAGTACGACCAAGGGCCCCGGATACTAGGCAGCCACGTAGTGGAACGCTGTTCGTGCGAGCGGACGCCGTGCGCTGCGACCGGCTCCCGAGGTCGGCTTCCGAGGCCCCGGGCCCGGCCGCCGGGAGGTCTCGGTGGTCAGTGCCCGGGCGGGCTGCGGACCGCCGCGCCGAGTCGGGTTTGTCCCCGCCCGCGGCATTCGGACAGCCGCCGAGGCGCACCGCGGCTGCCGCGGTTCGATCAACTACCCCCGGTCGTAGGCGGGATTTTGCTGTGGCGACCGTCACTCGACGCCCATCGCAATTGTCCGTTTCATCCCCGTGTGGGGCGGGTAACCCCTCGCGAATCCGCCGACAGACCGCCGACAGACCGCCCGCAAACCGCCGGTTCGACCCCGTCGGCGGCGGGTTCCCTCGCCGTGACGGCCGCAGGTGCGCGGCGTCGGCAGGCCCAGCACAGTGCGAGTAGGCATTCCCCGTCCCCAGGAGGAACCCATGCACGAGCTGCGCGCCGAGTACGACCCCGCGGTGTCCGCCGCGGACCACGAACGCCGCCCCTCGCTGGTCTGGCACATCATCGCCAGGGAGGCGGCCACCATGTGCGGACGCCTGCTGCACGCCTCCTGCGCGGCCCCGGCCGCCGCGCCGCAGGAGCCGGGGGAGGAGAGGTACTGCATGCCCTGCATGGACGCCTACCGCCAAGGGCAGCAGGGCGCGGGGCTGGACGGGTCGGCCGGATCCCTCGGGTCACCCGTGCGGAGGAGTGTCGAGCCGGGTCTCTTGCGGCCGGTGGCCGCCGGGGATTCCCTTGCGAATCGTGACACAAAGGCACCGAACGGAAGCTCCGGGTGAGCGGGTCCGGCGCCCGCCCACGCTGCGGGCGGTCCGGGCGGCCTGTCGGATGAGGGCAGTGGTCGATCCCCACCGGGGTGGATCGACAGCCTTCTGGAAGGTTGTTCCGTATGCGTGCTGCACGTCTGATAGCCGGGTCCGTACTGACGGTGGGCGCTCTGTCGCTGGCCGGTCCGGTCGCGTTCGCCGCTGACGGCGGGGGGACGGCGAGCAATGTGACGCCGTTCGCGTTCAAGATCTATCCGACGACGGTGAAGGCCGGTGGCAATATCGGTCTGGGGGTCTCTGGCTGTGACGCGACGTCGGCGACGGCGTCGTCGGGGGTGTTCGACACGGTGACGCTGCCCTCGACCGGTACCAAGGGTGAGTACGTGGGTGCGGCGACGGTGGACGCGGATGCCAAGCCGGGGGCGCAGTACGACGTGAAGTTCACCTGCGGCAGCTCGTCCGGCACCACCACGCTGACCGTGGCGAGTGGCACGAGCACCCCGACCACCTCGACCTCGGCGACGGCGGTGCCGACCGGTGCGGTGAAGACCGGTCTGGGCGGTGGCAACGGGTCGATGAGCCCGGCCGAGCTGGCCGCGGGTGGCGTGTTGGCCGTGCTGGCGCTGGGCGGGGTGGGCCTGGCGGTCCGCCGCCGCTCCGGCAACCACAGCTGACCGCTCCGTAGGAGCTCCGGCCCCCGGCCACCCGTCCCGAGCGGGTGGCCGGGGGCCGGCCACGTCCGGCACCGCTCCTTCATCGGCTGCTTCTGCGGAGGCCGCTTCCCTGGCGGCCGCGGTAGGGCAGGATGATCGGCATGGCTGGCATGATCCCTTCCCCCGCAGCGCCCCGCTCCGCCGTTCCGGACCGCCTCGGCGGGCTGAGCGCGACCGAGCAGCGGGTGTGGAGCGCCTTTCCGCTCGGGGAACTCGTCGATCTGCGCACCGGCGATCCCGCGCTGGACGATCCGGCCGAGGCCGACCACTGGTCCGCCGACCGCACCGTGCGCGGGGAGGTGCTGGCGGCGCTGCTGCTCGGCGCCTGCCCGGCGGCGCTGGGGGCGGTGGCGGCGGTCCGGCTGAGCGGGGCCAGGATCAGCGGTCAGCTGCGGATCGACCACGGCCTGGTCTCCGCCCTGCTGCAACTGCGCGGATGCCGGGTCGACGGGCAGATCGACCTCGACGGCGCCACCACCGGCGCGATCGACCTGCGCGGCTCCCGGCTGACCCGGATCAGCGCCTACGGCGCCATGGTGCAGGGCCAGTTGGACCTCAGCGACACGGTGATCACCGGCCTGAGCGAGGGGCCGGGACGCGGCCTGAGCGCCGTCCACGGCGACGGGGTCCGGATCGAGGGCGGCCTGTTCGCCTCGCGGGCCCGGGTGACCGGCTCGTTCTGCCTGATCAACGCCCAGGTCGCGGGCCAGCTGACGCTGGTCGACGCCAGGCTGTTCAACACCTTCGACGGGGGCAAGTCCTTCAACGGCGGCGGCATCAGGATCGGCCGCAGCCTGCTGGCCCAGGGGCTCTGGGCCCAGGGTGAGATGCGGCTTCCCGGCGCCCACATCGGCAGCGCGCTGGTACTGAACGGAGCCAGGCTGGACGGCCTCGGCGGGGTCGCGCTGCACGCCGACGACCTGCTGGTCGCCAGCGAGGCGGTCTTCCGCACCCGCACCAGGGGGCGGAGCACCCGCGCCTTCACCGCCGCCGGCACGGTGCGGCTGCCGTGGTCCCGCTTCGGCAACGACCTCGACCTGCGCGGCGCCCGGCTGACCCCGTCGCCGGACCAGCCCGCGCTGGAGGCCGAACGGATCCTGGTCGAGGGCAGCCTGCGGCTCGGCAGCCGCTTCAGGACCGGCGGTGAGATCCGGCTGACCGCCGCCCGGATCACCAGCCACCTCGACCTGACCGGCATGACCTCCCCTGACGCCCTGCTGACGCTCTACGCGGCCTGCGCCGAGGGCGGCATCCAGGAGGACCTGGGCTCCTGGCCGTGCCGGCTCAACCTGGACGGCTTCACCTACGGGTCCTTCACCGTCTACCAGGACGCCTCGGTCCGGCTGCCACTGATGGAGCGTCAGATCCGGCGCACCGACGACACCCGGGGCGGCGCCTACCGGGCCCAGCCCTACGAGCAGTTGGCCTCCTACTACCGCTCGCTCGGCGACGACGGCGAGGCCAGGACGGTGCTGCTGGCCAAGCAGCGGGCGCTGCGGGCCAAACTGCCCTGGTGGCGCCGGGTGCCGGGCCATGTGCTGGACGCCCTGGTCGGCTACGGCTACCGGCCGCTGCGGGCGATCGGCTGGGCGGTGGCGCTGCTCACCGCGAGCAGCGTGTACTTCAGCCGGGTGCGGCCGGACCATGTCGCCTCGGACGACCACTCGGTGTTCAACCCGGTGCTGTACTCCGCCGACCACCTGGTGCCGGTGATCCACTTCGGCCAGCCCGACGTATGGCAGTACCACGGCATCCCGGCCGTGGTCACCGTGCTGCTCACCATCCTCGGCTGGACCCTGGGCATCGCCATCGCGGCGGCGGCGTCCCGCACGCTCACCCGCAACTGACCGGCCCGGCCGGCCCGGTCAGGCGGGTTCCGGGCGGGGCTCCGGACGGGGTTCCGGGCGCACCCGGAGGCTGTCCCTGGTGACCTCCTCGCCGCAGTGCCGGCAGGTCATCCGGGCGTCCAGCGCGCTGCCGCAGGTGTGGGTGAAGGTGGGGGTGGCGCTGTCCAGCACCCACTTCTCGCCCCACTGCGCCAGCGCGAGCAGGATCGGCCGCGCCTCCTGCCCGGCCGGGGTGAGGTGGTACTCGAAGCGCGGGGGGTGCTCGGAGTACTGCCGCCGCTCCACCACCCCGGCGTCCTCCAGCTTGCGCAGCCGGTCGGCCAGGATGTCGCGGGAGGCGCCGGTGAACCGGGTGATCTGCTCGAAGCGGTGCACTCCGTAGCCCATCTCCCGGATGGCCAGCAGGGTCCACTTCTCGCCCAGGACCTGGAGCGAGGCGGCGGCCGGGCAGGGGCGCGGCGCGATGCGCCGGGTGGCCATCGACTCGATCGTGTTCTCCATGGCACCAGCATAGTCCGTTGTGTTTTCCAACGCACTCCTGCTACGGTCACGGAGTCCGTAGGAAATCACAACTGACTATGTGGGGTCGCGATGACCGCTACCAATCCCACCGCCGCCGCCGGCGCCGCCGCAGTGGCGGCCGACGCCCCGTCCCCGGCGGAGGACCCGGCCGCGCGCAGGCACGCGCTGGGGGTGCTGGCCCTGGGCAGCCTCGGGGTGTTCGTGGTCTTCCTCGACACCACGATCGTCAATATCGCCTTCCGGACCATCAGCCTCAGCTTCCACACCACCACCGGGCACCTGGCCTGGGTGCTCAACGCCTACAGCCTGGTCTTCGCGGCCATGCTGATCCCGGCCGGCCGACTGGCCGACCGCTACGGCCGCAAGCGGGTGTTCCTGACCGGGCTGGTCGGGTTCGCGCTGATGAGCGCGCTGTGCGGGCTGGCCCCCAGCGAGGGGGTGCTGGTCGCCGGACGGGCACTGCAGGCGGTCTTCGCCGCGCTGGTGGTGCCCACCTCACTGGCGCTGATCCTGCCCGAGTTCCCCGCCGCACGGCGCCATGTGGCGGTCGGCACCTGGGGCGCGATGGGCGCCGCGGCGGCGGCGCTCGGCCCGACCATCGGCGCGCTGCTCACCGAGTACGCCTCCTGGCGCTGGATCTTCCTGGTTAACGTCCCGATCTGCGCGGTGGTGGTGGTGTTCGGGCTGCGGCTGCTGAAGGAGTCCCGCGACCCCGGTGCCAGCGGCGTCCCGGACCCGATCGGCGTGCTGCTGGTCGCGGCCGTCCCGGCGATGCTCAGCCTGGGCATCATCGAGGGCCCGGACTGGGGCTGGTCGGACCCCCGGGTGATCGGCGCGCTGGTGCTCGCCGCGCTGCTGTTCCCGGTGTTCCTGTGGCGGACCACCGCCGCCGCCCGGCCGGTGCTCGACCTGGCGCTGTTCAAGGTGCGCCAGTTCCGCCTGGTCAACGCGGCGACCCTGCTCTTCGCCACCTCCTTCTACGGGATGCTGCTGAGCAATGTGCTCTTCCTGCAGACCGAGTGGCACTACTCGGTGCTGCGTTCGGCCCTCGCCAGCGCCCCCGGCCCGCTGCTGGTCACCGTGGTGGCCCGGCCGGCCAGTCGGCTGGCCGCCGCCATCGGCTACCGTCCGGTGCTGCTGGCGGGCGCGACCTCCTGGGCCCTCGGCGCGGCGGGCTACGCGCTCTGGGTCGGCAGCACCCCGCAGTGGACCACGCACTGGCTGCCCTGGATGCTGCTGATCGGCCTCGGCATCGGGCTGACCCTGCCGGTGCAGTCGGGCGCGGCGGCGCAGTCGCTGCCGCCCACCCGCTACGCCATCGGCTCGGCGGTCAACGCCAGCTTCCGGCAGCTCGGCGCGGTCATCGGCATCAGCGTCTTCGTCGCGGTGCTCGGCACCCCCACCCCGGCCACCGCCCTGGCCGACTTCGAGCGGGTCTGGTGGGTCTTCGCCGCGGTCGGCCTCGCCGCGGGCCTGGTCCTGCTGGTCCCGGCGCTGCGCCGGACCGAGCCCGCGGCTGCACCGGTGGTTGCCGCGGAGTAGCGGGGGCGGGCCCGCGCCGGTGCGGCTCGCGCCGGGAGGGCTCGCGCCGGGAGCGCCGGGGCGCGATCATAAACCGCGTTCCGGCCGGGCCCGCCGGCCGCCGCAGGAGGGCGCTCCCGATGACCCAGTTCGGCGACTACCAGACCGAGATCTACTTCAACGGGTTGTTCGGGGTGCAGCCGACGCTGCCGATGACCTTCGCCGGACTGGAGGCGGGGGCCGAGGCGGTGCTGCCGCCGTCGGTGGCGTCCTATGTCGCGGGCGGGGCCGGGGACGAGTTCACCCAGCGGGCCAACGTCCGGGCCTTCGAGCGCTGGGGTCTGGTCCCGCGGATGATGGTCGGGGCCGCGCAACGGGATCTGACGGTCGATCTGTTCGGAATGACCCTGCCCAGCCCGCTGTTCATGGCGCCGATCGGTGTGATCGGGCTCTGCGCCCAGGACGGCCACGGCGATCTGGCCACGGCCAGGGCGGCGGCGCGGACCGGGGTGCCGATGGTCGCGTCCACCCTCTCCATGGACCCGATGGAGGACGTGGCCGGGGAGTTCGGCGACACCCCCGGCTTCTTCCAGCTCTACACGCCGACCGACCGGAAGCTGGCCGAGAGCCTGGTGCACCGGGCCGAGGCGGCCGGGTTCCGGGGGATCGTGGTCACCCTGGACACCTGGATCACCGGCTGGCGGCCCCGCGACCTGGGCACCGGCAACTTCCCCCAACTGCGCGGCCACGCCCTGGCCAACTACACCTCGGACCCGGTCTTCCGGGCCCGGCTGCCGCACGCCCCCGAGGACGACCCGCGGGCCACCGCCCTGCACTGGGCCGGGATCTTCGGCAATCCGCTCACCTGGGACGACCTGCCCTGGCTGCGTTCGCTGACCTCACTGCCGCTGCTGCTCAAGGGCATCTGCCACCCCGACGACGTGCGCCGGGCCAGGGATCTGGGCGTCGACGGCATCTACTGCTCCAACCACGGTGGCCGGCAGGCCAACGGCGGCCTCGCCGCCCTGGACGCGCTGCCCGGTGTGGTGGCCGCAGCGGGCGACCTGCCGGTGCTGTTCGACTCCGGGGTGCGCAGCGGCGCCGACGTGGTCAAGGCGCTGGCGCTGGGTGCCACCGCCGTGGGCGTGGGCCGCCCGTACGCCTACGGACTCGCCCTCGGCGGGGTCGACGGGATCGTCCATGTGCTGCGCTCGCTGCTGGCCGAGGCGGATCTGATCATGGCCGTGGACGGCTATCCCAGCCTGGACCGGCTGACCCCGGAAGCCCTCATGGAATCTGCACGCGATTCGCGCACACCGGGCCTCTCCCGACTGGAAACCGGAATGTAATCTGTGATGTGATGGAATAACTCGGATGATTCCAATGCGATAGCAGCAGTGCAGATGCGGGGACTCGTGTACATGTCCGTCGGCCTCGCCGCTGCGGCCCTTGTGGTCGCACTGGTCCTGGGCACCCTACTCGCTCGCAGCCGGAGAACCGTTCGGCGGGACCGGGAGAAACAGGGCGAGCAGGAAGCCCACTACCAGCGACTCCGGTCGACGCAGTCCCAACTGGAGTACGAGCACCGTCAGCTCCAAGATCACTACGCTCAACTCGGCTCCGAGCGTGACGAGTTGGTCGCCGCTGCCAAGCAGCGGGAGCAGGAGGGCGGCGAGCTGCTGGTCAACCTGGCGCTGCGCAGCCTGAGCCTGGTCGAGCGTCAGCTCGGGCTGCTGGAAACCATGGAGGGGACCGAGGCCGACTCCGCGCGACTGGAGCAGCTCTACCGGCTGGACCACCTGGGCACCCGGATGCGCCGCAATAGCGAAAACATGCTGCTGCTCGGTGGTGCGAGTCATCAGCGACCCGGTGCGTCGCAGGCGCCGACGGCATTCCTGGACGTGCTGCGCGCGGCCCTTTCCGAGATCGAGCGCTATGAGCGGGTGCATCTCACCGCGATACCGCAACTCTGGGTCCGCCCCGACGTCGCCGAGGACCTCAGCCACCTCTTCGCCGAACTGCTGGAGAACGGGACCTCGTTCTCACCGCCGACCGAGCCGGTCACGGTCACCGCCTGGCAGTTGGACAGCGGGGAGCTGATGGTCTCGCTGGCCGACCGGGGCATCGGCCTGCCGGAGGAGCTGCTGCGCGAGGTCAACACCCGCCTGGCGACCGGGACTTCGACGGCCACCGAGACCGTGGCCAGGACCGGGCGGAGCATGGGGCTGCAGGTGGTGACCATCCTGGCGCTGCGGCACGGCCTGCGGGTGCAGCTGCGGGCCAGTCCGACCGCCGACGGCACCACCGCGCTGGTCGCCGTCCCGACCTGGGTGTTCGCCGCACCGCCGGCCCCGGCGCCGATGCCCGACCCGATGGCCGGCTGGGCCGCACCGGCCCACGAGGCCCACGGCTCCCAGGGCGTGCCGGGCGGTCAGGGCGGTCAGGGCGCAGGCCAGGTGACGCCCCGTTCGCTGAGCGCGGTGCCCGGGCCCGCACCCTCGGCGTCCCGGACCGGGCCCGGCGGACTGCCCAAGCGGGTCCCCGGCGAGAGCGGCCAACTCGCCCGCGCCGCAGCGGCCGAGGGTGAGAACGGTGACGGCGCGGGCGGCGCCGGCGGCGGGGCGCCCGAGCGTCCCGGGGCCGCGGCCGAGGAACTGCGCCGCCGACTGGGCGGCTTCCAGCACGGCGTCCGCGCCGCCGTGCCGATCCGCGGTGAGGGGGAAGGGACATGACGACCATGGTCCATGGAAGTGCCACTCCGGGGTCGACCCCGCTGCAGCGGCTGCGCTGGCTGCTGAGCGACGTCCTGATGAGCACCCCCGGCCTTCGCTCGCTGGCCCTGGTGTCCACCGACGGGCTGCCCCTGGTCACCGCGGACGAGGACTGCCCGTCCGACCAACTCGCCACGCTCGCAGCGGGGTTGAACGGACTTTCGAGCGGGCTCTCCACCCTGCTCGAGTTCGGCGGGCTGAAGCGCACCGTGATCACCCTGGACGACGGGACGCTGATCCTGATGTCCGTGGACGAGACCGCCTGCCTGACCGCGTACACCAGTGCCGACTGCGATCTGAGCGTGGCCGCCTACCAGTTGGCCCGCCTGGTCGAACGCGCCGGCCATGTGCTGACCACGCAACTCCGCGACGAGCTCCGGGGAACACCCGGGCAGGAGGCTCACCGGTGATCCCCCCGACACGCCGTTCCGCACGGGTCCGCCCGTACGCCCTGACCGGCGGGCGTACCCGCTTCGGGCAGGTGCTGCTGGTCGAGACCCTGATCTCGGCGCTGTACCAGCCCCCGGGCACCGCCGCGCCGACCTTCCCCGAGCTCGAGCGCATCTGCGAGCTGTGCCAGGGCCAGATGCGCTCCATCGCCGAGGTGTCCGCCCTGCTGCGGCTGCCGCTCGGGGTGGTCCGGGTGTGGGTCAGCGACCTGGTGGACGCCGGCCGGATCCGGGTGCACGGCAGCTCCGTCGCGACCCGCTCCGGCGGCGGTTCGTCCATTTCCGCTCCAGCACGACCGAACCGCCTGGTTCTTGAGAGGATCCTCGGTGGTCTCCGCGACCTCGCCTGACTCGTCCACCGCCCCCCAGTACGGCCCCGCTGCTCCGAACGGCTCCGCTGCTCCGAACGGCTCCGTGCCCGGGGGCATCCCGCTGACCGAACTCCCGGTCACCTCCGCCAAGATCGTCGTCGCGGGCGGCTTCGGCGTCGGCAAGACCACCCTGGTCGGGGCCGTCTCCGAGATCGCCCCGCTGCGCACCGAGGCGGTGATGACCGACGCCGGAACCGACACCGACCCGCTGCTCGACGGCAGCAGCAAGACCACCACCACCGTGGCGATGGACTTCGGCCGGCTGCACCTCGCGCCCGACCTGGTGCTGTTCATCTTCGGGGCGCCCGGGCAGCGCCGCTTCTGGTTCATGTGGGACGACCTGGCCCGCGGCGCGGTCGGCGCGGTGGTGCTGATCGACACCCGCCGCCTCGCCGACGGCTTCCCCGCGGTCGACTACTTCGAGAGCAGCGGGCTGCCGTTCGTGGTCGCGGTCAACCAGTTCGACGGCGCGCCGCACTACGAGGACATCGAGATCAGGGACGCGCTCAGCCTCGCCCCCGACGTCCCGCTGCTGCGCTGCGACGCGCGGAACCGGGCCTCGGCCGCGCGGACCCTGGCCGGGCTGGTCCAGCACACCCTGTCGCTGGAACCCAACTGACGCTCTGGCACCATCATCGTCGCGGGACCGCCCCCGTCCGAACCCACCTTTCCCCACCAAGGAGCCCCCTTTGGCGAAGATACTCGTCGTCGGCGCCGGCCAGGCCGGGCTGCAGCTCGCCCTCGGCCTGCAGTCCGACGGCCACGACGTCACCGTGATGACCGACCGCACCCCCGACGAGATCCGGGGCGGCCGGGTGCTCTCCACCCAGTGCATGTTCCGCACCGCCCTCGGCCAGGAGCGCGACCTCGGCCTCAACCTGTGGGAGAAGGAGGCGCCGCGGAGCGAGGGACTGGGCGTCTCGGTGAGCGGCCCCGAGGCGGCCAGGGTGATCGACTGGGTCGGCCGGCTCGACGACTACGCCCAGTCCGTGGACCAGCGGGTGAAGATGCCCGGCTGGCTGGAGCTCTTCGCCGAGCGCGGCGGCAAGGTGGTCGTCAACGGCGTCACCGTCTCCGACCTGGACCTGCTGGTGCGCGGCTACGACCTGACCCTGGTCGCGGCCGGCAAGGGCGAACTGGTGTCGATGTTCGCCCGCGACGCCGAGCGCTCCCCGTACACCGCCCCGCAACGCTCGCTGGCGGTCTCCTATGTGCACGGCCTCGGGCCGCGCCCCGAGCACGACTTCGCGGCGGTGCGCTGCAACCTGGTGCCCGGCGTCGGCGAACTCTTCGTCATCCCCGCGCTCACCCTGTCCGGGCCCTGCGACATCCTCTTCTGGGAGGGGGTCCCCGGCGGCCCGCTGGACGTCTTCGAGCCCGCGCTCGAACCCGAGGAGCAGCTGCGCCGCACCCTGGACCTGATGCGCACCTACACCCCCTGGGAGTACGAGCGCACCCTCGGCGGCGTGGAACTCACCGACGCCAAGGGCACCCTGGCCGGCCGCTACACCCCGGTGGTGCGCCGCCCGGTCGGCGAACTGCCCGGCGGCGGCCTGGTGCTGGGCGTGGCCGACGTGGTCGTCGCCAACGACCCGATCACCGGCCAGGGCTCCAACACCGCGGCCAAGTGCGCCACCAGCTACCTCGACTCCATCCGCGCCCACGGCGACCAGCCGTTCGACCGGGCCTTCATGGAGTCCGCCTTCGAGACCTTCTGGACCACCGCCGCGAGCGACGTCACCGCCTGGACCAACGCGATGCTCGCCCCGCCGCCCGAGCACGTGCTCCAGCTGATCGGCGCGGCCGGCCAGATCCCGGCCGTCGCCGACCGCTTCGCCAACGGCTTCGACAACCCGTCGGACTTCCCGAACTGGTTCTTCACCCCCGACGCCGCCAACGCCTACCTCGGTTCCCTCACCCCCCAGAGCTGACCGGCCCCACCACGGCACCCGGCCCCCTCCGGTCCCGGTTACGGGCGGAACTGGAGGACGGCGCGGGTGCCGCTGGTGCGCCAGCCGGGGTGGGACTCCAGGGCTGCCGCGGTGGCGGGGTCGAGGCCGACCACGACGTCGGACTTGACCGTGCGCAGGGCGGCGACCGGGCCGGGGAAGGCGGCGGTCACCGCGGCGAACGGGGTGGTGGCCGGCCAGTGGCGGTCCTCCACCAGGCGGCGGTAGTTGAGGTCGCCCTTGGTGAGGGTCAAGGTCGCGGACGCCAGTTCGGCGCGCAGGTCGTCCGGCATGTCCCGGAAGGGGAACGGCGCGCAGAAGAAGGCATGCGTGCTGACGGCCAGTCGGCCGCTGCCGACCGCCCGCCACAGCCGCGCGCCGGTCCGGCCGGCCGCCCCCGGGGCGTCGCGCAGCCGCCGCAGCGCGGCGAGGGTGTCGGCGACGGTGGCGTCCGACACGTAGCAGGGCTGCGGCTTGACGTAGAGGGTGGCGCTCGCCGCGAGGCCGGAACCGAGCAGGTGGTCCAGCAGGACCAGGTCCGGCAGCAGCTCGCGCGCGGCGTTGTCGGCGATCAGGCAGACCCGCCCCGGCGGCCGGTCGCGCAGGTGGGAGAGTACGGCGGCGCGGTCGTCCACCAGCAGCGCGCCCGGGGCGGACTCCTGGGCCGGCGGCCCGTCCGCCCGGTCGGCGGAGATCTCGAAGGAGAGGTCGGCGCGGTTGCCCCAGAGCGAGGACAGCAGCAGGGCACAGCTCAGCTCGGCCTGGTCCAGGCCCGCCAACCGGTCCAGCGCGGCCAGTTCCTGGTCCACCGCCGGGCCCAGCAGCTCGGCCTCCTTGAGCGGCGCGAACGGGTCCACCCCCCGCATCGGCCCGGGGCCGAAGTAGCCGGTCGCGGACAGCAGTCTGCGGTAGAAGTACACCTCGGCCCAGAGGAACGGCGGTTCGGTCCAGGGCAGGCCCAGGTAGGGGCGGGACCAGAGGTCCCAGTCGGCCCGGTCGTGCGCGCTCGGTTCGAGGGGGCCGATCACCCCGTGCACCGCCTCCGCCTCGAACTCCGCCAGCCGCCGCAGGGCGTCCGGAGGGTAGGGCAGCGCGTCCCGCAGTTGCTGGAACAGCAGCGGGTGGCGGTCGTGGAAGACGCTCCAGGGGAAGCCGGCCGGGTCGCTGCCCACGATCTCGGGCGCACGCGCAGGGCCCTCAGGTCGGTGGGGGACTGGCTGGTCGGTGCGCATCGTAGGGCTCCTCGTCACGGCGGCGTTCCTGGTCTGCACCAGGAATCCTGCCGGATGCGGGGAGGCGGACGGCGGGGACGCGGCCCGTCGCCGCGTCAGTTCCGGCTGTAGGCGACGAACAGGATGGACGCCACGGGTATCGCGAAGATGCCCTGGACCGTGTCGACGTAGAGCACGGATCCCTGCACGGCGACGCGGACGCCGGTGAGTCGGGAGAGGAGGCGGGCGGGGTTGTCCGGGGCCGGGATCATCTCGGCGATCAGGCACAGGTCTATCGCGGTACGCCACTGCAATGCGCTCAAAGTACACGTGCTCCTGGCATCAGGTACGGGCAGATCGGGTACGGGCACATCTAGGTGTGGCGAAGGCCCTGCCGCGCGGGGGCACAACAGGGCCTTGCGGCGATCATCGTAGGAAATCGGACGCATCTCGCACTACGCCCAAGACGGCATGAATCACTGTGTCATCGAATACTGTCAAGATCCATAGTTTTGTCCGTGAACATGTCCGACCACCTGCTGCTGCGTACCTGGGCGAAACAACTCGAGCGTTTACTGACCGAATGTCACCGGGCCGAGGAGACAGCGTGGTTGTGGCAGTCGGCGTCGAAGAGGAGTTCCACGTCGTGGACGTGGCGAGCAGGTCGCTGGTTCCCCGCGCCCGTGCGGTGCTGGACCGGCTGCCGGAGCGGGGGTTCACCACCGAGCTGCAGCAGTCCATCGTGGAGGCCAACAGCAGGCCGCACCGCGAACTGGCCGCGCTGCTCGAGGATCTGACCGCGTCCCGGCAGGCGCTGAACGCCGCGGCCGAGCCGCTCGGCCTGGCCGTGGTCGCCGCCGGGACGACCCCGCTGGCCAGTCTGGGCAGCATCGATCCCACCGACGATCCGCGCTACCGGCGGATGGCGGAGAACTACCGGGTGGTCGCCGAGGAGCAGCTGATCTGCGGCGCGCAGGTCCATGTCGACATCCCGGACCGGGACACCGGCGTGATCGCGATGGGGGTGCTGGCGCCCTGGCTGCCGGTGCTGCTGGCGCTGTCCGCCAGTTCCCCGTTCTGGCTGGGCTCGGACACCGGCTACGCCAGCTGGCGCACCCTGCTCTGGCAGCGCTGGCCCACCACCGGGCCGGCCGGCTCCTTCGGCTCCGCCGCCGAGTACGACGCCACCATCGCGGCGCTGGTCCGCTCCGGGGTGATCAGCGACACCGGGATGGTCTACTACGACGTCCGCCCCTCGGCCCATCTGCAGACGCTGGAGCTGCGGATCTGCGACGCCTGCCCGCGCGCGGAGACCGTGGTGATGATCGCCGGGCTGTTCCGGGCGCTGGTGATCGACGCCTGCGCCCAGGTCCGCTCGGGTGCCCGGGCCCCGAAGGGACGGCACGAGTGGCTGCGGGCCGCGACCTGGCGCGCGGCCCGCTCCGGACTGGAGGGCGATCTGATCGACCCGGCCGACGGCAGGCCGCTGCCGGCCCAGCGGGTGGTCCGCTCGATGCTGACCCGGCTGCGCCCGGCGCTGGAGCAGACCGGGGACTGGGAGACCGTGGTCGAGCTGTCCGAGGCCGCGCTCGGCCGGGGCAGCGCGGCGCACCGGCTGCGCCGGGAGGCGGCCGACGGTGGCCGCAGCGCCGCCGTGGACCTGCTGATCGCCGAGACCAGGGGCGAGCGGCAGGGACCGCGGACGGTTCCCGGCGGCACCCTGATGCGCGGCTACCGGGCCGAGCGGGACGAGGCGGTGACCAGCGCGGGCGAGGTCCGCGAGTCCTACCGCGCGGTGCTGGACGGACTGCAGCGGCAGGAGCTCGGCGGGCTGCGGGCCCGGGTCAGGGAGCGCGACGCCCGGCAGTGGCAGGAGGGGGTGACCTACCGGGCGGACGGCGAGGACCGGCCCCGGCTGTTCTCCTACGACGTGGTGCCCCGGCTGGTCGACGCCCAGGACTGGGCGCTGCTAGGGCGGGGCGTGGCGCAGCGGGTGCGCGCCCTGGAGGCGTTCGCCCACGACGCCTACGGCGAGCGCGCCGCGGTCCGGGACGGAGTGCTGCCGGCCCGTATGGTCGAGTTCTCGGCGGGGCTGCGCGAGGCCGGCCGGACGGTGCCCCGGGGCGCGGTGCGGATCGGTCTCGCGGGTATGGACCTGGTCCGCGACGCCGCGCGCGGCTGGCTGGTGCTGGAGGACAACCTCCGGGCCCCCGCCGGTATCGGCTACGCGCTGGCAGCCCGCCGCTTCGGCGTGCTGGAGCCCGGCCCCGGCATCGCCCCGCTGGACGGCGTCCCGGCGCTGCTGCTGCGCAGCCTGCGCGCCGCCGCGCCGCGCGGGGCCGCCGCCGACCCGGTGGTGGGTGTGGTCAGCGACGGCCCGGACAGCTCCACCTGGTACGAACACCTGCTGCTGGCCCGGGGGATGGGGGTGGCCCTGCACACCCCGGCGGACCTGGTGGTCGAGGACGGCGGCCTGGTGCGGGCCCGCCGCGCCAGCCGGACCGGGCCGGACGACGCCCCGGTCCCGACGCGTCCCTTCGACGTGCTCCACCGCAGGATCGACGAGGACGACCTGGCCAAGGCCACCGGCGCGGACGGCCGGCCGCTCTGGCCCGGGCTGCTCGCCGCGGTCGAGGGCGGCACCCTGGCCCTGGCCAACGCCCCGGGCAACGGCGTCGCCGACGACAAGGCGCTGTATGCCTGCGTCCCCCGGCTGATCCGCTACTACCTGGGCGAGGAACCGGAGTTGGAGCAGGTGCCGACGCTGCTGCCGAGCGAGCCCGGACGGATGGACGAGGTGCTGGACCGGCTCTCCGAACTGGTCGTCAAACCGGTGGACGGGCAGGGCGGGGCGGGCGTGGTGATCGGCCCCTACGCCTCGCCGGAGACGCTGGCCCGGCTGCGGGCCGCCCTGCTGGAGGCGCCCGACCGCTGGGTGGCCCAGGACGTCGTGGCGCTGACCAGCCATCCGACCTTCGACGGCGAGCTGCTGGAGCCCCGGGTGGTGGACCTCCGGATGTTCACCTGCGTGGAACGGGAGGGGGACGGCCCCGGCGCGGTCGGCCTGCGGCCGACGGTGCTGCCCGCCGCGCTGACCCGGGTGGCGGCGGGCGGCAGCCTGATCGTCAACTCCTCGCGCGGGGGCGGCGCCAAGGACACCTGGATACAACTGACGGACAGTCAGCCCGATTCTGACTAGGCCAGGGAGGTGTGCAGTCGGATGGTGGTGCCGGTGTCCGGGGCCGAGCGGATCTGCACCAGGTCGCACAACTGCTGCACCAGCCACATGCCGTGGCCGCCGATCTGGTCCGGGTCGGGCCGGACCCGGCCGATCAGCGGATCGGTGATGCAGCCGGAGTCGTGGAACTCGCAGACCAGGTCGGTCCGGTCGGCCCACACCCGCAGGGTGCCCCGGCCGCCGCCGTGGTTGATGCTGTTGGTGGCGACCTCGGTCACCGCGATCAGCAGTTCCCGCAGCCGCCCGCCGTCCAGGCCGCTGCGCGCGGCGCTGTCGGCGACCCGGTCCCGGACCTGTGCCAACTGCCCCGGGCCGTAGTCGAGTTCGTGGTGCGGGTGGCCAGGTTGGGGCAGCATCTCGAAGGCGTAGGGGCCGTCCTGGTAGCCGCTGTCCGCGCTGTGCGCGCCCGCGCTCCACCGCAGCGGGTGGCAGCGGGCGACCGCGTCCAGCACCGCCTGGCCGACGACCGCCGCGTCATAGGGGCAGAGCAGCCACCAGGCCGGGGACTGGACGAAGGCCCGGTTCAACAGCCATTCGTGGTACCGAAGTTCGGCGTCGTCCACTTCGGCCCGGTCGGTCCAGCGGGATTCGCCGATGCCGCGCACCGGGCGGCCGGTGCCGGTCCGCCCGGCGATCCAGTCCTGCCAGGCCGGGATCAGCCGGGCCGGGTTGCGGCCCAGCGCGTCCAGGTCCATGAAGGAGACGCCCGCCCTGGCGGCGGGGCTGTCCAACTGGTCGCGGAGCAGCCGCTGCTTGGGTGCGGCGACGGCGACCAGGACGGTCTCGTCCCCGGCCAGGGCGTCGTTGATGAAGGACAGCGCGCCGTCGAGGAACTCGTCCTCGCCCCGGTAGGCGTAGAACTCGTGCCGGAACCCTGGCTCGCTCATGGCGGAACCAACGGAACCAGCGGAACCAGAGGCCGCGGCCTCCCGGGTTCCACCACGCCGCTCACACTCCAGCCGTTCCGGTCCATGTCTTCCCGTCCTGTTTCCCTCCCGCACCCTCCCTGCCCGCTCGCGGCGGATGCACACCCGCCGCAGGCCGCGACCCGGGGAAGGGGGACTGACTCCGGGCAGCGCGGGTACGCGACCGACGAAGGATCGATTCTGCAGAGATCATGAGAAGGAAGAGGGAGCGGGGCGTGACCGACACCTATCGCCTGCCCGGGCCATTCCTGCACGAGTGGGGCTGGCAGGTGCGCGGCGCCTGCCGCGAGGCGGACAGCAGGATCTTCTTCCATCCGGCCGGCGAGCGCGGCGAAGCCCGGGAGAAGCGGGAGCAGGCGGCCAAGCGGGTCTGCGCCGGCTGCCCGGTGCTGCTCGCCTGCCGACGCTACGCGCTGGAGGCCGAGGAGCCGTACGGGGTCTGGGGCGGTCTGACCGAGGACGAGCGGCTGGCCCGCAACGGCGGCACCCGCCAGCACCGCCGCCGCCGCTCCCTGGCCGGCTGAGCGAACGGTTCACGCCCTGGCGGTGCCGTGCAGCAGGGTGTCCACCAGGACGTCCGCGGCCTGGCCCGGGTCGAGGCCGGGCAGTTCGTGCGAGGCCAGCTGCAACTGCTGCCGCAGCAGGCCGCCGACCCAGCCGGGCGGCAGATCGGCCCGCAGCAGGCCCTCGTCGACCGCGCGCTGCAGAAACGCGTCCACCTGCTCGACCAGTCGTCCGAGGCGTTCCCGGACGGTCGGGTCGGCGCGCATCCGGGTCGGCTCGACCGGCCAGGTGCGGTTGACCGCGATGATGCCCTCGGCGTACCGGCGCAGGGCCACCGGGACCGGGGCCTCGCGCAGCCGTGCGGTGTCCACGGCCTGCTCGACCGCTGCCAGCCGGGCCTGGTGGAGGGCGGCGAGTAACTCGTCCCGTGAGGCGAAGCGCCGGTAGACGGTGCGTCGGTCCACCCCGGCGGCTGCCGCGATGGCGGCGATGCTGGTGCCGGGGTCCTCCGCGAGCAGCCGGGCGGCCGTGGTCAGAACGGTTTCCAGATTGCGTACCGCGTCGGCTCTCACCGCTCCAGTCTGTCACCCGCTGATCAGGGCCGACCGCTGAGGCGCCGCCGCCCGCACCTCCAACTCCGCGGTGCGCGCACCCGGCAGGACCGGGGTGGGACCGTCCGGGCCGAGCAGGTGCAGCACGCCGTCGAGGACGCCGAGGGTGACCCGCGCGGGGCGGGACGGGAAGGACAGCTGCAGCCCGGTCCTGGCGAGGGTGAGGGTGCCGTCCGGGTCGGGGCGGACGGTCACGGCCACCGGTTCGGCCAGCGCCGGGGCCAGTTCCGGCAGCAGCAGCAGGCCCAGTGCGTGGGCCTGCGGATCCTCGGCCCTGGTCGAGCGGGTGATCCGGGAGTCGCGCTGCGCGGAGGCCAGCCAGGCCGCGAGGTCCGGGTCGGCCGCCAGGCTGTCCAGCAGCGGCTGCGGCAGCCCGGGGACGGCCGTGAGCACGGCCAGGTAGAGGCGGCGGGCGTCCTGGTCGGAGGTCTGCCGCAGCCGGCGCCGACACAGGTCCAGCAGCCGGCCGAGCGGCTGCTCGGGCGGCTGCTCGGACTGCGCCCCCTCCGGCGCCGCCACCGGCGACGAACTGCCGCCGACCGGAAGCTCCTTGACGGAGAGTCGGCTGCCCTCGCGGTCGCCGATCCGGGCCAGGGCCGGGTCGCGGAGCCGCTGCGGCAGGTCGTCGGCGATCAGCCCGCGCAGCGCCCGCTCCCGGGCCGCGGTGCTGCCGGGGCCGACCGGGAGCAGCGCCGACCAGCGCGGATCGTGCCGCAGCCCGTCCAGCAGCTGCGCCTGCAGCGCGTGCAGCGGGGTGGCCACGTTGAGGACCAGGCTGACGCTGGTGCTGTCGCCGTCCGACAGGCCCCAGTGGATCCAGGTGCTGGGGATGTAGAGCACGTCCCCGGCCCGGACCTGGAAGGCGAGCGCGGATTCGGGCACCGGGGCCGGGCCGAGGCCGGGCTCGCCGAGCACCCGCCGGCGCCGGTCGTCCGGGTCGATGCCGTCGGGTGGGCAGAGGAACCACTTCTTGTTGCCGGTGAGCTGGATGCTGAAGTTGTCGCTGCCGTCGTAGTGGCTGCCGATGGTGGACGGCCCGGCGGTGGCGAACACATCGCACCAGACGTCGTGCCACTCGAACAGCCGGCGGGTCCGGTCGACCACCTCGGCCAGGCCGGGCAGTCCTGCGGTGAGCCCTTCCAGGAACCACACGGTGGAGCCGTCGGTCTGGTGCGCCGCGCCGCCCTCGATCATCCCGAAGATCTGGTCCCTGGCCGGGGCCTGCGGCAGGAACGCCGCTGCGGCTCCGGGGAGGTGCAGTGGACGGCGGCGCCAGTAGTTGTCGAAGAAGTCCGCCGGCAGGTTGAACGCATCCACGGAAACCGTCCCCTCCAGGGCTGTCTGACGCTGCCTCATATGCCGCACCAGCGCGATGGTATGCCTGGCGGGCTGCCGCGAAAGGCGCTCCGAGCGGCAGTTTCGCACTGCCGCGGGGCCGCCCGGAACTGCCGCTCGCTCTGCCGCTCGGAGCCGGTCGGCGACCCTAGTCTTCTCGTCAGAAGCGCTTCACGGTTCCGGACGACGGTCAGTCCCACGATCAAACCAGGGAGTACACAATGGCTTTTGACGCTTTGGAAAAGCTCGCCGAGGCCGGCAACCAGGTGGACCTGCTCACCCCGGAGCAGCAGGACGTGGTGTCCCAGCTGACCGAGGAGGAGGTCACCATCCTGACCTCGGTCCAGGCCAAGATGAACGCCGTCGCCGGCGAGGACGTCGAGGGCCAGGACGTCAACATCTTCCGGATCGGCTAGGACTCCGGACAGAGCCCAGTTCCGTGCCCGGGGTGGCCGTGCCCGGACCGCCGCAGACCGCGGCCGTCCGGATCGGCCACCCCTGCAGCATGCATCCGGTGACAGTCAGGACAGGGAGGCAGGACGACCATGGAGCTTCAGGTATCCCCGCGCAGCCGCGCCCACCGGCCCGAGAACGCGGACCTGCCCTTTCTGCTGATCAATCCACCGCTGACCGACCCCACCTACCCGTACCACTCGATCTCCTACCTGGTGGCCAGTTGTGAGGAGTTCGGCTTCACCGGCCACCGCTGCGTCGACGCCAACATCGACGCGCTGAACCACCTGGCCCGCCCCGAGTACGTGGGGCCGCTGCTGGACGAGGCCGCCGAGTTCCGGGCCGCGATGGGCGGGCGCCCCTCGCTCACCCGCGCCGAGGAGCTGCGGTACCAGTCGGCGCTGGCCGGTGTGGGCGTGGCCACCGACTTCGTGCAGCGCGCGGTGCGGGTCTTCCGCAGCAGCGAGGACTTCCACCACTACCCGACGTACCGTCAGGCCACCCTGGCCGTGCAGCGCTGGATGAAGCTGCTGTCGCTCAGATCGCTCCCCGGCGCCTACAGCGGCTTCGGGCTGCGGACCAACGGACCGGTCAACTACCTGAGCCACCACGACCTTTCCGACCCCGACGTGCTGGACGCGGTCTGCGGCCCGTTCCTCGACTACATCGAGGGGCCGTTCCGGGAGCTGCTGCGCGGCAGCGACTGGCGGCTGGTCGGCCTCTCCGTCAACTACGCGGCCCAGCTGCCGTTCGCGCTGCGGATGGCGCGGGAGATCCGGGCCGTGCTGCCGGACGCGGTGGTGGTCTTCGGCGGCACCGAGATCTGCGACGACGTCAAGTACGCCAGGGACTCGGCCGACGTGTGGACCATGTTCCCCGACGCCGACCTGATCGTCCCGGGCGAGGGCGAGTCCCCGCTGGTCGACATCCTCTGCGCGGTCCGGGACGGGGCCCCGTTCGAGCGGATCGCCGGGGTGCTGACCCGGAGCGGCAGCCGCAAGGGCATGAAGCTCAACTACGAGCACGTGGGCCTGCTGCCGACCCCCAAGTACGACGTCTGGGACTGGGACGCCTACTGGTCCCCGGAGCCGGTGGTGCTCTACAGCCCGACCCGGGGCTGCTACTGGAACAAGTGCACCTTCTGCGACTACGGGCTGAACACCGACCGGCCCACCTCGCCCTCCCGGGAGCGCCCGGTGGAGCTGGTGCTGCGCGACCTGGACGCCATCTCGGCGCTGTCCCGCACCCTCTACTTCTCGGTCGACGCCATGTCGCCGCGCTACCTGCGCCGACTGGCCGAGGGCATGGCCGAGGCCGACCTCGGCTTCCGCTGGAGCGCCGAACTGCGGCTGGAGCGGACCTTCCCCAAGCGCGGCACCGCCGAGCTGCTGAAGAGCGCCGGCTGCGTCTCCATCGCCTTCGGCTACGAGTCGGCCACCCAGCGGATCCTGGACCTGATCGACAAGGGCGTCCGGATCGACGAAGTGCCGGAGATCCTGCGGCAGTTGGCGGGCGCGGACATCGGCGCCCAGCTGATGGGCTTCACCGGCTTCCCGTCCGAGACGCCGGAGGAGGCCGCCGAGACCTATGCCTTCCTGGCCCGGCACCGGGAGCTCTGGTCGCTGGCCGGGGTCGGCGAGTTCTCGCTCACCCCGGGCTCGATCGTGGCCAAGCAGCCGCAGCGCTTCGGCGTCGGGGTGATGGACCTGCCCGCGTCCCACGACATCGCCCGGGCGATGGGCTGGCGCGACCTGGCCACCGGCGCGGAGCACTGGCCCGGCGCCGAGGAGTCCGGTGTGGACGAGAGCCTGAAGGCGCAGGTGCGGCTCAAGCTGGCCGGGCGCCCGTTCGTGGGCGGCATCGACAGCAGCCACACCCTGCTCTACTTCAGCGAGAACGGCAGGGCGCTGCTCCCCGGCAACACCGCCGAGCAGCCCAGGGTGACCCTGGTGGACGAGCAGGTGCTCGGCGTCCCGTTCGCCTCGCTGGACGGGCTGACCAGCGTGGCCGACCTGGAGGCGGAGTACCTGCGCCGGCTGCAGACCGCGGCCGGTGTGGACCACCGGGCGATGGCTGCCTGGCTCAGCGGGGCCGGCGCCGGGGCGCCGGGGACCTCGCTGGCGATGGTGCTGCCGGGCGGCAGCCCGATGTCCCTGGACGCCGGGCCGGTGCGGGGCGACTTCGCCAAGATCCTCAGAAGCCTGCAGATCATGCAGAACCCGGGCGCCGCGAACCCGGGCGCCGCACGCCCGGACACCGTCGCTCCGGTCCTGGTCGGCGTCCATGACTAGCGCCGCTCCGCCCCGGCAGTGCGGCACCTGCGGCAGCGACTCGGTGGCCGAGAGCCGCTTCTGCTCCATGTGCGGGGCGTCGCTGGCGGCCGGTGCGCACGGCTCGGACATCCGCCGGCACGTGGTGATCCTCTTCGCCGACCTGGAGGGCTTCACCTCGCTCAGCGAGGGCCTGGACCCGGAGGTGCTGCGGGCGGTGATGGACCGTTACTTCCGGCTCTGCTCCCAGCTGATCTGGAACTACGGCGGCACCACCGAGAAGTTCATCGGCGACGCGGTCATGGCGGTCTTCGGCATCCCGCTTTCCCGGGAGGACGACGCGCTCCGCGCGGTCCGCTCGGCGGTCGGGATCGTGACCGAACTGCAGGAGCTGAACCGTGAGTTGATCTCCGAGTACGGCATCGACCTGAGCGTGCGGATCGGGGTGTTCTCCGGTCCGGTGTCCGCGTCCTACGACCTCGGCGGCGACTTCCGGATCGTCGGCGACACCGTCAACACGGCCAGCCGGCTGCAGTCCTCGGCCCGCCCCAACGAGGTGCTGGTGGGGGAGTCGGTGGCGCAGGTCGTCCGGGCCAGGATGGCGCTGGAGGAGGTGGACCCGCTCCGGGTGAAGGGCAAGGAGGCGCCGCTGCGCGCCTGGCGGGTGCTCTCCGACGGCCCGTCCGAGGAGGCGGTGGCGGTCCGTTCCGCCCCGCTGATCGGGCGCGACGCCGAGCTGCAGCAGCTGCGGCACACCTACGACAGCGCCCTGCTGCGCGGCCGGGGCTGCATGGTGACCCTGCTCGGACCGCCCGGGATCGGCAAGAGCCGGCTGGCCGCCGAGTTCCAGGAGTCCGTCGCGGACACCCCGGGCGGCGGGCCCACCGTGCTGCTCGGCCATGTGCACTCCTACGGCAAGGGCATGACCTACCGTCCGATCGCGGAGATGCTGGAGTCGGCGAAGGGCGCCTGGGCCGCCTTCCAGGTGAAGGGGGACAAGGACCCGGTGGCGCGGCAGGCGGCCGAGTACCTGCAGGGGATCTCCCGGCGGGACGACGGCCTGGCGCACGGCGCCGAGGTCGAGGACATCTCCTGGGCGCTGCGGGTCTTCCTCGGCTCGATCGCCGACCGCGGGCCGCTGGTCCTGGTCTGGGAGGACCTGCACTGGGCCGAGCCCACCCTGCTGGACGTGATCGAGTACCTCAGCGAGGAACTCGGCGACCTCCCGGTGATGCACATCTGCCTGGCCCGCTCCGAACTGCTGGAGCTGCGGCCGTCCTGGTCCGGCGGCCGGCCGGGCGCGGTCACCCTGGAACTGCTGCCGCTGAGCGAGGACGAGACCCGCTACCTGGTGTCCGAACTGGCCCGGGGCGGCAGCGAGGTCGAGGCGCAGGACCTGGACGACATCTGCGAACGGGTCGCGGTCGCCTGCGAGGGCAACCCGCTGTTCGCCGAACTGATGCTGGACGTGGTCGGCGAGGACCCGTCCAACCCCACCCCGGCCACCATCCAGGCGGTGCTGGCGGCCCGGCTGGACCGGCTGGACCCGGACGAGCGGCTGCTGCTGGAGATGGCCGCGGTCGCCGGGCGGGAGTTCGCGGTCGGCGAGGTCGAGGTGCTGCTGCAGGGCGACGCCAGGGCCGACGTCGACCTGGCCCGGCTGCTCGCCCAGCTGCGCCGCAGCCGGCTGGTCCAGGGCAGCGCGGCGGCCCGGCGGCTGCGCTTCGCCCAGGCCCTCGGCCGGGACACCGCCTATGAGTTGACGGCCAAACGGCACCGGCTGCGCTGGCACCTGGCGCTGGCCGACACCATCGAGCAGCGGCGCCGGGCCGAGCCTGCCGGATCCGCCGGAGAGCCGGACAACCTCACCTACCACCTGGAGTCGGCCTGGTCGCTGGCCCGGGAGCTGAGCCCGCACGGCAGGTCGTCCACCGAGATCGCCCACCGTGCCGCCGCCGCCCTCACCGCGGAGGCGATGCAGGCCATGGACCGCAAGGACCTCCCGGCCGCGGTCAGCCTGCTGGAGCGGGCCCACGCCATCCTCCCGGCGGACGCCCCGGGCCAGCCGCAGCTGGTGCTGCGGCTCTCGGACACCTGGGTCACCCTCCGCCGCCGGGAGGACGCCCTCGCCGTGATCGACGGGGTGGGCGGCGGCCCCGCCGCGGTCCCGGCCTGGCTGGAGATCCAGCGGCAGCTGGTCGAGCTGCGCTTCGGCACCCGTACCCCGGAGGACATCCTCGGTGTCGAGCAGGCCATCGAGGCCGGGCTGCCCGAGGACGACCAGTTGGCCTGGTGCCGGTTCCACCAGCTGCGCGCCCACCGCTTCCTGATGCAGGAGCGGATCGGACCGGCCGAGCGCAGCCTGCAGGCGGCGGCGGTCCGGGCCAGGGCGCTGGGGGACCGCTACGAGGAGGACCGGGTCCGCCGGGTGGCCGGCGAGCTGGCGCTCTGGGGGCCGACCCCGGTGGCCGAGGGGCTGGTGCTGTGCCGGGAACTGGGCGCGCTCTTCGCCGAGAGCCGGGTCTCACTGGTGCCGATCCTGGCCGCGACAGCCGGACTGCTGAGCCTGGACGGGCAGTTCGCCGAGTCCGCCGAACTGCTGGCCACCGCCTCCGCGTACACGGCGGAACTGCGGCTGGACAGCGCCGACGTCGGGGTGGCCCACATCTCCGGCTTCGCCGCCGCCTCGGCCGGCGACCATCAGGCCGCGCACGGCCACTTCGAGCACGCCAGGGAATTGCTCGCGGCGGCCGGGCAGCAGGGCGGCGCCACCCTGCTCGCCGCCTACGCCGCCCGGGAGCTGGTGGCCTCCGGCGGGCCGCTGCCCGACGCCTACCGGGGCATGTCCGAGGCCGAGTTGGCGGCGCTCACCGACCCGCGCACCGGGGTGCTGGTGCGGCTGCTCTGCGCCCGCGCGGCCGTCGAGGCGGCCGAGCCGGAACCGGCGCTGGCGCTGATGGACCAGGCCACCGCGCTGGCCGCGCGGATGGACGACAGCTACTTCCAGGGGACCGCCCAGGAGGACATCGCCGAGCTGCTGGAGCTGCTGGGCCTAGGCGAGCGTGCCTGCGCCGCCGCCGCCAGGGCCGCCGAGCGCTACCGCGCCAAGGGCGCCAGGGTGGCCCAGCAGCGGATGCACCGCACCGCGGCCCGGCTCGGCTGCCCGCAGCCGGCGCAGCCCGCAGCGACGCCCGCGACAGCAGAGGAGCAGTGACGATGCAGGAGCCGCCATGGCTGCGGCCGCGACCGCGGAAGTTCCCCGGGGTGCCGGCCTGGGGGGCGCCCACCTCCTCGATGGCCCTGGAGGAGTTCCGGGTCAGCGAGTTCCCCGAGATCACCCCGGAGTGGGCCTGGGGCGGTGCCGACGGCAGCGGCGTGCGGGTCTGCGTGGTGGACACCGGGGTGGACGCCGCCCATCCGGCCGTCGGCGGCCTGGAGCGGGCCGCGTCCGTGGTCATCGGCGACGACGGCACGGCCAGGGTCGAGGAGGGCGACGGCGAGGACCTGGCCGGCCACGGCACCGCCTGCGCCGGGATCATCCGCTCGTTGGCCCCGGCCGTCTCGCTCTCCTCGGTCCGGGTGCTCACCAAGGGCAAGTACGGCAGCGGCGGCGCCCTGCTGGCCGGGCTGACCTGGGCGGTGGAGCAGCGGTTCGACGTGGTCAACCTCAGCCTGTCGACCACCCTGCCGGCGCTGGAGCCGGCCCTGCGCGAGCTCGCCGACCTGGCCTACTTCCGGCGCTGCGCGCTGGTGGTGTCGGCCCACAACATGCCGGTGCAGAGCTACCCGTGGAACTTCTCCTCGGTGATCTCGGTGGCCAGCCACAATGAACCCGACCCGCTGCTCCACTACTACAACGCCGCTCCGCCGGTCGACTTCTTCGCACGCGGAGTGAAGGTCACCGTCCCCTGGACCGGGGGACGGGAGAAGGTCGGCACCGGGAACAGCTTCGCGGCTCCCCATGTCGCCGGGCTCTGCGCCCTGGTCCTCGGCAAGCACCGCTGGCTGACACCGTTCCAGCTGAAGACGGTCCTGTTCCACACCGCAAGAAACGTCACCGGAAACCTGGGAGGGTCACATGGACGGGAACGCGAGGGCGTCGATGCCGGAGTCGTCGATGTGGGGGTCTGAGTGTGAGATCAGCGGGCAGCAACTGCTCCAGTGCGTGGTCGAGGTCGCCCAGGCGGCGTTCCGCGCCGAGGCGTCCTCGGTCTTCCTGATCGACGAGGAGACCGGCGAGCTGGTCTTCGAGGCGGTGTCGGGACAGGGCGAGGAGCACCTGGTCGGCACCAGGTTCCCGGCCGGGACCGGCATCGCCGGCTGGGTCGCCGCCTGCGGCCAGCCGATGCTCGCGGACGACCTGGACGAGTCCGACCAGTTCTCCGGCGAGGCGGCGGAGTCCACCGGCTACGTGCCGCGCACCGTCGCCGCCGCCCCGCTGTTCCGCGCGGGGGAGTGCATCGGCGTGCTGGAGGTGCTCGACCGGGCCCAGGAGGACGAGGAGGAGCTGCGGACGCTGGAACTGCTCGGCCTGCTCGCCAGCCAGGCGGCGATGGGTCTGGAGCTGCTGCAGCGGCTGCGGCTGAGCAACCGTCAGGCCGCGGCGGCCAGTGCGGTGAGCTCCGGGGCCGCGGCCAACACCGAGGCCATCAACCGGATCTCGGCCGGACTGCAGCACCTCAACCCGGACGAGTCGCGGCTGCTCAGCCAGGTGCTGGAACTCGCCGGGGGCCTGGCCGACACCGCGTCCAACCGGGCCGGGCGGGGCCGCTGACCCATGCAGACGATCAGCAGCAGGCTCATCAACCGCAACTACGCCAGGCTCTGGTACGGCCACGCGGTCTCCACCGTCGGCGACTACGTCTTCGACACCACACTGGTGCTGTGGGTGGCCACGGTGCTGGCCAAGAACAGGTCCTGGGCGCCGGCCGCGGTGAGCGGGGTGCTGCTCGCCGTCGGCGCCGCGGTGCTGGTGGTCGGGCCGCTGGCCGGGGTCTTCGTCGACCGCTGGAACCGGCGCCGCACCATGCTGCGCACCGAGGTGATCCGCGCGGTGCTGGTCGGGATCCTCGCCGTGCTGTCCTTCCTGCCCACCAGCGCGCTGCCGGTCTACCTCTGGCTCGGCCTGGTCTACGCGGTGGTGTTCGGCGTCAACGCCACCGGGCAGTTCTTCGGCCCGGCCCGGTTCGCGGTGCTGGGCCAGATCGTCACCGGGGAGGCCGACCGGACCAGGGCGGCCGGCATCAGCCAGGCGACCACGGCGACCGCCGCCATCGTCGGCCCGCCGCTGGCCGCGCCGCTGCTGTTCACGGTCGGGGTGCAGTGGGCGCTGCTGATCAACGCGGTCTCCTATGTGTTCTCCTATGTGGCGATCCGCTCGGTCCGGATCGAGGAGCCGGAGCAGGCGCCCGCCGATCCGGCCGCCGCGCCGAGTGCCGCGCCCAGCGCGTCGTCCAGCCTGTTCAAGGAGTTCGGCGAGGGGCTGCGCTTCTTCGTCGGCAACCGGTTCCTGGTCGCGCTGCTCGCCATCGCCGTGATCGCCCAGTGCGGCACCGGGGCGATCAACTCGCTGGACGTCTTCTTCGTCACCGAGAACCTGCACACCGCCCCGCACCTGTACGGCTTCATGTCGATGGCGTTCGGCATCGGCGCCATCGCCGGATCGCTGTGGGCCGGACGGGTGGTCCGCCGGCTCGGCGCCAGGACCACCACCTGGGCGGCGCTGCTGATCACCGGACTGCTGGTGGTCGGCTACGCGCGGCAGACCGACTTCTGGAGCGGCCTGGCCTTCCTGGCCGCGTTCTCGATCCCGGTCGCCATGCTGAACACCGCGATGACCCCGCTGCTGCTGGAGGCCACCCCGCAGGAGTACCTGGGCCGGATGGTGGCGGTGTTCAACCCGGTCAACCAACTCGCCTCGATGCTCTCGGTGGTGGTGGCCGGCTGGCTGGCCAGCACGGTGCTGCGGAACTTCCACGGCCGCTTCGCCGGTATGCGCTTCGGCCGGATCGACACCCTCTTCGCGGTGGCCGGGCTGTTCATCGTGCTGGCCGCCGGATTCGCCTACCTGGTCCTGCCGCGCCAGGAGCAGCAGCAGGACGGCCCGCTGCCGGAACCGGAACTGGTGGCCCAGGGACCGGCCCAGGGAGCGGCCGAATGACCGCCCCGGCGACGCTGGTGGTCGACCCCGACCTGCTGCGGGCGGGCCGGGACGGGGCCAAGGACATCCTCTGGAACGCCAGGACCGGCCAGCAGGTGCTGCTCGGGCCGGGGGCGATGGGCCTGCTGGACCGGTTCGCCGTCCCGGCCGCCCCCGGCGAGGCCGCCTCGGCGCCGCTGCTGCGGCAGTTGGTCGACCTGGGCCTGCTGGTGCCCCACCCGGCGCCGGGTCCGGCGGCCGGGACCGAGCCGCCTGGGGAGGGCCTTTTCGGCGCCCGCCGGGTCGATCTGGCCGCCGCGCTCAGGGACAGCCGCTGCGACGTTGTCGTGGTCGGCATCCCCTACGACGTGGGCGTCACCGGCCGTCCCGGGGCCCGGTTCGGACCGCACTACCTGCGCAACGCCAGCCGCTCGCTGTTCCGGACGGCGGGGCTGGACGACGCCCCCGGCATGTTCGACCCGGTCCGCGGACGGCAGGTGCTGGCCGGTGTCCGGATCGCCGACGCCGGGAACATCACCGCCGATGTGCACACCCGCAACGGCGACTCGCTGCTCGCCCTGGAGCGGACCACCGCGGCCGTGGTCGGCGCCGGGAAGTTCCCGGTGGTGCTGGGCGGCGACCACTCGATCACCCTGCCCTCGGTGCGCGGGGTGCTCAGCGCCCGGCCGGAGGACGGCCCCGGCATCGGCATCATCCACTTCGACGCGCACCTGGACTTCGGCCGGCCGCGGCAGGGGGACTGGCGCCAGGAGTGCCACCACGGCAACTTCATGGACTGGCTGGTCGGCGACCCGAGGGTGGAGCGGCTGGTCCAGTTCGGCATCCGCCAGCTGATCACCCGTCAGCCCGACCCCTCGCCCAAGGTGTCGTCCTGGCCCGGGGTCAGCGCCGCGACGGCGGACCTGGAACGGGTGCTGGCCACGCTGCCGGGGGACATCCCGTACTACGTCACCATCGACGTCGACTTCCTGGACCCGCTGGTGATGCCCAGCACCGGCACCCCGGTGGCCGGCGGCTACAGCCATCTGCAGGCGGTGGAACTGGTCGAGGCACTGTGCGGCCGACGCGAGATCATCGGCCTCGACCTGGTCGAGTTCCTGCCCGACGGCAACAGCACGGCGGCGTCCACCGCGGCCGAACTCCTGCTGCGCGGCCTGGACGGAGCCTTCTCCGCCCGGCGCTAGATTCCGTCCTCGTCCTCGACCTCTGCCACCGGCTCCGGCGGCGCGCCGGCGGGGTCGGGTCTGCGCAGGCCCGGGGCCTGGGAGCGTTCGACGGCGATGGCGTAGCCGAGCTGGACCAGGGTGCTGACCTCCATCTGCGCCTTGATCGCGGCGATGTGGTCCTGGAAGGCGCGGGTCTTCAGCCCGACCCGCCGGGCGATCACCTCGCCGGTGTAGCCGGCCAGCAGCAGATCCTTGATCAGTTCCCGCACCCCCGGCACGACTTCGGTGGTGGCGCTGATCGGGTCGGTGGGCAGGAACTCGACGGCCCGGTCCCACATGTGCTCGAAGCTCTCCGCGAGGTAGCCGCACAGATCGGGCTGGGTGATCGCCAGCGCGGTGGTGCGGGACGGGTCGCCGGGGATGACGGCCACCTTGCGGTCGAAGACCATCAGCCGCTCGAAGTAGTGGTCCAGCGTGCGTATCTGCGCCCCGGCGTCCATCGCCGCGCGGACGTACTGCCTGGTCGCGCCGCTGACCCGGGCGGTGCTCTGGTAGAGCGTCCGGACGGCCACCCCGCGGTGCAGGCAGGCCAGTGTGTGCGGCAGCGAGGCTTCGAGCGAGGCGCTGGAGCGGGCGCCGCCGGGCTGCGCGGTGAGCGCCTCCACCCGGGCGTTGCCGACGGCGGTGCGGATGAAGGAGTTGATCGCCTGGTGCCCCTCCAGCCGCTCCAGGCCGGCCGAGCGGTCGATCTGCACCCCGGCCTGGCGGTAGGTCTCGGCCAGCGGGGCGAGCTGCCGCTCCAGCGTGCTCGCCTGCCAGTCGAGGGAGGCGGCCTGGGCCCGCCAGCGGGCGGTCAGCCCCTGCGCCACCAGCTTGGGATCGACGGCGATCACCCCGGAGCCGTCGGGGCCCGAGGTGATCAGGCCCAGTTCCCGCAGTTCAGCCAGGGCCCCCGGGGCATGGCCGGTCGCGGCGAGCGGGTTCCTGGCGATGTCGACATAGGCGTCCTGGGCGGCCTCGCTGAGGGAGAACTGTGTGGAGTCGTCCCAAATAACCTTCATGTGCCACCTGCAGTTTTGTGCGCGCGGGAAGATGCAGACCAGCGGATGGTACCCGTCCCACCCCGCATTCAGGGAGAGTGCATCCAGATGCCGACGCCGGCCGTACGGAGGCGCGGCACCTGCCCCTTTCTCCGAGAAAAGAGGGAAAATGCTGAACCGGACTGCGGCAGCCAGCTGTATTCGACGCGTTCTCATCCTGGGTGCGGCCGCCGCACTCGCCGTGGCCCCGGTGGTCGCCGGAGCCACAGCCGTCGCACGGGCATCCGTGCAGCACACAGCCGCAGGCGCCACGCCGAATGATTTCACCTGGGACGGAACCGGCCCCGGTCACTGATCCACCCGAATTCAACCCCCTATCGGTTTCCGGCGGCGCCGGCACGGCGTTCCGGATAACTTCCACGCGATGGCGGCGGTATGGAAACGTTGAGAAATAACAGCCGGTTCGGAGATATTCTCCGACGGCACCGTATTCGACGCGGCGTCACCCAGCGGCAGCTGGCCGACCTGTCGACCGTCAGCGTCCGGGCCATCCGCGATCTCGAACTGGGACGGGTGCACCGTCCGCGCGTCGAGACCGTGCGGCTCATCGGCGCGGGGCTCGGCCTCAGCGGGAACCAGCTGGCCGAGCTGGAGAGCAGCGCGAGGGTCGGTTCCGTCCCCGACCTCGACGGGCCGGAGCCCACCGGCCCCGAGGACGATCGGCTGGAGCGGTTCGCCCCGCCGCAGCCGCTGGACGCGCTGATCGGCCGGGCCGCCGAACTGGCCCTGCTCCGGGACCTGCTGGTGCCCGGAACCCATCGGCTCGGGGTGGTCACCGGCCTGCCGGGGGTCGGCAAGACCAGGCTGGCGCTGCAGACCGCCGCGCTGCTCCGCGGCTCCGCGGGCTTCGGCGTCCGCTGGAGCCCGCCGCTGGAGCCGGCACTGGAACCGCTGCTGGAACCCTTCACCGACCACGGGCGGCCCGGTCGACCGCTGCTGCTGGTCCTCGACGACGTGCGGCCGGGGGATTCCAGGCTGCCGCAGGCGATGGGCCTGCTGCGGAGCCGTCCGGAGCTGCGGGTGCTGTGCACGGCCCACAGCAGGCTCGGCATCCCCGGCGAACGGGTGCTCCCGCTCTGGCCGCTGGGCGTGCCCGACCGGCCCGACCGCACCGGCCCGCAGGACCCGGCCGCTCTGGCGGCCATGCCCTCGGTGCAACTGCTCTGCCGCAGCATCGACCTGGTCAGGGACGACTTCCGGATCGACCGGGACAACGCCGCCGCCGTCGCGGCCGTGGTCCGCCGGGTGGACGGCATCCCGGCCGCGCTGGAGGCGGTCGCCGCGCTGTTCCTGCTGCTCGACCCGGACACCGTGCTCGACTGCGTGGAGCACGACCTCTGGGGCAGCGCCGAGGACGGCCTGCTCGACCTGCTGACGCTGCTGCACGGCCGCACCACCGCCCTGGACCAGCCGGGGTCACGCGCCCTGCGGCTGCTGGCCGCGCACGGCCCGGACTGGTCCATCGGCGACGCGGTGCTGCTGACCGGGCTGCCGGCGGCGGCCTGCGCCCGTACGGTCCGGCAGTTCCTGGCCCAGGGCCTGGTGCGGCCGTCGCACGAGGGCTCCCGCTCCCGGTTCCAGGTGCTGGAGCTGGTCAGGGCGGTACTGGCGGGCAACGACGGCCGGGCGGCCCCGGCGCTGTCAGTACCGTTACCCCAGGCGGAACTGACCGCCGCTCAGGGCTGACCCGGCCGCGCGGGCAGCGGCGGCTCAGAGGTGTTCGGCCACCCGGGCGGTCAGCAGCTCGCCGCGGCCCGGCGCGGCGGGGGACGGCCGGCAGACCACCCAGCCCGCGTCGGCCAGCTCCTGCCGCAGCTCCTCGCCGGCGACCGGCCAGAGGTCGAACTCCTCCCGCTCCTCGCGCAGCAGTTCCCCGTCCCGGTGCACCTGGTAGGTGTACTCCAGATGGATGTGGTCGGTCTCCGGTGTCTCGCTGAGGAACCCGGAGTAGGTGTCGTCGCCCACCGGCACCTGCGGCAGCACCTTGGTACGGGGCGCCTCCGGCAGCGCGCACGGCGGCGGGTCCACCAGCAGCAGGCCCTGCGGGCCGACCAGCCGGGCCAGCGCCGCCCAGGTGCCGTGGCGCTGGCCCGGGTCCAGCGTGGCGATGACGTTGCTGCACACGGCCAGGTCCGCCTGCGGCACGTCCTGCCTCGGCCACAGCTCCTGCACCCGCTCGGGGTGGACGGTGACCCGGGCCCGGTGCTCGGTGGGCGCGGCGGCCAGCCGGGACATCAGCAGCGCCCGCATCGCCGGATTCGGCTCGATGGCGTGCACCGGCACGGTGGCCGCCCGCGCCAGCACCTGGGTCACCAGACCGGACCCGGCCCCGACCTCGACGATCCCGCTGCGGGCCCGCCGCGCGGGGGAGGCGAACAGCCTCTCGGCCCGCTCCCGCTCGTCCCGTCCCTGCAGCACGTCGTAGAACTCGGCCGAGACCGTGTACGCGTCCATCGGAACCGTCCCTCCTGTGGTCTGTTCCCTTCTGCTTACCTTCTTTATTGCTCATAAACCGGTCATGGACCACACGGGTCACACGCGTATCACCCACCGTGCCCGGCTCCGCCCGGTGTTGCGCATGCCAAAGCGGTCCGGCCCGCTCAGCGGGACCGGACCGGGGAAGGGGACCTGCTCAGGCCGCGACGGCGCTGTCCTCCGACGGCAGCGGACGGCAGCTGATCGGGCGGCGGGGGCGCTGCCGCACGCCGGTCGCGAGCACGCGGCACTCGCCCCGGTCGCTGATCTCGGCCCGGACGGCGCCGGTCTCGTCGCTGTAGATCGGGTGCCCGCCCGGGCCCTGCGCGGCGGTGCGGCGCACGATCACCGCGGTGGCCGGGGTCCGGTCGAGAGCCGACACCGGGAAGGTCAGTTCATAGTGCGTCGTCAACTGTGCTCACCCATCCTGCTCGGGAAACCTGGGGCCAGTGGGCCGGGAGAGCGTCTGCCCCGGGTTCGGCCGTTCAACCATCGGTATACGCAACAGTGGCGCACCCGAGGACCTCCCAGGTGCACCACCGTGTTACGTCTCTGTAATGCCGCTCCGCACGGCCCCGGCGTCCTCAGGCGTCGTCGCGCGGGTTCGCGGTCACCGTGTCCAGGAAGAAGGCGTCGATGCTCTGCACCGCATGGATGAACTCGTCCAGGTTCACCGGCTTGGTGATGTAGGCGTTGGCATGCCGCCGATACGCGTCGGACACGTCGCCGGGGGAGCTGGAGGTGGTCAGCACCACCACCGGGACGACCTTCAGCTGGGGGTCCTCCTTGAGCACCGCGAGCAGCTCCTTGCCGTTCATCCGCGGCATGTTGAGGTCCAGCACGATCACGTCGGGGACGGCCAGGTCCGGGTCGCGCAGATGTTCCAGGGCCTCGACGCCGTCCT
Organism: Streptacidiphilus alkalitolerans; assembly: GCF_042511045.1. NCBI lineage: Bacteria > Bacillati > Actinomycetota > Actinomycetes > Kitasatosporales > Streptomycetaceae > Streptacidiphilus > Streptacidiphilus alkalitolerans. The sequence goes on from NZ_JBHEZX010000007.1 coordinate 307,210, forward strand.
GGACCAGGGTGATCGTCCGGGCCGCGCCGAGCTGCAGCAGGGCCTCCTCGATCAGCATGGCGTCGGCGGCGTCGTCCTCGACCAGCAGGATGTCGCGGGGGCGGGCGGGGGCGAGAGCGGCCATCAGTGGCTCCGGTCGATCGGGGCGGGGTGCTGCGTGGGGGAAACGGTCCTGCGGGTGGCGGGGGCACCGCCGGTGGTGACCAGTCCCGGCCAGCGCCGACGGGCGCCCTGGCGGCTCATCGCGCAGGCCTGGCCGAGCTGGGGGTAGCCGGCTCCGGCCCGCACCGCGAGCTCGGCGGCCCGGTCCTTCTGGCGTTCCACCGCCCGCTGCAGCTGCACCAGGGCGTGCAGCCGGGCCAGTGCCTCGCCGTCGACGATCTCGTGGCTGACGGTGTCGTGGCCGGCGGTGCCCGCGTCGTACAGCGGGCGGAAGGCCCGGTCGGCCAGCCTCCTGGCCAGGTCGGCGACGGCCGCGTCGGCGATCGCCGCCATCTCTTCTTCGGAGAGCACAAGGGTGCGCGGGGTGCCGGACATGGCTGAAGACTATGCGGTGACCCCACCCGTGGACAACAGAGGTTGTCGGTGCCGGGGTAGGGTGTCCCCCGCCCGCCGCACCGGACGCGGATCACGGGCGAGACCGGGAGAGAGGTCACGGACGTGGCAGTCCGCGCCACTACTGAGCAGCAGCGCCCCTGGCGCCGCTGGACCACGCGCCAGTGGCTGCGTACCGGGGTGCTCACCGCCCTCGTGGTCCTGCTGGTCCTCGGCAGCCTCGGCGGCTGGGTGCTGCAGCAGGCGTCCTCGGAGACCTCGACCATGGTCGACCACAGTTCTCCCGCGCTGATCGAGGCGGTCCGGCTGGAGGGGGCCCTGATCAACCAGGAGACCGGGGTCCGCGGCTACGGCCTGAGCGGACAGACGGACTTCCTGAAGCCCTACACCGAGGGGCTGGCCGACCAGAAGGACGCCGTGGCCAGGCTCCGCGTCCTGCTCGCGCACGACCGCACCGCCACCGCCGACCTGGACCAGGTGCTGGCCCGGGCCGAGAGCTGGCAGGCCACGGTGGCCCGTCCGGTCGCCGCGGCCCCGGCCGGGAAGGCGGTGCCGCTGGCCGTGCTGACGGCCGATCGGGGCAAGGCCGAGTTCGACGCCATCCGCACCGCGGCGGCGGTCCAGCAGAAGCACCTCCAGCAGGAGCGCGACACCGCCCGCGCCTCCCTGGACCGGATCGACACCCTGCGCAGCTGGATCTTCACCGCCATCGCCGTGGTCATCCTGCTGCTCGCCGCCCTGGTCTTCGAGGGCCTCCGACGCGGCGTCACCACCCCGCTGGAGGTGCTGTCCGAGGACGTCCGCCGGGTCAGCGGCGGCGACTTCGAGCACCCGGTCGACGCCGCCACCGGCCCGGCCGACCTCAGGCTGCTCGCCGCCGACGTCGAGGGCATGCGCAGGCGGCTGGCCGAGGAACTGGTCTTCGCCGACCGGGCCCGGCAACTGCTCGACGACCAGGCCGCGGACCTGCGCCGGTCCAACGCGGAACTGGAGCAGTTCGCCTACGTGGCCTCGCACGACCTGCAGGAGCCGCTGCGCAAGGTCGCCAGCTTCTGCCAGCTGCTGCAGCGCCGCTACGCGGACAAGCTGGACGAGCGCGCCGACCAGTACATCGCCTTCGCGGTGGACGGCGCCAACCGGATGCAGACCCTGATCAACGACCTGCTGGCGTTCTCCCGGGTGGGCCGGGTCAACACCTCCTACGCCGCGGTGGACCTCGGCGAGATCCTGGACCGGACCCTGGACGCGGTCGCCCTCGCGGTCGAGGAGTCCGGCGCCGAGATCACCCACGACCCGCTGCCCACCCTGACCGTGGACCCCACCCAGATGGGGATGCTGCTGCAGAACCTGATCACCAACGCGATCAAGTTCCGCGCCCCGGACCGCCCGCCGCGGATCCACGTCTCCGCCGAGCGCGGCGAGGACCTGTGGCGGTTCGCGGTCACCGACAACGGCATCGGCATCAGCCCCGAGTACGCGGACCGGGTGTTCGTGATCTTCCAGCGGCTGCACACCCGTGACGCCTATCCCGGCAACGGCATCGGACTGGCCATGTGCAAGAAGATCGTCGAGTACCACGGCGGCACCATCGAGGTCGACCCCGACCGCGCCTCCGGCACCCGGATCAGCTTCACCCTGCCGCTGGAACCGCCGGCGTCCCTGGTCGCCGCCACCGCCGAGCTCACCGGCGCCGCGGAGCCGCAGCCATGAGTTCCGACGCCCTCACCACACCGATCCGCACCCCCGGCAGCGACGCCGAGAACTACAGCATCCTGCTGGTCGAGGACGACCCCGGGGACGCCCTGCTGGTCGAGGAACTCCTCCGGGACACCGACATCGCCCACACCCTGAGCTGGAAGCAGACCATGGCCGAGGCCCTGGCCGAGCTGGCCAGGACCGCCCCCGACTGCGTCCTGCTCGACCTGCACCTGCCCGACGCCTCAGGGATCAGGGCGGTCCGCACCGTGGAGGAGGCCTGCCCCGGCGCCGCCGTGATCGTCCTCACCGGCCTCGCCGAATCCCGGGCCGGCGCCCTGGCGGTGGCCAACGGGGCCCAGGACTACCTGGTCAAGGGATCGGTCGGACCGGAACTGCTGCAGCGGGTGCTGCGCTACGCGGTGCACCGCAAGAACGCCGAGCGGGCCAGCGCCGAACTGCGCGAGAACCGGATCCACGCCCGGGAGAACGCCCGGCTCGAGCGCGGGCTGCTGCCCGCCCCGCTGCTGCGGACCGACGCGGTCGTGCCGACCAGCCGCTACCTGCCCGGCCGCGAACGGGCGCTGCTCGGCGGCGACTTCCTCGATGTGGTGCAGACCGCGGACGGCATCGTGCACGCGGTGATCGGCGACGTCAGCGGACACGGTCCGGACGAGGCCGCGCTCGGCGTCTGCCTGCGGATCGCCTGGCGGGCCCTGATCCTGGCCGGGCACCGCGGCGTGGACCTGCTGGACCTGCTGGAACAGGTACTGATCGCGGAGCGCCCGCGCAGCGAGATGTTCGCCACCTGCTCCACCGTCACCCTGGACCCGGCCGCGCGCTCCGCGGTGCTCTACCACGCCGGGCACCACGAGCCGCTGCTCATCGACTCCGCCGGGGCCCGGCCCCCGGAGGTGCGGCACGGCATCGCGCTCGGCCTGCTGCCCGGTGGCCGCAGCTGGAACGCCAGCGGGCTGCGCCTGCCCGAGGCGGGGGCGCTGATGCTCTTCACCGACGGCCTGATCGAGGGCTACGACGGCCTCGGCGACCACCGCCTGGGCACCGCCGGACTGGTCCGACTCGTGGACGGGGCCCGCGACCGCGCCGCCGAACCGCTGCTCGACCACCTGGTCCGCACCACCCAGCGGCTCAACGCCGGCCGCCACGCCGACGACCTCGCCATCCTCCACCTCGCCTGGGGCGCCAAGCCGGAAGCGTGAGCGGGACCGGCTCAGCCGTTCCCCTTGTGCCCTCGTCCCCGTAGCGGTATCAACGCTATGAACTGACGGAGCGTCAGAAGCGGTGGACGGGGTGGACCGTGATGCCTGGAACCGAGCGGCAGGCGACTCTGGTCGGGGCGATCCTGGCGCAACGCGGCCGGCACCGGCCCGGCCTGGTCGGCGAGGGCTTCACCCGAAGCCACGACGAGGTGTTCCGCGCCGCCTGCGCCCGGGCCGCGCTGGTCACCGCGCTGCTCGCCGACCGGCGCCGGCGCCACCCCGACGTGCGGCCCCATGTCGGCCTGCTGCTGGACAACACCCCCGAGTACGTCTACTGGCTCCAGGCCTGCGCCCTCGCCGGGGCCACCGCGGTCGGCATCAACCCCACCCGCCGCGGCCCGGACCTGCGCCGCGACATCCAGCACACCGACTGCGCCCTGGTGGTCACCGAGGCGGCCCGGCGCCCGCTGCTGGACGGCCTCGGCCTGCCGATGCCGGTGCTCGACAGCGACAGCCCCGACTACTCCGCCCTGCTCGCCGACCACCTGGACGCCGCCGCGCCGGCCCTGCCGCCCGCGCCGGAGACCCGGATCCTGCTCACCTTCACCTCCGGCAGCACCGGTGCCCCGAAGGCGGTCATCTGCAGCCAGCGGCGGCTGGCCCGGGCCGGGGAGAAGCTGTGCCAGATGTTCGGACTGACCGCCGAGGACACCGGCTACGCCTGCATGCCGCTGTTCCACGGCAACGCCACCATGGCCCTGTGGGCCCCGATGCTGCTGGCCGGCGGCACGGTCGCGCTCCGCCGCAGCTTCTCCGCCTCGCACTTCCTGGACGATGTGCGCCGCTACCGGGCCGGATACTTCACCTATGTCGGCCGCGCCGTCTCCTACGTCCTGGCCACCGACCCGCGCCCGGACGACGCCGAGAGCCCGCTGCGGCTCGGCTTCGGCACCGAGGCCGGGGCGGTGGACGCCGACCGCTTCCAGCGGCGCTTCGGCTGCCGCCTGGTCGAGGGCTACGGCTCCTCCGAGGGCGGCTGCAACCTGCGGCAGGACCCGGCCGCCCCGCCCGGCGCGGTCGGCCGGGCCGGTTCGGGCCCCGGTGACGACCTGGCCGTGGTGGACCCGGAGACCGGGGCCGAGTGCCCGCGCTCCCGCTTCGACGCCACCGGCCGCCTGGTCAACGGCGCCGAGGCGATCGGCGAACTGGTCAACCGCACCGCCCGGGCCGGCTTCGAGGGCTACTGGCGCAACCCCGAGGCGGGCGCGGCCCGTACCCGCGACGGCTGGTACTGGACCGGCGACCTGTTCCACCGCGACGCCGAGGGCTGGTTCCGCTTCGCCGGGCGCAGCGCCGACTGGCTCCGGGTGGACAGCGAGAACCTGGCCGTGGCCGACATCGAGAACATCCTCGGCCGCTGGGACGCCGCCGAGGCGGTCGCGGTCTACGCCGTCCCCGACCCGGTGGCGGGGGACCAGGTGATGGCCGCGGTACAGCTCCGCCCCGGGCACTCCGCCGGGCCCGCCGACGCCCCCGCCCTGGCCGCCGCGCTCGCGGAGTTCCTCGCCGCCCAGCCCGACCTGGGCACCAAGATGCCCCCGCGCTTCGTCCGCTTCGTCCGGACCATGCCCGCCACCGCGACCCACAAGACCGCCAAGGCGGAACTGCGGGCGGCCCGCTGGTCGCTGTCCGGCGACCTGGTGCTCTGGCGGCCCTACGGCGCGGCGCGCGCGACCTCGGCCGGGTACCGGCCGCTCACCGCCCAGGACGTGGAGAAGCTGCACGCCCGCTTCGCCGAGCACGGGCGCACCGAGCTGCTCAGCCCGGAGCGCTGACCGGCGACCCCACGGCGACCGCGGCGACCGTGCTGTACGGGGCCAGCACCAGCCGGATCACCTCCTCCAGCCGCAGATAGGCGTCGCCGAGCGTGCTGCGCCCGGTCACCCAGGCCACCAGCTCGCTCTGCCAGGCGGAGTCGATGATGTGCGGCAGCACGCTGCGCGCCGCGAGCGGCACCTCCGGCATCACCGCCAGCAGCGAGGCGCGTCCGGCGTTGGCCATCGCGTCCACCGCCTCGCTGGCGAACGGGTCGGTGGAGACGGTCACCGCCACCAGCAGATGGGCGAGGTGCGGCTGCCGCTGGAAGGCCCGCATGCCCCGGTGCACAAATCTGACCACCCGCTCGGTGCCGCCGAGCGGCGCGGAGGTCGCGCGCAGTTCGGCGGCCAGGTCGCTCATCAGCATGCCCCGCCAGTCGGACACGGCGGCGGCGAGCAGATGGTCCTTGGAGGAGAAGTACCGGTAGGTCGTCCCGAGGGCGACCCCTGAGCGTTCGCTCACCTGTTTCATCTGTACGCGCTCGACGCCGATCTCGGCGACCAGATCGATCGCGGCTCTGATCAGGTGTTTGCGGCGTTCCAATTGGCGGGGAGACATAGCCTCGACCGGCCGTGGGGACAGGTCTACCTTGGACACCCCGCCATGGTACCGGGAACGGTGTTGCAGGTGTATGACACCGGATCAGATCACCATACCGGTGTGGACCTGACATGCCGGTCCACACCGGTGAAACGGTGTTCTCGTTCCCTGGCGGAGCGGTCAGCGGGAGGGTCAGGAGGAGAGCGTGATCTCCCCGTTCGCCACGCTGATGGTCTCCGGCGCCAGCGGGGACGGGGCCGGACCGCGGGCCACCGTGCCGTCGGTGATGTGGTACTGGCTGCCGTGGCAGGGGCAGTTGATGGTGCCGCCGGAGACACTTCCGACGGTGCAGCCCATATGCGTACAGACCGCTGTGAACGCCTTGAACTCGCCGGCCTTCGGCTGGGTCACCACGACCTTCTCGGCGGTGAACACCTTGCCGCCGCCGACCGGCACCTCGGAGGTGGCCCCGAGCGCGGTTCCGCCGCCGCCGGCGGCGCTGCCGGCCGGGGCCGGCGCCGTGGACGGGGCCGAGTCGGCCGCGCTCGGTGACGCCTGGTCGGTCGGTGCCGCGGCGGTCGTGCTGCCCCCGCTCGAACCGCAGGCGGTGAGCGCGACACCGATTCCGGCGACTCCCACTCCGGCGAGGACGGTACGGCGGGGGTGGGTGATGACGCGGGGCGCTTCGTCGGACATGTCTACTCCCGGCAGAGCTGAGGGGGGAGGGGCGAGAGTTTCGCCCGTCCTCTGTCAAAGCCTTTGTACGCGTTCCGCCGCCGAAGGGTTCAGTGTGCCGCAGGATTCAGGCCACGGACCGACCCGGTCCAGCTCCCGGCCGGGTCGGTGCCGGGTCAGTGCTGCCGCTTCTCCCTGATCAGCGCCTCCTGCACCACAGAGGCCACCAGCAGCCCCTCCCGGGTGTAGAACTCGCCGTGCGCCAGCCCCCGTCCGTCCGAGGAGGTGGGGCTGCGCTGCGCGAACAGCAGCCACTCGTCCGCCCGGAACGGCCGGTGGAACCACATCGCGTGGTCCAGCGAGGCCAGGCTGACCGTCGGCGGCCCGGTGCGCCGGGAGCGGGGCAGCTGCAGGTGCAGCGCGGCGGTCGAGGCCAGCGTCAGGTCCGACAGGTAGGCCAGCGCGCACACATGCAGCAGCGGATCGTCCGCGGGCAGCTTGGACGCCGACTTCAGCCAGACGAACTGCTCCTCCACCCCCGCGGCCCGCCCGGGGAGCCCCTCGGAGCCCGGCGGCACGGTGCGCATCTCCAGGGTCAGCCGGCCGGTGGAGGCCCAGTAGTTCTCCGGGTCGGTGCTGCCGGCCTTGGCCCAGTCCGCATAGGGGTCGGGCAGCCGCTCCGGGTCGGGCAGCACCGGCATGGCCCGCTGCCGGTCCGGCCCCGGCTCCGGCTTCTTGAACGAGGCGGACAGGGTGAACACCGCCTCCCCGCGCTGGATCGCGGTCACCCGGCGGGTGGTGTAGGAATGACCGTCGCGCAGCCGCTCCACCTCGTAGACCAGCGGGCGGCGCGGATCGCCGGGGCGCATGAAGTAGCTGTGCAGCGAGTGCACCAGCCGTCCCGGTTCCACCGTCCGCCCGGCCGCGACCAGGGCCTGCGCCGCGACCTGGCCGCCGAAGGCCCGCAGCGGCGCGCCCGCGTGGCACCAGCCGCGGAACAGGTTGAGGTCGATGTCGTCCAACCGCAGCAGATCCACGAAGCCGGAGATCACCCCGGCCGCGTCGGGATGGTCGGCCTGCACTGCTTCGTCCATGCTGACATCGTTTCAGACCGCGGCACGGAAACCGCTGAAACCGCTGTGACCTGCGTTACCTTGTGAAGTCGCCGCTGAGTCTGGCGAAGTCCCAGCTGGTGAGGGTGTCCGGGTCCAGTCGCAGCCAGGCGTGCCGCCCGTCGTGGAACATCACCTCGCCGAACCCGTACTTCTCCGCGAAGAGCTTCTCCGCCCCGGCCAGGTCGGCCGCTCCCCGGTACGGGAGCCCGGTCCGCGGCACCTCGGCCACCTGCCGCACGCTGCCGGTCAGCTCCACCCCGCGGAGCTCCCCGTACTCCTCGCCGGCGTCGACCACGACGGCCACCCGGGGGTCGTGCTGCAACTCGGCCCAGCGCCGGCTCCTGGTGATCGAGTAGAGCCAGAGCGCGGACCCGTCCCAGACGAACCACAGCGGCGTCACATGCGGCCGCCCGTCCGCCGAGACCGTGGCGATCCGGCAGGTCCGCTGCCCGCGCAGGAACGCGTCCCGCTGCTCCGGGTCCATCATCACCCGCCGGCTGTGCCGCTGTTCGCGCATCCCCGCCCCTTCGCCCTTCGCTCTTCCCTCTGCCCCGGCAACCAAGTAGAACGTGTTCTGATTCTATCCGCCAGACCCGTGCGGCCAGACCCGTGCAGCAGCCACGACCGGAGGCCCCCGTGCCGTTCACGACCCTGCGCTACGAACTGCGCGACCACGTCGCCCAGGTCACCCTGGACCGGCCGGAGGTCCACAACGCCTTCGACCTGGCGATGATGCGCGAACTCCGCACCCTGTGGCGCGACTTGCGCGAGGACGACGAGGTCCGCGCGGTCGTGCTCACCGGCGCGGGCGACCGCGCCTTCTGCACCGGCGTCGACCGCACCGCGCTGGACGACCCCGACCTGCCGATCGGCACCCGCGGCGGCACCCCGCTGCACTTCGACGACCCGGGTGACTGGATCAGCCCCAAGACCGCGGGCGACCTCTGGAAGCCGGTTGTCGCCGCCGTCAACGGCATGGCCTGCGGCGGTGCGTTCTACCTGCTCGGACAGGTGGAGTTCATCATCGCCGCCGACCACGCCACCTTCTTCGACCCGCACACCAGCTACGGCATGGCCTCGGTCTTCGAGTCCATGGCGATGCTGCAGCGGATGCCGCTCGGCGAGGTGATGCGGATGCAGCTCACCGGCGCGTACGAGCGGCTGTCCGCGCAGCGGGCCCATCAGATCGGCCTGGTCCAGGAGGTGGTCCCGGCGGCCCAACTGCTGGACGCCGCCTGGCGGGTGGCCACCGCCATCGCCTCGCAGCCGCCGCTCGCGGTCCAGGCCACCCTGCGCGCCGTCTGGTACGCCCAGGAGCTGGGCTACCGGCAGGCGCTGGAGGTGGGCAAGACCCTGGTCCAGCTGGGCAACGACCCCGCCTCCCTGGCCGAGGGGCAGGCCGCCTTCGCCTCGGGTGTGCGCACTCCCTGGCGGCTGCGCTGACTGGGGGCCGCGCTGACTGGCGGCTGCGCCGGGTCGATTGACAGTCAAAGCTAATCGCATTAGCTTTATGGCTATCGGGACTCAGCAACGCAGTCCCGCACCCCGGAGGCCATCATGAGCAGCACCACCCAGTTCCTGGAGATCCCCCGCGCCGACGGCAGCACCGGCCGCATCGCCTACGACGACCAGGGCACCGGGCCGCTCGCCCTGCTGGCCCCCGGCATGGGCGACGTCCGTGCCACCTTCCGCTTCCTCACCCCGCTGCTGCTCGCGGCCGGCTACCGGGTGGTCACCACCGACTACCGCGGCATGGGCGAGTCCGACACCGGCTGGGCGGAGTACAGCTCCGAGGCCACCGGCCGGGACCTGGCCGCCCTGCTCCAGCACCTGGACGCCGGACCCGCGCTGCTCTACGGCAACAGCTACTCCGCCGCCTCCGCCGTGCACGTGGCCGCCGACCACCCCGAACTGCTGCGCGGCGTGGTGCTGGCCGGCGCCTTCGTCCGCGACGCGCCGGCCAATCTGACCGGGAGGATCGCCACCTTCCTGATCAGCCGTCCGCTGCTGACCCGGCCGGTCTGGTTCGCCTGGTGGCCGAACATGTTCCCGAAGCGCCCCGCCGACTACGCCGAGTACCTGGCCGCGGTGAAGGCGAACCTCAAGGAGCCCGGTCGCACCAAGGCCTACGCCCAGATGTGCGGCGGCACCCACAGCCCGGCCGAGGCGAAGCTGCCCGCGGCGAAGGGCTCCGGAGTGCCGGTGCTGGTGCTCATGGGCACCGCCGACAAGGACTTCCCCGACGCCGTGGCCGAGGCGAACTGGGTCGGCGAGCAGCTCGGCGCCCCGGTCGAACTGCTGGACGGCGGCGGCCACCACCCCCAGGTGGATGCTCCCGAGCAGGTCAGAGACCTTATCCTGGGTTTCGACCCGCAGTCTCCCGCTGCGGCGAAGTGAGGGCGGCCCGATGGCGAGGGCAGGACTGACCCCGACGATCGTGACCAGGTACGCGCTGGAGGTGCTGGACGACGCCGGCCCCGGCGGACTGACCCTCAAGGCCGTCGCCGAGCGCGCCGGGGTCGCCCCGCCTTCGCTCTACAAGCACGTACGCAGCCTCGACGACCTCCGCGCGCTGATGACCGTTCAGGTCCTGGAGCAGGCGTCCGACCGGATCGGCTCCGCGGTGATGGGCCTGGCCGGGGACGACGCCCTGCGGGCCTTCCTCGGCGCGTTCCGCGGCTACGCCGCCGAGTACCCGCACCGCCACGCGCTGATAGAGGCCCCGGTCGGCGGCGGCTCCCACAGCGACGAGGTGGAGGCCGCCGCCGGCCGGCTGGTGGAGATCGCCTTCGCCACCGTCCGCGGCTACGGCCTCGAAGGGGACGACCTGATCCACGCGGTCAGGGTGCTGCGGGCCACCATCGTCGGCTTCGTCGCCCTCGAACTCGGCCAGGGCTACCAGCTGCCCACCGACCTCGACGCCAGCTTCGCCTTCCTCACGGACCTGCTGGCCACCGGCCTCACCCGCCGCGCCGCGCGGGGCGACAGGCCCTGAGGCCCCGTCACTGCTGCGGGTTGTCCTGGGACGGGTTCCAGCCGACCGCGACCGCCCAGGTCACCCCGGAGTCGGCGGTGACGCTGAGCCGGGCCGAGGCCTGCGCGTCGGGCGACGTGTGGATGTCGACCTGTCCGCTCGGACGGGCTGAGCAATCGGCGGTGTAGGTGACGAATCCGGTGTCGACCGTCACGCGGCCGACGCCCTCGCACTCCATGGACACCTCGATCGTGCCCGGCGCGATCTTCTTCGGCAGGTCCTGCTGCCGTCCGCCGGTCTGCTTCCCGGTGCTGACCAGCACCTTGTCACCGCCCAGAGCCGCTGCGGGGTCGTGCCACCCGGCGTAGGCGACCGGGGCGGCCGACGCGGGGGCGTGGATCGCCCGGTGTGTCGGCGCGGAGGCGTGCGAGTGAGTGTGCGAACTGCAGCCGCTCAGCGCCATCGCTGCGGCGAGACAGCCGAGCAGTATCCGCCGAGGCCTGGTACCCGTCATCTGATCCCCCGTGAAAAACCGGTCCGGTGCTCCGGACCACTCTCCAGCGCAGGATCGCACAGCAACGATCCGGTCCGCTCAGGATTCGAGCAGGGAGCGCAGGAAGCGGTCCGGGGCCGCCAGGAATTCACGGGTGAGGCGTACCGGCAGGGCCTGGTCGAAGTCCACCCGCTCGATCGAGCCATCGTCGCCGATCTCCAGGATGGTGGCGCCGGGCAGCGCCAGCAGGACCGGGGAGTGGGTGGCGACCAGCAGTTGGCTGCCCTGGGCGACCAGCTCGTGCATCCGGGACAGCAGGGCCAGGCAGCCGCGCACCGACAGCGCCGCCTCCGGCTCGTCCAGCAGGTAGAGGCCCTCGGGGCCGAAGCGGTTGACCGCCAGGTCGAGGAAGGACTCGCCGTGCGAGCGCTCGTGCGGTGAGACGCCGCCGTAGGAGTCGAGCAGCGGCCGGCCGAATCCGCCGCCCTCGCGGTCGAGCCGCTCGATCTCGCTGGCGACGTTGTAGTACGACTCGGCCCGCAGAAAGAACTCGGTGCGTGGTTTGTGGACGCCCCAGGTCAGTCGGAGGTGCTCGCCGAGCGGTGACTCGCTGGCTCGGGTGGCGAAGCGGAAGTTCCTGCTGCCGCCCTCCGGGTTGAACCCGGCGGCCACGGCGACCGCCTCGACCAGGGTGGACTTGCCGGTGCCGTTCTCGCCGACCAGGAAGGTCACCCCCGGCCCGAGGACGACCCCGCCGGACCGGGCCAGCCCGGCGACGGCGGGCAGGGCGAAGGGGTAGCCGCCGGTCCGGGAGGCGTCCACGGCGTCGAGGCGGAACTGTCGGATGAACCTGCCTGGCGGACGCGTCATCCCCCGATGATCCCGTGGTGGGACGATGTCCGTCCAGGCAGGTCCGCCGCCTGGGGGCGTCAGCCGAGCGTGGCCAGGTGCGCCTTGAAGCCCGCGCCGTAGGCGGTGGCGGTTCCGTCGTAGCTGCTGATCAGGGACGGCCCCGAGCTGCAGTCCCAGGTGTTCCAGGTCCAGGCCAGGTACGAGGCGCCCTGGCTGTCCAGCCAGGGGAGCAGCGAGTCCAGGTAGCCGTGGGCGCAGTCGTTCTCGCCGAGCTCACCGGTCACCAGCGGGACCTTGGCGATCACCGGTGCGATCTGGCTGGTCCAGCAGGAGCTGTTGCCGCAGGTGTTGAAGTTGTAGGAGTGCCAGGAGGCGACCAGGTTGTGGTCCGGGTCGGTCGGCTCGTAGGCCAGCCACTGGGTGAGGTCGTTGGAGTAGGCGAGGCCGCCGAGCATCAGCACATTGTCGGCCCCGGTGCCGCGCACCGCGTTGACCATCGACTGCATGCCGGCCACCTGGTAGCTGATGCCGGGGCAGCTGCCGCCGTCGCGCCAGCAGGTCCAGGCCTGGGCGGCGGTGCTGGTGGCCCGGTCCGGGTAGGGCTCGTTGAAGAGGTCGAAGACGGTGGAGTCGTCACCCTTGAAGGTGTTGGCGACCGAGGTCCAGAACGGGATCGCCCCGGCGGCGTCCGGCATCGGCTTCTGGCAGGTCGCGGTGGCGCTGGTGCAGGCGGAGGAGTTGCCGGTGTAGACGCCGTCGGTCCAGTGCAGGTCCAGGATGGCGACCATGCCGTTCTGGTGCAGCAGCGAGACGTAGTTCTTGATCGCGGTGATGTAGTTGCTGCCCGCGTAGGCGGCCTGGACGTTGGACTCGGCCAGCCAGCAGTCCTCGTTCAGCGGCACCCGGACCGCCTTGACGTGCCAGGACGCCATCGCGGCGACGGACGCCTGGTCCACCGGGCCGTCGAAGATCCCGGTGCCCTGGACACAGGCGAACTCGGCGCCGGAGCGGTTCACCCCGTGCAGGGTGACGGTGCTGCCGGCGGCGTCCGCCAGTTTGTTGCCGGAGACGTGCAGCTGCGGCGCGCCGGTGGGGGTGGGCGTGCCGGTGGGAGTCGGCGTGGGCGTCGGCGTCGGGGTGGGTGTCGGAGTCGGAGTCGGTGTGGGTGTGGGCGTCGGGGTCGGGGTCGGCGTCGACTGCGGGCCGCAGGCCACACCGTTGACCGCGAACGAGGTCGGGGCCGAATTCGTCCCGGAATAGCCGAAGTTGGCGTCGGTGGTGTACTGGCCGCCGGCCGCGATACTGGCGGCCCAGCTCGGCGCGGTGACCGTGACATTCCGTCCGGACTGCGACCAGGTGCCGTTCCAGCCGCTCTGCAGCGTCTGGTTGCCGGTGGTGGTGTAGGTCAGGGTCCAGTTGCCGAGGGCGGTGGTTCCGGTGTCGCTGATGGTGACGGCGGCGGTGAAGCCGCTCTGCCAGTCGTTGCTGACGGCATAGCTGACGCTGCAGCTGGGGCCCGTGGCGGCGGAGGTGGAGGCTGCCAGGGGGATCAGCGCCGCGGTGAGCCCGAGGGCGGCGGCGGAGATGCCGAGCAGTGTGGTTCGGGATCGCATGGAGTGCACCCGTCTCTGTCTGGTGGTGGGGTGCGCTCACTGGTTGCCAGGCGCCAAGGTAGCTGACCGGGCCGCTTCGTGACAGCCCATCAGCTTGACTTTTCTGCTCATGGTCAAAGGTCTTGACGCGCCGTCGGAGCGAGCCCACTATCGGGAGCGCTCCCACTGGTTGCCGCCGTCCGTCGTGGCGTTCAGGTTGCTTTGCCATGCCGGACAGACAAGAGGGAGCAGGGATGTCCCCTGCCATGACTGGGAGCGCTCCCAGTCATTCCCACAGAAAGTGATCACGATCCACCCCACCCGAAAGGACCGTGAAGTGCCGCACCTGCCCCGCACCGCCAGCTCGAGAAGGTTCAGTACGGCGGGCCGCCTCCGAGCGGCTGCCGCCGTGACCGCCCTCGGCGCGGCCATGCTCGTCCCCATCGCCGCGACCCAGTCCGCGAACGCGGCGGTCGTCCATGTGGCCAACCCGTATGCGGGATCCACGCCCTACCTCAACCCCGACTACGTGGCCGAGGTGAACGCCCAGGCCAGTGCGGACGGCGGTACGACCGGTACGACCGAGGCCAAGGTGGCGAGCAGTCAGACCGCGATCTGGATGGACCATATCGGCGCCATCGCCGGCGACAGCACCCACCGGGGCCTGAAGGCCCAGCTGGACCTGGCCGAGTCCCAGGCCGCCGGCAGTTCCACCCCGGTGCTGTTCGAGGTGGTCATCTATGACCTCCCCGGACGCGACTGCGCCGCCCTGGCCTCCAACGGCGAGATCCCCGCCACCGCGGCCGGGCTGACCGAGTACGAGTCGCAGTACGTCGACCCGATCGCGGCGCTGCTGGGCAGCAGCACCTACAGCAACCTGCGGATCTCGACCATCATCGAGCCCGACTCGCTGCCCAACGCGGTCACCAACCAGAGCAAGCCGGCCTGTGCCACGGCCACCCCCTACTACGAGTCCGGGGTCGAGTACACGCTCAACAAGCTGCACGCCATCCCCAACGTCTACACCTACCTGGACATCGGCCACTCCGGCTGGCTCGGCTGGTCCAGCAACATGGGCCCGGCGGCGCAGGAGTTCGCCAAGGTCGCCAAGGCCACCACGGCGGGCTTCGCCAGCGTCGACGGCTTCATCAGCAACACGGCCAACACCACGCCCACCGATGAGCCGTTCCTCCCCAACACCACGCTCCAGGTCGGCGGCCAGCCGCTGGACTCGGCGAACTTCTACCAGTACAACCCGTACTTCGACGAGCACACCTACGACGAGGCCATGCATGCCTCGATGGTCTCGGCGGGCTTCCCGAGCTCGGTGGGCATGCTCATCGACACCTCGCGCAACGGCTGGGGCGGATCCGCCCGGCCGACCGCGCTGAACTCCACCCCGACCAATGTGAACGCCTATGTGGCGGCGAACAAGGTCGACCAGCGGCCGTTCCGCGGTGACTGGTGCAACGTCAACGGCGCCGGCATCGGCTACCGGCCGACGGCCCAGCCGTACGGGGCGAGCGACCCGATCATCGCCTATGTCTGGGTCAAGCCTCCGGGCGAGTCCGACGGCGACTACCCCAGCGGGACGCACACCCACGGCGACCCGCACTGCGACCCCAATGGCACGCAGACGGACGGCAACGGCGGCACCTACCCGACCGACGCCATCCCGGGTTACGACGTCCCGGCCGGCAACTGGTTCGCCGCGCAGTTCCAGCAGCTGGTCGCCAACGCCTACCCGGCGCTGGGCAGCACCGGCGGCGGCACCGACACCACCGCCCCGTCCGTCCCGACCGGCCTGCGGGTCACCGGGACGACCAGCAGCAGTGTCTCGCTGTCCTGGACGGCGTCGACCGACAATGTGGGTGTGACCGGGTACGCGGTGTACCGGGGCTCCACCAAGGTGGCCACGGTGACCTCGGGGACGACCTACACCGACACCGGGCTGACCGCGTCCACCGCGTACAGCTACACGGTGACCGCGCAGGACGCGGCGGGCAATGTCTCGGCGGCCTCCGCCGCGGTGACCGGCACCACCGCGAGCTCCGGCGGCGGCACGGACACCACCCCGCCCTCGGTTCCGGCGGGTCTGACCGTGACCGGGACGACCAGCAGCAGTGTGTCGCTGTCCTGGTCGGCATCGACCGACAATGTGGGTGTGACCGGGTACGCGGTGTACCGGGGCTCCACCAAGGTGGCCACGGTGACCTCGGGGACGACCTACACGGACACCGGGCTGACCGCGTCCACGGCGTACAGCTACACGGTGACCGCGCAGGACGCGGCCGGCAATGTCTCGGCGGCCTCCGCCGCGGTGACCGGTACCACCGCGAGCTCCGGCGGCGGCACCGGCAGCAGCGGCTGCACGGCGGTCTACAGCATCAGCAGTGACTGGGGCGCGGGCTTCAACGCCAATGTCACCGTCACCAACACCGGCACGGCCGCCACCCAGTCCTGGAAGGTCACCTGGACCTGGGCCGGCAACCAGGCGATCTCCAACATGTGGAACGCCAGTTACACCCAGTCCGGCAAGGCGGTGACGGCCAACAACGCCGCCTACAACAATGTGATCGCCCCCGGAGGGAACACCAGCTTCGGCTTCGGTGCCAACTACTCGGGCACCAACACCGCACCGACGCTGACCTGCACCGCGGGGTGAGCTGACGGCTGCCGGCAGGACCGGGGCCGGTACCGCGGGTGACCGCGGTACCGGCCCCACCGCATTTGTGCGGGCATGATCACGCGGATGCGGGAGTGCCGGGCGAGGGCGGATGTAGTGTGGGCCCCGCACACGGCCTCCCGGCCCCCGCGGCCGCTCAGGGAACTCAAGGGAATCTGCCCCGATGGAACTCGCGTACATCCCCAGCCCCTCGCAGGGCGTCTGGCACCTCGGACCGGTGCCGATCCGCGCGTACGCGCTGTGCATCCTCGCCGGGATCGCCGCCGCGATGTGGCTGACCCGGCGGCGCTGGGTGAAGCTCGGCGGTCGCGCCGACGACATCATCGACATCTGCCTGTGGGCCGTGCCCTTCGGCATCGTCGGCGGGCGGCTGTACCACCTGATCACCGACCCCGAGCTGTACTTCGAGTCCGGTGAGCAGCCGATCCGGGCCCTCTACATCTGGGACGGCGGCCTCGGCATCTGGGGCGCGGTGGCGCTGGGCGCGGTCGGCGCCTGGATCGGCTGCCGCCGCAAGGGCATCCCGCTGGCCTCCTTCGCGGACGCGCTCGCGCCGGGGCTGATCCTGGCCCAGGCCATCGGCCGCTGGGGCAACTACTTCAACCAGGAGCTGTACGGCGACGCCACCACGCTGCCCTGGGGCCTGAAGATCGACACGGTGGTGAACGGCACCGCGGTGCACGGGGTGTTCCAGCCGACCTTCCTCTACGAGTCGCTCTGGGACCTCGCCGTCTGCGGCCTGCTGCTCTTCGCCGACCGCCGCTGGAGCTTCCACTCCTTCCGGCTGTTCGCGCTCTATGTGGCGGCGTACACGGTGGGCCGGGGCTGGATCGAGTCGCTCCGCACCGACCACGCCAATGTGATCTTCGGGGTCCGGCTGAACGACTGGACCGCGCTGATCCTCTTCCTGGCCTCGGTCGGCTTCCTGATCGTCAGCCGCAACTGGCCGGAGCCCTCGCTGCAGCAGCGGCTGGGCGACTCGCTGCTGGTCGACCCCGAGCCCGAGGCCGACCCCGCGCCCGACGCAGAGTCAGAGGACGCGGAGCCCGAGAGCGTCGACGAGGACCCGAAGACGCAGAGCACCAGCAACAGCTGAAGGACACTGAGGCGTGGCCCCCGCGGGTGCCCCGCCACAGCCGGGTGCCGGCCCGCTCAGCTGCCGATCGGGTCCAGCTGCTCCGCGGCCGGACGCAGCAGCCAGATGTCGCCGCCGGGCTGCGCCGACAGCTCGGGCACCGCCCTGATCGCGGTCAGGTCGCCCTGGTCGGCCGCGGCGCGGATCACGTCATTGGCGGAGAACGCCTGGAAGTTGAGCTCGGGGTAGGTCCAGGCGGCGGCGCCGGTGGCCGCGGGCACCATGAAGTCGAC
Source organism: Streptacidiphilus alkalitolerans (assembly GCF_042511045.1). Classification (NCBI taxonomy): domain Bacteria; kingdom Bacillati; phylum Actinomycetota; class Actinomycetes; order Kitasatosporales; family Streptomycetaceae; genus Streptacidiphilus; species Streptacidiphilus alkalitolerans. The sequence continues at coordinate 324,853 of NZ_JBHEZX010000007.1, forward strand.
CGACTTCAGCAGGTTGCCGCCGCTGGGCGTCCGGTAGTGCCAGAGGTCGACGCCGAGGTGCTGGCCGATCTGGGCCAGCCGGGTCAGCGCCAGCAGGTTGAAGTTGGAGTAGTGGTAGCTGGTGGTCCTGGCGAGCTCCAGCGGCTGGCTGCCGTCGGCGGCGAGCTGGACGTCAAGGCGCTTGGTCTCGGCGGTCTGCACAATGGTCTTCGCCAGCGACTTCTGCCCGGTGGCGAGGGCCAGCGCGGCCTCCTGCATGTCGAAGAAGCTGCCGTGGTTGTTGGTCGCGGCGGCCTCGTCGGCGCCGTTCTTGGTGGTCTGCATCCAGGTCAGGAACTGGCTGTCCCAGGTGGTCAGGCCGGTGCGGTCGGCGCTGGTCCAGCCGGGGGCGCCGGTGTCGAGGATGGCGGCGGCGTCCAGGACGTCGGTGAACTGCTGCGAGAAGTCGATGATGCCGATGCCCCGGCCGTCCACCTTGCAGGGGATGAACTGGGTGTAGTTCAGGCTGGGGTTCATCCGGGTCGCCGGGTCCACGAACCAGGTGCGCAGGTCGAGCGCGGCGCGCTGGGCGTAGGCGGGCTTCCCGGTGTAGTACCAGGCCAGGGTGAGGTCGTAGACGGCGTTGAACAGCTGGCCGCGCTCGGCGTGGTCGGTGATGGTGTCGATGGCCGGGTTCCGCACCCCGTCCTTCTGCACGTAGGGGCAGCCCCAGGGGTTGCTCGCGGTCAGCGGCTGGGTGGGCCACCAGTACGGCGCCTCGCTGATGTAGTCGTGCTTGTCGCCGCTGGGCGCGGTCTGCGGCTTGTCCATCACCGACCAGGGGCCCTGGGTCAGGTAGCCGTCGGCCGCGGTGGTGAGGGTCTTCAGCTCGCTGCGCAGCGCGGGCACTCCGGCCTTGGTGAGCAGCCGGGTCAGCGCCAGCCGGTTGCCGTCCAGGACGACGGTCTTCGGGACGGCCCCCGGCGCGCTGGTGGCGGACGCGGACGCGGACGCGGGGGCGAGCAGGGCCAGCACGGTGGCCGCGACGGCGGCGAGGCTGGCGGCGACACGGAATCTCATGGTTCTCCCGGTGCGGCTCGGAGTTTATGTATGTGAATGTGAATCACAAGTATGTCCGCAGCGAGAATAGATTCAGCCCTTGTCCGGGCACAATGGGGTGGACATGACGAGTTGTCAGTCCTCTTCGGCGGCGCCTTCTCCGGCCGTGTGCTCGCTCGAACTCGGGCCCGCGCTCGGGACCGCGTTCTCGGCGCGGTGGCGGCGGACGGCCCAGACGATCAGTGCGACCACCACGATCCCGCCGACCACCCCCGCCGCGGCCTCGCCGGCGATGCTGGCCACCCGCTTGTAGGCGGAGCCGGCCAGATAGCCGAGCAGGGTGTAGCCGACGCCCCAGACCAGCCCGCCGGCCGCGTTGAACAGCAGGAACCGGCGGTAGGGGAGCTGGGAGAGACCGGCCAGGGCCGGCACCATGGCCCGGAACAGGGCCACGAAGCGCCCCAGGAACACCGCGACCGGGCCGCGGTCGCGCATAAAGGCGCGCGAGCGCTCCACCCGGTCCTTGTGCTTGGTGGCGAAGCCGGTCGCCAGCAGCCGGGGCCCGAAGCGCCGGCCGATCTCGTAGCCGACCGAGTCACCGATCACCGCGGCGAGCACCACGACCAGCATCAGCACCGGCAGGTCCACCCCGTGGTGGGCGCTGGCGATCACCCCGCCGATCACCACCGCGGTCTCACCGGGCAGGACGAAGCCGAAGAAGAAGGCGTCCTCGCTGAACACCAGCGCCGCGACGACGAGGTAGACGAGTGGTCCGGACAGGTTCTGCAGCCAGTCGGTGATCGCCTGCATCAGCCCATCATAGGGACGGCTGCCCGACCGACGCGGGACGCGCCGGGCGGGAGTGCTCCAGATGGAGGTGCTCGACATGGTGGATCGCCTGGTCCAGCAGGGCCAGCACATGCGCGTCGTAGAGCGCGTACACCACGCTCCGGCCGCGGCGCTCGCCGGTGACCAGGCCCAGTTCGCGTAGCACCCGCAGCTGGTGCGAGCAGGCGGACTGCTCCATGCCGACCTCGGCGGCCAGTTCGGTCGCCGCGCAGGCCCCCTCGCGCAGCCGGGCCAGGATCATCAGCCGGGACGGGGTCGCCAGCGCCTGGAGCGTACCGGCCACGCGCGCCGCGCCGGCCGCGTCGAGCCTGCCCTGCCGCCCGCTGTCACCCATGCCGTCATGGTACTCAGCGGCCGACAGGGTTCGGTGCGGACCGCTGGCGGGCAGGCACTCCCGGTAACATCTTCCCGGGCAGCGCCATCACCGGCGGGACGTCCCGGAGGACGGTCCGGAGCAGCCGGAACAGTGGGAAGCAGGAAGGGGGAGGTCGGTGACACCGATGGCGATGCTGTCTGTGGTCTTCGCCGTGCTCGCAGCCGTGAGCAACGCCCTGGGCACAGTACTCCAGCGCCGGGCCGCGCTGATCGTCCCGCAGTCGGACGGGTTCCGGCTGCAGTTGATGTGGGACCTGCTGCGGACACCGGTGTGGGCCTTCGGCATCCTCGGCGTGATCATGGCGGCGATCTTCCAGGGGCTGGCCCTGGTGACCGGTCCGCTGGCCGTGGTGCAGCCGATCTTCGTCCTCGAACTCCCCTTCGCCCTGCTGATCTCCGGGCTCGTGTTCCGCAAGCGGATGCCCGGCCGGGGCTGGCTCTCGGTCGGCGGCATCGTGGTCGGCCTGGGCACCGCGCTGGCCGCCGCCGCGCCGAGCGGCGGGGAGTTGCAGCCGCCGATGGCGCTCTGGGTGCTGGCGCTGGCCAGCTGCGGCGGTGCCATAGTGCTGCTCGCGGGCGCGGCGCTGAAGCGGCCGATCGGCCCGGCCCGCGCCGCCTTCCTGGGCACCGCGGCGGCCATCGGCTACGCGCTGACCGCCGCGCTGATGAAGTCGGCCACCGACACCCTGGACCACCGCGGGGTCACCGCGTTCTTCCTCTCCTGGGAGACCTACGCCTTCGCCGCGGTCGGCGTCTGCGCGCTGTTCCTGCTGGAGAACGCGATGCAGGCGGGCCCGCTGGTGGCCTCCCAGCCCGCACTGACCCTCGGCGACGCGCTGATCAGCCTCTCGCTCGGGGTGACCCTCTACGCGGAGTCGGTGCGGACCGGCTGGTGGCTGGTCCCCGAGGTGTTCGGCACCGGCCTGGTGCTGCTCGGCGCGGTCGGCCTGTCCCGGCTGGAGACCCAGAACCAGTCCGAGGAGCCGGAGCCGGAGACGCAGCCGGAGCCTGTGGGACTGGACGCCGCGCCCTCCGCGGAAGACGCTTCGAGTCCGACCGCCGCACCTGGCAGAACCGCAAATCAGCAGAACTGAGGAGTACCGGATGTTCGAGTTGGGGACCGACGGGCCGGCCGTGATCGTGGTCGGCGTGGACGGCACCGAGTCCTCCATGCGCGCCGCCGCCTACGCGGCCGGTCTGGCGCGCAGGCAGGGGTCGCTGCTGGCGGTGGTCTACATCCAGCCGATGGGCACCCTGGGCGGGGCCGAGGTCGGCGTCGCGGTGGCCCAGGCCGGGCGCGAGGCCGCGGCCGAGTTGGAGCGGCAGCTCCGGGAGTCGGCCGAGCGGGCCAGCCACGGCACGCAGATACGGTGGGAGTTCCACACCGCCCAGGGTGACGCCTACGGCGGCATCGTCGAGCACGCGGACCGGCTGAAGGCCGACGCGGTGGTGATCGGCGCGTCCGAGAAGGCGGGGCACCGGTTCATCGGCTCGGTCGCGGTCCGGCTGGTGAAGGCCGGCCGCTGGCCGGTGACCGTGGTGCCCTAGGCCGTCGCTGCGGCCGGGCCGGTGCGCTGGATGTCGGGCTCCAGGTAGATGACCCGGGCGATCGGCACCGCGACCCTGATCCGGGCCTCGGCGGCGTCGATGGCCCGGGCCACCTCGGTCGCGCTGTCGTCGTGCTGCACCGCGATCTTCGCGGCCACCAGCAGCTCCTCGGGGCCGAGGTAGAGGGTGCGCATGTGGATCACACCGGTCACCACGTCGTCGTCCACGATCGCGGAGCGGATCGCGGCCACGTCGGCCGCCCCGGCGCCCTCGCCGAGCAGCAGGCTCTTGGTCTCGATGCCCAGCACCACGGCGATGACCACCAGCAGGGTGCCGATGCAGACGGTGCCGACGCCGTCCCAGACGCCGTCGCCGGTGGCCAGCGTCAGGCCCACCCCGAACAGGGCGAGCACCAGGCCGATCAGCGCGCCGAAGTCCTCCAGCAGCACGATCGGCAGCTCCGGGGCCTTCGCCCGGCGGATGAACTGCACCCAGCTCTGCTGGCCGCGCAGTTCGTTGGACTCGTGCACGGCGGTGCGGAAGGAGTAGCCCTCGGCGCAGATCGCGAACACCAGCACGCCCACCGGCCAGTACCAGTGGTCGAGTTCGTGCGGGTGCCGGATCTTGCTGTAGCCCTCGTAGAGGGCGAAGAGACCGCCGACCGAGAACAGCACGATGGAGACCAGGAAGCCGTAGACATAGCGCTCGCGGCCGTAGCCGAAGGGGTGCTCGTCGGTGGCGGCGCGCTTGGCCCGCTTTCCGCCGAGCAGCAGCAGCGCCTGGTTGCCCGAGTCGGCGACCGAGTGCACGCCTTCCGCGAGCATCGAGGACGAGCCGCTGAAGGCGAACGCCACGAACTTCGCCACCGCGATGGCCAGGTTGGCCCCCAGTGCCGCCACGATCGCCTTGCTACCACCGCTTGCACTCATGTGCGTCCGTCGTCCCCTCGAAGGTTGCCGCTCTGAAGATCGTTGTCTTACCCGGTCCTTAACGTACGCGATCCGCGCAGTCGCAAGGAGACTAGAGGGATGAATGCACTGAGGCACGCTGAACCGGTCATGGGGACGGTGGTGTCGTTCGACATCCGCGACGGCGGCTCCGGGGCGGCGGCCCGGGAGGCACTGCGGCAGGCGGTCCGCTGGCTGCACCGGGTGGACGCGGTGTTCTCCACCTACCGGCCCGACAGCCAGGTCAGCAGGCTGGGACGGGGCGAGCTGGCGCTCGCCGACTGCGACCCCGAGGTGGCCGAGGTGCTGGCCCTGGGGGAGCGGGCGGAGCGGGCCAGCGGGGGCTGGTTCAGCGTCAGGGCCGGGGCCGGCCTCGACCCGTCCGGAGTGGTCAAGGGCTGGGCGGTGGAACGGGCTTCGGCGATCCTGCGGGAGGCCGGATGCCTGCGGCACAGCGTCAACGGCGGCGGGGACATCCAGACCGCCGGGCGGCCCGAGCCCGAGCGCGACTGGCAGCTCGGGGTGGCGCACCCGCTGCACCCCGGCGCCTTCGCCACCGTGGTGCGGGGCAGCGGCATCGCCCTGGCGACCTCCGGCAGCGCCGAGCGCGGCGCGCACATCCTCGACCCGCACACCGGCGCCCCGGTCGACGGCGGCGGACTGGCCTCGGTCTCGGTGGTGGGCGCCTCGCTGACGGCGGCGGACATCGCGGCCACCGCCGCCTTCGCCATGGGCGGCGCGGCGGCCAGGGGCTGGCTGGAGCGGCAGCCGGGCCTGGAGGGCTTCGCGGTCACCCCGGACGGCCGGGCCTGGTGGACCTCCGGCTTCGGCCGCTACGCGGAACTGCCCGGCACCGGCTGAGGCCGGCGCCGGGCAGGACCGCGCGGGGGCAGTTCCACGCAGGGGACGGAACGTTACTGCTTGGCCGTCAGGGCGGCGGTGTGGGCCCGGATCTCGTCCTTGCTGAGGTACGAGTCGGTGTACTCGAAGTCCTTCAGCGTGGCCGGCTTCCCGCGCTGGAAGCCGGTGCGGACGAAGTCGTCGCCGGCCGTCGCGTTCAGCAGCCAGTTGGTCATCACCCTGACCTTGGCGACATTGGTCCGCAGCGCCATCAGGTGGTAGCCGCGGGCCACGCCCTGCGCGGCGACGCCGGTCAGTTCGACGCCCATCGGCTTGGACACCGCGTCCGCGCCGCCGAGGTCCACCACCAGGCCGAGGTCCTTGTGGAAGTACTCCTTCAGCGGCTGGCTGCGCAGCGAGGCGACCACGTTGTCGGCGGCCACCTTGCCCTGGCGCTGCGCGTGCTGCGCGGTGGGCGGGCAGACCGAGCCGTCGCCCTTGGCCAGGTCCGGCACCGCGGCGGCGTCGCCGAGCGCGAACACCCCGTCGAACTGGGGCACCCGCATCTCGGCGGTGGTGGCGACCCGCCCGCGCACGGTCTCCGCGTCCAGGGTGGCGATCAGCGGGCTGGCGGCGACGCCCGCGGTCCAGATCAGGGTCCGGCTGGGGATCACCCGGCCGTCGGTGAAGGTCACCGACTCCTCGCCGACCTCGGCGACCGAGACGCCGAGCGAGACCTCGATCCCGCGCTTGCGCAGCACGTCGAGCGCGGTGGCGCCGAGCTTGTCGCCGAGCTCCGGCATCAGCTTGGGGGCGATGTCGATCAGGTGCCACTTGATCAGGTTGGGGTTCAGCCGGGGGTAGCGCTTGACCGCCGAGGTGGTCACCCGCTGCAGGCAGGCCGCCGTCTCGGTGCCGGCGTAGCCGCCGCCGACGACCACGAACTGCAGCCGGGAGATCCGCTCGTCCCGGTCGGTCGCGGCGTCGGCCAGGTCCAGCTGGCTGATCACGTGGTCGCGTACGAAGGCCGCCTCGGCCAGCGTCTTCATACCGCGGGCGTGGTCGGTGAGGCCGGGGATGTCGAAGCTGCGGGTGATGCTGCCGGGGGCGAGCACCAGGTAGTCGTAGTGCTCGGCGACCACCTCGTCGGTGATCTTCCGGACGATGCAGACCTTGGCCTTGGGGTCCACCCCGATCGCCCCGCCGGGGATGATCCGGGTGCGGTGCAGCATCCGCCGCAGCGACACCGCGACCGACTGCGGCGTCAGCACTCCGGCGGCCACCTGCGGCAGCAGCGGGAGGTACAGCTCGTAGCTGAAGGGCGCGACGATGGCGATGTCCGCCTCACCGGGGACGAGCTTGCGTTCGAGCCTACGAGCGCACTCGACGCCGGCGAAACCGCCGCCGACCACCAGGATCCGAGGTCGTTCCATGGGTGCCATCCCTCACAGGTTCACAAATGTGCGTCGTCATGGGGCCGGGCTGCTCCTGCCCGCCACCCTGGCACGCACACCAGTGCTCTGCCACCGCAGTCGGCCAATTCGGTAGCGGGACCGGAGCGGGTTCCACGGTCGGTAGGGTGGGGCCCATGTTGTCTGAGCTGCGGGCTGTCCGGTATGTGACGCCGCTTCGGGAGGGCGGTTCGCTGCCGGGCCTGGTCGAGGCACGCGGCCCGGCCGGGACCGGGGACGGCGGCAGCGGTCGCGGCCTGTACGTGGCCAAGTTCACCGGGGCCGCGCAGGGGCGCAAGGCGCTGGTCGCCGAGGTGGTCGCGGGCGGTCTGGCCCGGCGGCTGCTGGTGCGGGACGGGCTGCGGGTGCCGGAGCTGGTGACCGTCGAGGTGGACCCGGTGATCGCGCTGGGGGAGCCGGACGAGCGGGTCCAGGCGCTGGTCAGGGCCTCCGGCGGGACCAACCTGGGGATGGCCTTCCTGCCGCGCGCACTCGGCTTCGACCCGCTGGCGTTCCCGGTGGACCCGCTGCGGGCCGGTCGTGTGCTCTGGTTCGACGCGCTGATCGGCAATGTCGACCGGTCCTGGCGCAACCCAAACCTGCTGGTGCGTCAGGGCGAGCTGTGGCTGATCGACCACGGCGCGAGCCTGATCTTCCATCACCACTGGCCGCGCGCGGCGGCTTCGGTGGACAAGCCGTACGACGCCTCCGACCACGCGCTGCTGCGCTTCGCCCCCGACCTCGCGGCGGCGGACGCGGCCCTGGCCGGGCTGGTGACCGAGGAACTGCTGCGGGAGGTGCTGGCGGACGTGCCCGAGGTCTGGTTGGCGGACGAGCCGGGGTTCGCCTCGGCGGCGGAGGTCCGCGAGGCGTATGTCGCGCAGCTGGCGGCCCGGGCCGGCGGCTCGCGGAACTGGCTGCCGGAGGTGGGCGCATGAGTGCCGAGGTGGTGTTCGAGTACGCCCTGGTGCGGGTGGTGCCGAGGGTGGAGCGCGGGGAGCGGATGAACGCCGGGGTGCTGGTCTACAGCCGCCAGGCGGGCCTGGTCCGGGCGGAGATCCACCTGGACCAGGCCCGGCTGCTGGCGCTCGACCCGGGCGCGGACGTGGACGGGGTGCGCCGGGCGCTGGCGGCGGTCGCCGACGTCTGCGCGGGCGGCCCGGCCGCCGGGCAGGCCGCCGAGGACGATCCGGGGCGGCGCTTCCGCTGGCTGACGGCGCCGCGCAGCACCGTGGTCCGGCCGGGCCCGGTGCACTGCGGCCTCACCGACGACCCGGAGGGCGAGGCGCGGCGGCTGCTGGAACTGCTGGTGCGCTGAAGACCCCTGCCGCCGCGCGGTAATCTTGGGGGATGACCGCACTCCCCGAGACCGCCGTCGAGCTCCGGGCCCAGGGCTGGCGTGCGCTGGCCTCGCTGCACGCCAGGATCGAGGGCGAGATCGAGCGCGCCCTGCAGGCCGGGCACCGGCTGAGCGTCAGCGAGTACTCGGTGCTCGACGTGCTGTCCCGGCAGGACGAGTGGCACATGCGGATGCAGCAGCTGGCCGAGGCCGTCGTGCTGAGCCAGAGCGCCACCACCCGGCTGGTCACCCGGCTGGAGGCGGACGGGCTGCTGTCGCGGCACCTCTGCGCCACCGACCGGCGCGGCATCTACACCGAGGTCACCCCGGCCGGGATGCTGCGGCTGGCGGAGGCCCGTCCCACCCATGACGCTGCGCTGGGCCGCGCGCTGGCCGCGGCCGGGTCGCTGCCGGAGCTGGCCCCGCTGGTGCGGGTGCTCGCCGAGGGCTGAGCCGGTCGGCGGGCCGACGGTCACGGGCTGGGCGCAGCAGCTCCGACCTGGACTGTTAGGCTTGCGCAGCGTGAGCGCGAAGCCGAACATCCCGAATGTCCTTGCCGCCCGATACGCCTCGGGCGAGCTGACCCGACTGTGGTCCCCCGAGCACAAGGTGATCCTGGAGCGGCAGCTGTGGCTGGCCGTCCTCAAGGCACAGGCCGACCTGGGGATCGATGTGCCCGAGGGCGCCGTCGCCGACTACGAGCGGGTGCTGGAGCAGGTGAACCTGGCCTCCATCGCCGAACGCGAGCGGGTCACCCGGCACGATGTGAAGGCCCGCATCGAGGAGTTCAGTGCGCTGGCCGGGCACGAGCAGATCCACAAGGGCATGACCTCGCGCGACCTCACCGAGAACGTCGAGCAGCTGCAGATCCGGCAGTCCCTTGAGCACGTCAGGGACCGTACCGTGGCGGTGCTGGTCCGGCTCGCGGCGCTGGCGGCCGAGCACAGCGAGCTGGTCATGACCGGCCGTTCGCACAATGTCGCGGCCCAGGCGACCACCCTCGGCAAGCGCTTCGCCTCGGCGGCGGACGAGATCCTGGTCGCCTTCCAGCGGCTCGAGGAGCTGATCGCCCGCTACCCGCTGCGCGGGATCAAGGGCCCGGTCGGCACCTCGCAGGACATGCTCGACCTGCTCGGCGGCGACCAGGACAAGCTGGCCGACCTGGAGCGCCGGGTGGCCGGCCACCTCGGCTTCCAGCAGGGCTTCACCAGCGTCGGCCAGGTCTACCCGCGCTCGCTGGACTACGACGTGCTCTCCGCGCTGGTGCAGCTCGCGGCCGGGCCCGGCAGCCTGGCCAAGACGATCCGGCTGATGGCCGGGATCGAGCTGGTCACCGAGGGCTTCAAGGAGGGCCAGGTCGGCTCCTCGGCGATGCCGCACAAGATGAACACCCGGTCCTGCGAGCGGGTCAACGGCCTCGCGGTGGTGCTGCGCGGCTACGCCTCGATGGTGTCCGAGCTGGGCGGCGACCAGTGGAACGAGGGCGACGTGTCCTGCTCCGTGGTCCGCCGGGTCGCGCTGCCGGACGCCTTCTTCGCCTTCGACGGCCTGGTCGAGACCTTCCTGACGGTGCTGGACGAGTTCGGCGCCTTCCCGGCCGTGATCGCCGCCGAGCTGGACCGCTACCTGCCGTTCCTGGGCACCACCAAGGTGCTGATGGGCGCGGTGCGGGCCGGGGTGGGCCGGGAGACCGCGCATGAGGCGATCAAGGAGCACGCGGTGGCCTCGGCCCTGGCGATGCGGGCCGGCGTCCGTGAGAACCAGCTGGTCCAGCGGCTGGCCGAGGACGACCGGATCCCGATGGACCGGGCCGAGCTGGACGCGCTGCTGGCCGACAAGCTGTCCTTCACCGGCGCGGCGGCGAGCCAGGTGGCCGAGGTCGTCCGCCGGGTCGAGGCCGTGGCCGCGGCCCACCCGGAGGCGGCCAAGTACGCGCCGGGCGCCATTCTCTGACGCCCCGGAAGCTGACGGAATGTGGGAAGGGCCCGCGGTGGGGGGATACCGGGGCCCTTCCTTGCGTCGGCACTCAGGAGTTCCAGGGGGGAGAGGTGCCTCCCAGGCCGCCCGCACCTTTCGTCTACCCGTACACCGCCCGGCAAACCGGATTCGGCCGTGAGTTCGGAGAATTGAGCGCGACGGCCGCATCCTCGGGCCGCCGGTCTCGTTGAGCCCGGTGGCAGTCGAACGGAGCGAGGGAGTGCAGACATGGTGTCGATCCCAACGGCGGTGGACCCCCGGCCCCCGCTGCCGCAGGACGGGCTGGTGCTGACCCTCGCGCTGCCGTACGGGCGGCTGCCCGCGCCCGGCGACCACCCCGACCGGGAGCGGCTGCGGCAGCGGCACGACGCCTGGTTCCGGGAGCGCACGGCCGGACTGGGGCCGGAGCAGGAGCGGCGGCTGTTCGGCCAGTGCGAGGGCGTCAGCCTGATGTGCCGGGTGCTGCCCGGCGCGGACGCCGAACGGCTGCTCGGGATCTGTCTGGCGGCCTCGGTGCTGTTCCTGCTGGACGACGCGACGGACGGTGACTCGGACGAGGCCTCGCAGGCGGACCGCTATCTGGCGGTGCTGGCCGGAGCCCCCGCTGACGGCGGGTCAGCACACCTGCGGCTGCTGGGCCAGACGCTGGCCCGGGTCCGCCAGGGGGTCCCGGACCGGCTCTGGGCCCGCTTCGTGGCGGGCTTCTCCGAGGTGATCGCCACCGCGGCGGTGAAGTCCGCCGCCCCGGTCCGCGACTACCCGGGCTATCTCGCGGTGCGCCGCGCCGACGCGGCGTTCGACCTGGTCGGGGTGGCCATCGAGCACGGTCTGGCGCTGGACCTCGACTTGGGGGCCGGCCCGGAGCAGGAGTCGGCCGCCGCGCTGCTGGACGCCTGCTTCGAGCACACCATCCTGGTCAACGACCTGCTCTCCTACCGCAAGGAGTACGCCGCCGACGAGCCGATGAACGCGATCAGCGTGCTGCGCCGCACCCGGGGCCTTGAGCTGCAGCAGGCGGTGGACCTGCTCTGCGAGCGGCTCGCGGCGGCGGAGGACGCGTTCTTCAGCGAGGCCGCCCGGCTGCTCGCGGCGGCGCAGGGCAGGCCCGGCGGCGACCCGGCCGGGCTGCGGGCCTACCTGGACGCCTGGTCGCTGATGCTCAGCGGCAATCTGGCCTGGTCACTGGCCTGCCCCCGCTACCACGGCACGGGCGGCGGCTGGGACTGGGCGCAGGGCGCGCCGGAGCGGATGGCGCTGTACCCGGACCGGACCGAGTTCGCCGGGCGTTCCTAGCGTCCGCCGTGCAGGCGTTCCAGGTCGCGGCGGTCGCGCTTGGTCGGCCGGCCGGTGCCCCGGTCCCTGATGGCGACCAGCAGGATCTCCTCGCGGGGCGGGCGCGGGGGGCTGTTGTCGACGTAGCACTCCACCGCGGCCGGCGGCCCGAGCCGCTTGCGGACCAGCCGGGAGACCACCACGACCCGCTCGTAACCGCCGCTCTCGCGGACCCTGACCTCGTCGCCGGTGCGCAGCACCTGGGCGGGCTTGACCTTGTCGCCGTTCACCCGGACGTGTCCGGCCTTGCAGGCCGCCGCCGCCAGCGAGCGGGTCTTGGTGAGCCGCACCGACCAGATCCACGCGTCGACCCGGACGGGCCCCTCGTCGGAAGTCATGCCCCGACCCTAGTACGCGTGGCAGCCGCCCGTCGTGGACCTCCGCCGTAGTACCGGGGTACCACGGCGGTCCCCATGATCCGTCCTGGGTACCACGGTCCGCGCCGGGCCCGCTCCTAGCGTGGGACCGACCGCAGGACGACACCGTCCGGCGGCAGGGCAAGGGGAGACGCGATGATCGAGGCGCACCAGCTGACCAAGCGGTACGGGGAGAAGACGGCGGTGGACCGGTTGGACTTCACGGTCAGGCCCGGCACCGTGACCGGCTTCCTCGGCCCCAACGGCGCCGGGAAGTCCACCACCATGCGCATGATCGTCGGGCTGGACGCGCCGACCGCGGGGTCGGTCGCGGTCAACGGCCGCCGCTACGCCCAGCACAGCGCGCCGCTGCAGGAGGTCGGGGCGCTGCTGGAGGCCAAGTCGATCCACCCCGGCCGCTCCGCCTTCGACCACCTGATGGCCCAGGCGTACACCCACGGCATCCCGCGCCGCCGGGTCGACGAGGTGATCGGGATGACCGGCCTCGAGAAGGTCGCCAAGAAGCGCGCGGGCGCGTTCTCGCTGGGCATGGGCCAGCGGCTGGGCATCGCCGCGGCGCTGCTCGGCGACCCGGCCACGGTGATGCTGGACGAGCCGGTGAACGGGCTCGACCCCGAGGGCGTGCTGTGGATCCGCAACCTGCTCACCGGGCTGGCCGAGGAGGGCCGCACGGTCTTCGTCTCCTCGCACCTGATGAGCGAGATGGCGCTGGTCGCGGACCATCTGATCGTGGTCGGCCGGGGCCGGCTGCTCGCCGACACCACGGTCGAGGCCCTGGTCCGGGACGCCGGCGGCGACACCGTCAAGGTCGCCACGGCCGACCCGGCCCGGCTGCGCGAGCTGCTGGCCGGGTCCGGGGTGGAGGTCAGCGGACGGGCCGGCTCCGAGGAACTGCTGGTCACCGGCCTGGAAGCCCGTGACATCGGGATCCGGGCGGCCGAGCACGGCATCACCCTGTACGAGCTGACGCCGCGCACGGTGTCGCTTGAGCAGGCGTTCATGGAGCTGACCCGGGACGAGGTCGAGTACCACGGCACCACCACGGTCGACGAGAAGCAGGGGAGCGCGGCATGAGCACGGTCATCGAGCAGGAGGCGCCGGCCGGCGTCGCGGGCGGCCGTGAGCGTCCGGCCTACAAGGTCACCGGGGCGCGGGTGCTGCGCTCCGAGTGGGCCAAGCTCTGGTCGCTGCGGTCGACCTGGATCACGCTGGGTCTCGCCCTGGTGTTCGTCATCGCCTTCGGCCTGATCAGTCTGGCCCACTACAAGTCGGCGCTGGACGGCGGCGGCCACCTGGACCCGGACCTGAAGACTGCCACCGCGGCCGACCTCTCGCTGTTCGGCGTCAACTTCGGCCAGCTGGCGCTGGGCGTCCTCGGCGTCCTGGTCACCGCGGGCGAGTACTCGACCGGCATGATCCGCTCCACCCTGGCCGCCGTGCCCAAGCGGCTGCCGGTGCTCTGGTCCAAGGCCGCGGTGTACGGCGTGGTCGCCTTCGTGGTCGCCCTGGTCGGCGTCTTCGCGGCCTTCGTGTTCGGCCACGGCATCGTCTCCGGTACCCCCGCCGCGGTCAGCCTGTCCGACCCGGGCGTGGTCCGGGCCCTGTTCGGCGCGGCGCTGTACCTGGCCCTGGTCGGCGTCATCGCGGTGTCGCTCGGCGCGCTGCTGCGCTCGGTCGCCGGCGGCATCTCGGTGCTGGTGGCCTCGCTGATGCTGATCCCCGGGCTGGCCGACCTGCTGCCCAGCTCCTGGCGGGACGACGTCACCCAGGTCCTGCCGAGCAACGCGGGCGGATCGATGTTCGCCGTGCACCACGCCGCGGGCACGCTCAGCCCGGGAACCGGCCTGCTGGTGCTGCTCGGCTGGACCGTGCTGGCCCTGGCGGGCGCCGCCTACCGGCTGATGCGCACGGACGCCTGAGAGACTCGGGAGCAGGCAGCGAAACAGAGGTGGCGCGCGTGACGACGACCGAGGACCCGCTCTGGGGGCACCCCCAGGTCACCCGGCTGGCACGCGCGGGGCGACGGCTGCAGCAGTTCGACCGGAACCGGCCCTGGGTGTTCGACACCGCCGTGGTGCTGCTGGTGCTGCTGCTGTTCGCTCTCCCCGACCTGCTGCACGACGGCCACCGGCGGGAGGGCGTCCTGTTCGGCGTGATGCCGCTGCCGGCCGTGGTGGCGCTGCAGCTGGCGCTGACCCTGCCGCTGTTCTGGCGGCGGCGCGCCCCGGAGGCGGTGCTCGCGGCGGTGGCGGCGGTGTTTGTGCTGCAGTGGTCGCTGAATGTGTGGCTGCACAGCGACATCGCGGTGTTCATCGCCTTCTACAGCGTCGCCAGGCTGGGCCGGGTGGCGCGGCTGCCCTGGGCCTGCGGGGCGATGGCAGCGGTGCTGCTGCTCCCGGCGCTGCGGGTGTCGGCGGTGGTGTCCTGGCTGGTCGCGCTGTTCTTCCTGTACAGCGCGGCCACCGCCGCCGCTGCGCTGGGCCTGGCGGTACGGATCGGCCGGGCCTACCTGGACGCGCTGCGGGACCGGGCCGCCAGGCTGGAGGTCGAGCGGGACCAGCGCAGCCGGCTGGCCGCCGCCGCCGAGCGGGCCAGGGTGGCCCGGGAGATGCACGACATCATCGGCCACAACCTGTCGGTGATCATCGGCCTCGCCGACGGCGGCGCCTACGCCGCGGAGGTGGCGCCGGAGCGCAGCAGGGAGGCGCTGACCCACATCGGGGCGACCGGACGGCAGGCGCTGGACGAGCTGCGGCGGATGCTGGGAGTGCTGTCGACCAGGCCGGAGGGCGGGGCGGAGCCGGAGCAGGCCGAGGATCCGCAGCTGAGCCCGCAGCCGGGGGTGGCCGACCTGGACGCGCTGTGCGCACGGGTCCGCTCGGCCGGCCCCGAGGTGGTCTACCGGACCCTCGGCAACCCGGACCGGCTGGACCGGGGCGTGCAGCTGACGGTCTACCGGATCGTCCAGGAGTCGCTGACCAACACCTTGAAGCACGCCGGGCCCGATACCAGGGCCCGGCTCACCGTCGTCGCCGAGGGCACCGAGACCCGGGTGCGGGTGGAGGACACCGGGCCCGCGGCCCAGGGCCCCGCCGCGCCGACGGCGCCGTCGCCGGACGGGCGCGGGATCGCCGGGATGCGGGAGCGGGCCGCGCTCTACGGCGGGACGCTGACGGCCGGGCCCCGCCCGGGCGGCGGCTGGGCGGTGGAGGCGGTCCTGGAAGGACTCGACGGAACCGGGGGCGCCGGATGACCACCGTGCTGATCGTGGACGACCAGCCGCTGCAGCGGCTCGGCTTCCGGATGCTGCTGGAGAGCACCCCGGGCTTCGAGGTGGTCGGCGAGGCCGGCCACGGCACCGACGCGGTCCGCCAGGTCGCCGCGCTGCGCCCGGACGTGGCGCTGATGGACGTACGCATGCCGGGCATGGACGGTATCGAGGCCACCCGCCGGATCGTCGCCAACGGCGGCCGGTCCCGGGTCCTGGTGCTGACCACCTTCGACCTGGACGAGTACGCCCACGCCGCGCTGCGGGCCGGGGCCAGCGGGTTCCTGCTCAAGGACGCGCAGCCGGAGGAGCTGCTCGCCGGGATCAGGGCGGTGGCCTCGGGGGACGCGGTGATCGCCCCGGCGCTGACCCGTCGGCTGCTCGACACCTATGCGCACCGGCTGCCCGGGCACCGGCCGGGGGAGGGGGCGGGCGGCGCCGAGGACCCCCGGCTGCGTGCGCTGACCGAGCGCGAGCACGAGATCCTGGTCGCCATCGGCCGCGGCTGGACCAACGGCGAGATCGCCGAGCGGCTGGTGCTGTCGGAGTCCACGGTGAAGACCCACGTCGGCCGGGTGCTGGCGAAGATCGGCGCGCGGGACCGGGTGCAGGCCGTGATCCTCGCCTACGACCTGGGGCTGGCCCGGCCGAACTGACACCCGGTGGTGCCGGCCCGGCCGGTGGCCCTATGCCGTGCGTCCTAGTCCAGGTAGTCGCGCAGGACCTGGGAGCGGGACGGGTGGCGCAGCTTGGACATGGTCTTGGACTCGATCTGGCGGATCCGCTCGCGGGTCACGCCGTAGACCTTGCCGATCTCGTCCAGGGTCTTGGGCTGGCCGTCGGTCAGGCCGAAGCGCATCGAGACCACACCGGCCTCACGCTCGGCCAGGGTGTCGAGCACCCCGTGCAACTGCTCCTGGAGCATGGTGAAGCTGACCGCGTCGGCCGGGACGACCGCCTCGGAGTCCTCGATCAGGTCGCCGAACTCGCTGTCGCCCTCCTCGCCCAGGGGGGTGTGCAGGGAGATGGGCTCGCGGCCGTACTTCTGGACCTCGACCACCTTCTCCGGGGTCATGTCGAGTTCCTTGGCCAGCTCCTCGGGCGTCGCCTCCCGGCCCAGGCTCTGCAGCAGCTGGCGCTGCACCCGGGCGAGCTTGTTGATGACCTCGACCATGTGCACCGGGATGCGGATGGTGCGGGCCTGGTCGGCCATGGCGCGGGTGATCGCCTGCCGGATCCACCAGGTGGCGTAGGTGGAGAACTTGAAGCCCTTGGTGTAGTCGAACTTCTCGACCGCGCGGATCAGGCCGACGTTGCCCTCCTGGATCAGGTCCAGGAACAGCATGCCGCGGCCGGTGTAGCGCTTGGCGATGGAGACCACCAGGCGGAGGTTGGCCTCCAGCAGGTGGTTCTTGGCGCGGTGCCCGTCCTCGGCGATGATCTGCAGCTCACGGCGCAGCGTGGGCTTGAGCTCGTCGTCGCCCTCGATCATCGCCAGCGCGAGCAGCCCGGCCTCGATCCGCTTGGCGAGGACGACCTCCTGCTCGGCGTTGAGGAGCGGGACCTTGCCGATCTGCTTGAGGTAGTCCTTGACCGGGTCGGAGGTCGCGCCCGCCACCATGACCAGTTGCGCGGGGGCGTCGTCCTCGTCCTCGTCCGAGACGGTGTACGACCCCTGCGGGTTCTCGTCGGTGCCGGCCTTCACGACGGTGTCGGGAGTTTTAGTGATGTCGGCGGAAACGTCCCCGTCGTCTATCACGACGCTTTTCCGGGCCCGCTCGGATGTCTTGGCGGCAGCCACCATCGGTGCTGTGCCTCCCTCTCGAAAGACCTGCTTGAGGCTGCGCAGGACACGCATCCGGGGGTCTGCCGCGCGCTCGGCGCTACGGCATCGCCCAGTGGATTATCGGCGAAATCTGGAATTCGTTACAGCTTCACTCGCGGCAAATGAGTGATCTGGGGCACAGTCACCCGTCGGCCACACTGATCGGCGTCCCGCCGGGACCGCTGCCGCCGCCGCTGATACCGCGGACGATCAGGCCGGTGAGGGTGTCCACCGCCTCCTGGTCGCTGAGCTCGCGGCCCAGCTCCTCGCCGCCCTCGACCAGCCAGTTGTAGGCGAACTGGGAGATCAGCGAGATCAGCGCCGAGGCTACCACCAGCGGGTCGCCGGGCAGCTCGCCGCCGGCCGCGCGGACGTGCTCCAGGTGCTCGGCGACGTCGTGCAGGTTGGGGGCGAGGATCTCGCGCAGCCGCCGGGCGAAGTGCTCGTCGACCATGGCCGCCTGGTGCAGGGCGATGATCACCGGCCGGTTGGCCCGGACGAACTGCCAGTAGGCGTCGACGTGCCAGCGCACGGCCGCGGGGTCGGAGAAGTCCGGGCTGTGGTCGGGGCCGGCCGCCCGTTCGTCGCCCTGGTCCAGCATGTCCGCCAGCAGCGACTCCAGCAGGGACTCCTTGCCGTCGAAGTGGCTGTAGAAGGAGCCCGCGGCGCGGTCCGCCTCGGAGGTGATGTCGGTGATCTTCGCCCGCAGGTACCCGGTCCTGGCGAAGACCCGCTTGGCGGCCTCCTTGAGCGCCGACTCGGTCTCGGCGGCCCGTGCCGCGCGTGTGCCCGTCATGCCGCTGGGACTCCTCCGGTGCGGATGGCCTCGTTCGCTTGCGGTGGACGTTAGCAGCAGCTAGGCTGAATCCAGATTCAGTGAATGATGATTCATCCACGAGGGAGGGTGTCATGCGGAACACCGGGGTGCTGATCGTGGGGGCCGGGCCCGCCGGTCTGGTGCTGGCCTGTGAGCTGGCCCGGCGAGGGGTCGCGTACCGGCTGGTGGAGCGGGACGAGCGGCATTTCGCCGGGTCCAGGGGCAAGGGGCTGCAACCGCGCACCCAGGAGGTGTTCGAGGATCTCGGGGTGCTGGACCGGGTGCGCGCCCTCGGCGGCCCCTATCCGCCGATGCGCGCCTACCGGGGCAACGAGGTGGTGTGGGAGGGGCGGATCGACGAGCCGCGCGAGCCCTCGGCCGAGGTCCCGTACCCCAACGCCTGGATGCTGCCGCAGTGGCGCACCGGCGAGATCCTGCGGGAGCGGCTGTCCCAGCTGGGCGGCGAGGTGGAACTGGGCACCGGGCTGCTGGCCCTGGAGCAGCACGCCGACGGGGTGAAGGCCCTGCTGGCCGGCCCCGGCGTCGAGGGCGGCCGGGAGTGGGCCGGGGCCGACTACCTGGTCGGCACGGACGGGGGCCGCAGCACCGTGCGCCGGCTGGTCGGCATCGGCTTCGCGGGCGAGACCAGGGAGCAGGAGCGGATGCTGCTGGCGGACATCAGGGCCGAGGGCATCGACCGCGACCACTGGCACATCTGGCAGACCGAGGACGCCGAGGGCAACGCCTTCCCGCTGGCGCTCTGCCCGCTGGCCGGGACAGACACCTTCCAGCTGGTGCTGCCGGTGGCGGCCGGGGCCGAGGTCCCTGAGCTGGATCTGCCACGGCTGCAGCAGGTCCTGGACGCCGCGGCCGGCCCGGGGAGGGTGGCGGTGACCGGGCTGGCCTGGACCTCGGTGTTCCGGGCGAACATCCGGATGGCGGAGCGCTTCCGGGAGGGGCGGGTCTTCCTGGCCGGCGACGCGGCGCATGTGCACTCCCCGGCCGGTGGCCAGGGCCTCAATACCAGCGTCCAGGACGCCTACAACCTGGGCTGGAAGCTGGCGGCGGTGGTGCAGGGCGCAGCGCCGGCCGCGCTGCTCGACAGTTACCAGCAGGAACGGCTGCCGGTGGCCGCCGATGTGCTCGGGATCAGCACCCGGCTGCACGACAAGGGCGTCGCGGGGGCGGCGGACGCGCACCGCCGGGACGATCCGCAGCTGCACCAGCTCAACCTCGGCTACCGGGAGGGGCCGCTGAGCTTCGAGGAACGGGCCGACCCGGGCCCGGACGCGGTGCTGGCCGGGGATCGCGCGCCGGATGCGTCGCTGGACGACGGTACGCGCCTGTTCGACCTGCTCAGGGGGACGCACCTGACCCTGCTGGCGCTGGGGGCCGGCGCCGAGCGGGCGGCGGTCGCCGTGGCCGAGGGGTCCGCGGCCGAGGGGTCGCCCGAACGGGTGCGGGTGGTGGTCGGCGCGGGGGCGGCGCTGCGCCGCAGCTACGGGGTCCCGGCCGACGCGGACGTGCTGCTGCTGGTCCGGCCGGACGGCTACCTCGGCCTGGCGCTGGATGTCAGCGCCGAGTCGGCCGAGGCAGCCGCCGAGCGGGTGCGGGGCTGGCTGCGGGCGGTTTCCGGTCCCGCTCAGCCGAAGAGCTGAGAGCCCCAGTCCTTGTCGGCCGGCAGTCCGGGCGGGGTGACGAACAGTCCGCCCGAGACATGCTTGATGTACTCGTTGAGCGCGTCGTGCCGGCCGAGGATCCGCTGCAGGGTGACGAACTGGTCCGGGCTCTTCATATAGGCGAGGAAGAACAGACCGCCGACCAGTTGGGCGGTGACCGGGTCGATCCCGTCGGTGTAGGAGTAGCCGCGGCGCAGGATCCGCAGGCCCTGGTTGTTCTCCGGGGCGGCGAGCCGCACATGGGAGTCCATCGGGATGACGGTCTCGCCCGAGGCGTCCTTGGCCGAGAAGTTCGGAGTGTCGAACTCCTTGGTCCCGGTCAGCGGAGCGCCCGTGGCCTTGGTACGGCCGAAGACGTTCTGCTGGTCGTTCAGATTGTCGCGGTCCCACTGCTCCAGCAGCATCCGTATCTTACGGCTGACCAGGTACGAGCCCCCGCGCACCCAGTGCTGGGGCTCCTCGGTGCCGATCCAGACATGCTGGCCCATCACCGCGGCGTCCCGCGCGTCGATATTGCGGGTGCCGTCCTTGAAGCCCATCAGATTGCGCGGGGTCGCCTGCGCGGGGGAGGTGGACGCGGTGCGTCCGAAGCCGAGCTCCATCCAGCGCGGGGTGACCACCCCGGTGCCGAGGCGACGCAGATTGCGGATGGCGTGGAAGGCCACCTGCGGGTCGTCGGCGCAGGCCTGGACGCAGATGTCGCCGTCCGAGCTGCCCGGGTCCAGATCCTCCTTGGGCAGCTGCGGCAGCGGCTTGAGCAGGGTCGGACGCCGCGCGGCCAGGCCGAAGCGGCTGTCGAAGAGCGAGGCGCCGTAGCCGATGGTGATGGTGAGGTTGCCGGGCTTGAGCCCCTCCGCCTCGCCGGTGTCATTGGGCGGCGACTCCAGGTCCCCGGCGTCGCCGGGCACGGTCCGGCCCTTGGTCATCGCCTCGGCCGCGAACGTCCAGGTGCCGAGCATCGCCTCGAGCTGGGTGCGGTCGGTGGTGGTGACGTCGAACGCGGCGAAGCAGAGCCGGTCCTGCGCGGGGGTGGCGATACCCGCCTGGTGCGTCCCGCGGAAGTCGACGATCTGGCTGGCCTCGGCGGCGTCGGCCGCGGCCGGTGCGGCGTGCCCGCTGCTGTCGCTGTCGTGGGTCAGCAGCGAGCCGGCCGCGGCTGCGGCGCCGACGCCGAGACCCACGCCGATGCCGCCCAGGACCCGGCGCCGGTTGAGGCCGCCGCCGGTCGAGGAAGGGGAGGAGCCAGGAGATTCGGAGGACTCGGAGGACTCGGAGGTCATGGTCAGGCGACCTGTCCGGCGACCTTGGAGACCGCCTCGGCGTAGGCGTCGACAGCGGCCGAGAGGGCCCGGCGCTGGTCGGTGGTGACGGTGCGGTAGTCGACGTAGCCGCTGTTCTCGTAGCCGGGGGTGGCGGCGTACTTGGCGAGCAGGGTCGCGGTCGCGGTGTAGCGCTCGGCGATGGTCGCCACCAGCTGCGGGTCCTTCTTCTGCAGCGTCGGCAGCAGCACCTTCACGGCCTCGTTGGCACCCTCGAGGTTGCCCTTGAAGTCCAGCAGGTCGATGTGGGAGTAGCGCTCCTCCTCACCGGTGACCTTGGAGGTCTGGATCTCGTTGACCAGGTCGGTGGCACCGTTGGCGATCTCGGCCGGCTGGTAGGCGACCGTCTGCACCTGGGCGTAGAGGCTGGCCACGTCGGTGTCCAGCTGGTTGGCGACGGGGGTCATCCCCTTGAGCGAGTCGGTGGTCCAGAGCGCCTGCTCCAGCCGGTGGAAGCCGGTGAAGTCGGCGGGGGTGGCGGCGTCGTCCGCGCGGCCGTCGATGCGGCCGTCCAGGTCGCCCCAGATCTCCGCGGTGGGCTCGACGGCCTCGTAGTGCACCCGGGCCGCGCCGTAGAGCAGCTTCGCCTCGGCGATGTCGCCGCTGCGCACCGCATTGGTGAACGCCTTGGTGGTGGGCACCAGTTGGGCCACCTCGCCGTCGATCCAGGTGGCGTACTGGGTGGTCGCGGCGACCAGCTCGGGGTCGTCCTTCCAACTGTGCGCGGTGCTGCCGGAGACCGCCAGGTCGGTGCTGCTGGTGGCCGCGCCGGGGCAGTACACCTGGTAGGTGCCCGCGGTCAGGGTGAGCGAGAAGTCGCCGGACAGACCGGGGGTGAGGTTCTCCTTCTCGCCCAGCATCTTGCCGTGGTCCTGCAGTTCGGCCTCGGTGACCTTGCCTGAGTTCTTGTTGGTGACGGTGAACTTGACCGGGCCGGCCGGGATCTTGGCGGGGGAGGGGGCGCAGCCCTGGTCGGTGATGGTGATGGCCACGGCGGCGGGCCCGGCGGCGGCGGCCTGGGAGGCACCGGCGGAAGTCCCTGCGGACGGCGTGCTCGTCTTCGCGGTGCCGCTGCTGCCGCAGGCGGTGAGCAGCAGGCCGGTTGCGGACACGGTCACCGCCAGGGCCACGGCGGTCAGGCGGCGGTTCGGCAGGGGATTCACGGGTGTTGCTCCTTGTGGGGGGACGCCGCGCTGCTGCGGGGCACGATGGGGAGACGGGGCACGACGGGGAGAGTGGAGCCGGACGGGCGGGGCCGGCTCAGGCGGTGGCGGGGGCCGGGGTGGGCCTGGCGCGCTTCCTGGCCGGCCACAGCACCACGGCCGCCATCGGGACGGCATAGACCAGCCAGCCGGTGACCATCGGCCAGGTGGGGTAGGGCTGGATACCGAGCACACCGGTCAGCACCGAGGCGACCGGGGTGCCCGGCCGGACCAGCCAGGAGAGGTCGAAGGCCTGGGCGCCCTGGTTGATCCAGCCGCCCTCGAAGGCGGTCATCACGGCGGTGGCGACCAGTCCGGCCGCGACCAGCACCAGCACCACGCCGGTGATCCGGAAGAAGCGGGAGAGGTTCAGCTTGACGCCGCCGCGGTAGATCCCGTAGCCGATGCCGACGGCCAGCAGGATGCCGAGGGCGGCGCCGGTGCCGCCGTACCAGGGGTTGCTGCTCTCGTTGAAGGTGGCGAGCAGGAAGACGGAGGTCTCGAAGCCCTCCCGGAGCACGGCGAGGAAGGCCATCAGCACCAGGGCGGAGGCGGATCCGTCGGCCAGCGCCTTTCCGGCCGCGCTCTCCAGGTCGCCGCGCAGGTCGCGGGCGTGCCGCCGCATCCACAGCACCATGTAACTGACCATCAGCACCGCGATCACGCCGATCACGGTCTCCAACTGCTCCTGCTGCCGCTGCGGCAGGTCGCTGGAGATGACCTGCAGGGCGACGGCCACGACCACGCAGATCGCCACGGCGATGCCGACGCCGATCCACACCTTGCGCAGCGCGTCCCGGCGGCCCTGCTGGGCCAGGAAGGAGGCGATGATGCCCACGATGAGCGCGGCCTCCAGACCCTCGCGGAGTCCGATGACAAACGTGGGGAGCATGTGGTGTGCCCTTCCGAGCCTCTTACCTGCTATTAAGCAAGGCTTGCCTTAGTTAGGCATGCCTTATTCATAGTGCGGCGGGCCCGGTCGCACCAGCGGGCCTCCGAGTGAAATGCCCGAATCATCAGCTAATGACGTACTTCCCCGGGAGCAGTTGTTACGGCGCCGTGACCTTCCCGCCCCGACGCCCGGGAGTCCGCCCATATGGACGGAAGGTGACGGGCAGTCGGCGAACGGCTGAAGCCTCGTCCGGACACCTCGACGCGAGGCACTGCCCTCGGGACACTGCCGGTGTGGGCAACGACACTCTGCTGGCACTGGTGGTCGTCACGGCTCTGGCCTTCGACTTCACCAACGGTTTCCACGACACGGGCAATGCGATGGCGACCTCGATCGCCACCGGTGCCCTCGGTCCCAGGACAGCGGTAGCGCTGTCCGGGGCACTCAATCTGGTGGGTGCATTCCTGTCACTCAGCGTCGCGGCGACCATCGCCAGCGGCCTGGTGGACACCCACCTCGTCACTCTGACGGTGGTGTTCGCCGGACTGGCCGGCGGCATCACCTGGAACCTCCTCACCTGGTTCCTGGGCATACCCTCCAGTTCCTCGCACGCCCTGATCGGCGGTGTGGTCGGCTCGACCATCGCCGCCGCGGGCGGCCACGCGGTCAAGTGGCACGGGCTGATCCAGAAGGTGATCATCCCGGCCGGGCTCTCCCCGGTCATCGCCGGCGTGGTCGCCGCGGTGGGCACCTGGCTGGTCTACCGGATCAGCCGCAATGTCTCCGCCGGAGCCCGCGGCCACGGGTTCCGGATCGGCCAGATCGGCTCCGCCTCGATGGTCTCGCTCGCGCACGGCACCAATGACGCGCAGAAGACCATGGGCATCATCACCCTGGCCCTGATCGCCAACGGCACCCTGGGCGCCGACGCCAAGGCGCCGTTCTGGGTCATCCTCACCTGCGCCCTGGCCATCAGCCTCGGCACCTACATGGGCGGCTGGCGGGTCATCAGGACCCTGGGCAAGGGCCTGGTGGAGATCGAGTCCCCGCAGGGGATGGCGGCCGAGTCCTCGTCCGCCGCGATCATCCTGCTGTCCAGCCACTTCGGCTACTCACTCTCCACCACCCATGTCGCCACCGGTTCGATCCTCGGCACCGGGGTCGGCAAGAAGGGCGCCACCGTCCGCTGGAGCGTGGCCGGACGGATGGCCACCGCCTGGCTGTTCACCCTCCCGGCGGCCGGCCTGGTCGGGGCCGGCGCCTACGGCCTGGCCCATGTGATCGGCGGCACCGCCGGTGTCGTGGTGGTCCTGATCCTGCTGCTTGCGGTCTCCGGGGGCATCTACTACCGCTCCCGCCGGACCTCGGTCAGCCACGACAACGTCAACGCCGAGTGGACCGGTTCGGTCGCCCCGGCCGCTGACCGCAGGGAGGTCGCGGCGGTATGAACGACTGGATCAATCTCCACGCGCTGTGGCAGATCGTGGTGGTCGGCCTGCTGGCCGGCGCCGGACTGCCGGCCCTGTTCGCGGTCGGGCTGCGGGCGCTGAGCCTGCGTCCGGGCGGCGCCCAGGTGCAGGCCGGCGACGAGCATGTGGTGGGCGGCAGCCCGGTCGGGATCGCGGCTGCCGGGCTCTGCTTCGCGGTGGTGCTCGCGGCCGTCGGCTACGGCATCTACATCATCGTCAACGGCGGCTGACCGCCCTTCCGACCCAGGAGGTCCGCGGTGCCACTACCGCCCGTACTGTCGTCCATCGTGGGCTGGCTGCGCGCCGGCTACCCCGAGGGCGTGCCCGAGCACGACTACATCCCGCTGTTCGCCCTGCTCTCCCGCCAGTTGAGCGAGGCGGAGGTCAACCAGGTCGTCGAGGAACTGGCCGGGAGCAGCGACCCGGTCTCGGCCCAGGCCATCCATGAGGCAGCCGCGGCCGTTGTCAACGGTCAGCTGCTGGACTCCGACGTGGCCCGGGTCAGCGCCAGGCTGGCCGCCGGGGGCTGGCCGCTGGCGCGCCCGGACTCCGCCGAGTGACCGACGGGCGCGCGGCGCGGGCCTCCACCCGCGCCGCGCGCCCGCGTTCGGCCCCGGCCCCGGCCCCGGTCAGTGCAGCAGCACGCGCTGCATCCGGGGGAGTGCGACCCGCAGCCCGATCAGGCCCATCAGCAGCAGGTAGACCACCGGCAGCAGCAGCCCGGGCCCGATCTCGCCGAGGGCGGGCTGCCGGATCAGCTCGATGCTCTGGTAGAGCGGCAGGCACTCGACCACCACCTGGATCCACCTCGGGTAGACGCCGAGCGGGTAGAAGGTGGTGGCGAACAGGAACATCGGCAGCATCGCCAGCTGGATGAACTGGAAGTCCTGCCAGCTGCGC
This sequence comes from Streptacidiphilus alkalitolerans, assembly GCF_042511045.1. Taxonomy (NCBI): domain Bacteria; kingdom Bacillati; phylum Actinomycetota; class Actinomycetes; order Kitasatosporales; family Streptomycetaceae; genus Streptacidiphilus; species Streptacidiphilus alkalitolerans. The sequence continues at coordinate 350,297 of NZ_JBHEZX010000007.1, forward strand.
AGATAGGTGACCACGGCCAGCCCTGCGGCGGCGAAGGCGAAGCCGACCAGCGCGGCGCCGGGCACCACCAGCAGGATCCACGGGGAGTGGGCCAGCCCGAAGGCGGTCACCACGGCCAGAAAGCCGGTGGTGACCAGGGTGCCGCGCAGCAGCGCCCAGAGCACCTCGCCGAAGGCCACGTCCCGGACGGTCATCGGGGTGGCCAGGATCGAGTCGTAGGTGTGGTTCGTCCTCAGCTTCGAGAACATGTTGAAGGTGGTCTCGTTCATCGCCCCGTTCATGGCCGCGGTCGCCAGCAGCGCGGGCGCGACGAAGGCGGAGTACGGCACGTCCGCCCCGGAGGGTCCGCCCAGGCCGGGGACACGGCCGACCAGTTGGCCGATGCCGATGCCGATCGAGACCAGGTAGAGCACCGGCTCGAAGACCTCGGCCACCAGCAGGGCCCAGGTGTGCCGGTAGATCATCAGATTGCGCTCCACCAGCATCCGGGGCCCGGCGCTGGCGCCTGCTGCGGGATGCGGTGCGGTGAGTACGGCCACGGCCGGCCTTCCTGCCTTTCTTGAGCTCTTCAGCTGTGGAGCCGGGCGGCGAAGCCGCGGCGCGCGGCGAGGTAGCCGACCACGGCCAGGACGGCCAGGTAGCCGAGGTGGACGGCGCTGCCGCCGGCCGTGGCACTGCCCTCGGTGATCGAACGGCAGAGCGTGATGCCCTGGTAGAGCGGGGTGCAGGCGACGACGGCGTGCAGCCAGCCGGGCAGTTGGTCGGCGGAGAAGAAGGTGCCGGAGAACATGTAGAGCGGCATCAGCACAAAGCGGTAGACCGCCTGCAGTCGGGCGATCCGGGTCACCGTGATCGACCAGGCCGCGATCGGTGCGGCGAAGGCCAGCCCGGTGAGCGTGGCGGCGAGCACCAGCAGCAGTGCCTTGACCGGGCCGACCACCCCGAACGCGGCGATGACGACGGTGAACGCGGTGGCGCTGATCAGCAGCCGGAAGGCGATGAACAGCAGGTGCCCGTCCAGGATGTCGCGCGGGCGCATCGGGGTGGCCGCGGCGGCACGGTAGTTGCCGCGCCGCTGGGCCGACTCGAACACCGGTCCTGCCGCCTCGATGTAGCCGGTCTGCATCGCCATCGCGGCGAGCAGCCCGGGGGCGATGAACACCAGGTAGGAGTGGCCGTGCAGATAGCTGCTGCCGCCCCGGTCCACCAGTTTGCCGAGCCCGGCGCCGAGGGCGGCCAGGAACAGCAGGGGGTTGGCGACACTGATCACGACGGTGCCGCGCCAGGTGCGGCGGTAGCGGTGCAGCCAGTAGCCGAGCTCGCGCAGCGCGGGGGCCGGAGCGTGCGCGCTACCGGAGCGCATGCGGGGCAGGGTGAAGGACATCGTGGGCTCCTGCGGCTGGTCAGTCGACGAGGGTGCGGCCGGTGAGCTTGAGGAACACGTCCTCCAGGCTGGACCGGCGGACCAGGGCGGTGAGCGGGACGATGCTGCGGCCGTGGACGGCGGCCAGGGTGCCCTCGCCGTCCTCGGTGTAGAGCAGCAGCCGGTCGGGCAGGACCTCCAGCCGGTCGGCCAGACCGTCCAGCTTCTCGGCGACCGACTGCTGGTCGCCGGGCGGGAAGCGCAGCTCCAGCACCTCGCGTCCGGCGTGGGCGCCGATCAGCTGCTGCGGCGAGCCCTCGGCGACGATGCGTCCGCCGTCCATCACCACCAGTCGGTCGCAGAGCTGCTCGGCCTCGTCCATGTAATGGGTCGTCAGGATGAGGCTGACGCCGTCGGACTTGAGCTGGTAGAGCCGTTCCCAGAGCAGGTGCCGGGCCTGCGGGTCGAGACCGGTGGTGGGCTCGTCGAGGAGCAGCACCTCCGGGTCGTTGACCAGGGCGCGGGCGATGGTCAACCGGCGCTTCATACCGCCGGAGAGGGCCTCGACCTGTTCGTCCGCCTTGTCGGTGAGCCGGGCGAACTCCAGCAGCCGGTCCGCGCGTTCGCGGATCACCGCGCGCGGCAGGCCGAAGTAGCGGCCGTAGATGAGCAGGTTCTCACGGACCGTCAGTTCGTTGTCGAGGGTGTCCTCCTGCGGGACCACCCCGATCCTGGCGCGGATGGCGGAGCCCTCGGTGGCGGCGTCCAGGCCGAGGATGTGCAGCGAGCCGCCGGTGAGCGGGGAGACGCAGCCGATCATGCGCATGGTGGAGGACTTCCCCGCGCCGTTGGGCCCGAGGAAGCCGAACGCCTCACCGGTGGTCAGGGTGAAGTCGATGCCGTCCACGGCGGTGAACCCGGAGGGCTGGTAGACCTTGCGCAGGCCGGTGGCCTGGACGAGTGGCTGCAACGAACTCTCCTTGCGCGGGATCTCTTCCGACAAGGCGAGAACGTAGTGTGATCGATAGAAGCTCGCAATCCATTTACAGTCTGGTGCAAATTTCTGCTTTGGATACTAGGCGGCCAGGACCACGGCCAGGGCGATCGCGCCGGGCAGGGCCTGGGCGACCAGGATCCGGCGGTTCGCGGTGAAGCCGCCGTAGAGCCCGGCGACCAGGACGCAGGCGAGGAAGAAGATCTGGGCCCGGTGCCCGGTCGGGTCGGCCGCGATCAGGCCCCAGATCAGCCCGGCGGCCAGAAAGCCGTTGTAGAGGCCCTGGTTGGCGGCCAGTGGGGCGGTGGCCCTGGCCATCTCGGCGTCAAAGCCCGAGAGCTCGCGGCCGGGCTTGCGCTCCCACAGGAACATCTCCATCACCATGATGTAGACGTGCAGCAGGGCGACCAGTCCGACCAGGACGTTCGCGAGGGTGTGCATGCGGGGGCTCCTTGTGCGCGGTTAGGTAATTGACAGGTTCATAGAGATAGTTGTGTCAGGCTGGTAGACAATTGCATAAAGCAGTGCAAGTTTTGCGGAACCTACTCATCCCCACCCCTGTTGAGAGGTTTCCATGGCAGTCTCCAGAAGGACGTTCCTCGCCACCGTGCTGGCCGGCTCCGCCGTCGGCGCGCTCGCGGGCACGCAGTCGGCGTACGCGGCCAGCGCGGCCGGTGACGTGGTCGGCAAGATTACCGTCGGGTACCAGGGCTGGTTCGCCTGCATCGGCGACGGTGCGCCGATCAACGGCTGGTGGCACTGGAGCCAGAACTGGTCCCAGGCGCCGTCGACCGGCAACAACGCGATCAAGGCCTGGCCGGACATGCGGGAGTACACGCACACCTACCAGACCGCGTACCCGAACTTCGGCAACGGCCAGCCGGCCACCCTGTTCTCCTCGTACGACCAGCAGACCGTGGACACCCACTTCCTGTGGATGCAGCAGAACGGGTGCGACACCGCGGCGTTGCAGCGGTTCAACCCCAACAGCAGCGAGGGCCCAACCCGCGACGCGATGGCGACGAAGGTGCGCAGTTCGGCGGAGTCGCACGGGCGCAAGTTCTACATCATGTACGACGCCACCGGCTGGACGAACATGCAGTCCGAGATGAAGGCCGACTGGACGAACAAGATGTCCGCGCACACCGCGTCCAGCGCGTACGCGCGGCAGAACGGCAAGCCGGTGGTGTGCATCTGGGGCTTCGGCTTCAACGACAACAACCACCCCTGGGACGCGGCGACCTGCCTGGACGTGGTCAACTGGTTCAAGGGCCAGGGCTGCTACGTCATCGGCGGGGTCCCGCGCGAGTGGCGCACCGGCACCGGCGGTTCGCGGGCCGGGTACCTGGGCGTCTACCACGCGTTCAACATGCTCTCCCCGTGGATGGTGGGCGCGATCGGCAACGCGGCGGACTCGGACTCGGTGTACCAGAACATCAACGTACCGGACCAGGCCGACTGCAACGCCAACGGCATCGACTACCAGCCCTGCGTCCTGCCGGGCGATGTGTCGGGGCGTCAGCGGGCGCACGGGGACTTCATGTGGCGCCAGTTCTACAACATGGTCCGGGTCGGCGCCCAGGGCATCTACATCTCGATGTTCGACGAGTACGGCGAGGGCAACCAGATCGCCAAGACCGCCGAGACCCAGGCCACCACCCCCACCGGCTCCGGACTCCTGGCCCTGGACGAGGACGGCACCGCCTGCTCCGCCGACTACTACCTGCGCCTGACCGCCGACGGCGGAAAGATGCTCAAGGGGCAGATCGCGCTGACCGCCACCCGCCCCACCCAGCCCGTTGTCAGCGGCGGCGGGGACACCCAGCCGCCGTCCGCGCCGGGCGGTCTGCAGGTCAGCGGGCACACCGCGACCTCGGTCTCGCTGAGCTGGACGGCCTCGACCGACAACGTCGGAGTCACCGGCTACAGCGTGCACCAGGTCGCCGGCAGCGGGAACACCGTGGTCGGGACGCCGACCGGGACGACGTTCACCGTCTCCGGGCTCGCCCCGTCCACCGGGTACAGCTTCTTCGTCACCGCGCGGGACGCGGCGGGCAACACCTCGGCGGCCTCGGGGACGGTCGGCGCCACCACCGACGCGCAGCCGGGGAACGTCAACCTGGCGCTGCACCAGCCCACGTCGGAGAGCAGCCACACCCAGGTCTACGGCAGCGGCAACGCGGTCGACGGCGACGCCAACAGCTACTGGGAGAGCAACAACAACGCCTTCCCGCAGTGGCTGCAGGTCGACCTCGGCGCGGCCCAGCACGTCGGGCGGGTGGTGCTGACCCTGCCGCCGCCCTCGGCCTGGTCGACCAGGACGCAGACGCTGTCGGTGTCCGGAAGCACGGACGGCTCGTCCTTCTCGACGCTGGTCGGCTCGGCCGGTTACACCTTCAACCCGGCCACCGGGAACACCGCCACGGTGACCCTCCCGGCGAGCGCCAACGCCCGGTACCTGCGACTGACGTTCACCGCCAACACCGGCTGGCCGGCCGGGCAGGTGTCGGAGTTCCAGGTGTACGCCTCCTGAGGCCGCGTCCGAGGCGGCATCTGAGCCCGCATCAGCCGTGAAGCCGCCCGGGTCGGGGCCCGCCGAGGGCAGCGGGTCCCGACCCGGGTATGGCGGGGTTGGGCTGTACGGGGGGAGGATGCCAGGCGTCGTACATTGTCATGTCACTGGCGGTTCTCCTGGTGCCGACAGCATGGGCGGGCCGGGTCGTGCACACCAGTGACGCGGCACCGCTCCCGTCCAGGAGGATTCATGTCCCGTACGTTCTTCCGACGTCTGCTTGTGCTCGGCACCGCCTCGGCAGCACTCCTCAGCGGCGCGCTCCTGGCTCCGGGCGGGGCCGGGGCGGTCGACGGCGGCAGCCTGTCGGAGGCCGGCGCCACCACCGTCGGTCTGCACAACACCTACGACCCCAGCGCCTTCCCCTACCTCGCCAAGGCGCTGGACACCGGCACCTCGATGATCGAGCTGGACGTCTGGGACGACTTCATCACCAAGGAGTGGAAGGTCAGCCACTCCAACCCGCTCGGGAACAGCAACAACTGCGTGGACGCCAGCACCGCCGCCCAGCTGTACTCCGGCGGCGCCAACAAGGACCTGGGCAGCTGCCTGGACGACGTCCGGGTCTGGCTGGCGGCGCACCCGGGGCACGCCCCGCTGATGATCAAGATCGAGCTGAAGGCGGGCTTCCAGGCCACCTACGGGCTCGGCCCGACCCAGCTCGACCAGACCATCGCCACCCACCTCGGCAGCGACGTCTTCCGCCCGGCCGACCTGCTCGCCAAGCCCGGCGGCGGCAGCTACGCCACCCTGGACGACGCGGCCAAGGCCGGGAACTGGCCCAGCCGCGACGCGCTGGCCGGAAAGGTGATCCTGGAGATCATCCCCGGCACGGTGGAGGAGGCCAACCCCACCGACACCCTGTGGACCGACAAGGAGTACGCCCAGCACCTGAAGACGCTGCAGGCGGCCGGGCAGCTCGGCCAGGCGCAGATCTTCCCCGCGGTCCACAACGCCGCGGCGGGCGACCCGCGCACCCGCTACAGCGACACCACGCTGCGCCCGTGGTTCGTGGTCTTCGACGGTGACGCCTCGACCTACCTGAACGGCAGCATCGACACCTCCTGGTACGACGTCAACCACTACCTGCTGGTGATGACCGACGCGCAGAACGTGGCCCCGGCCATCAGCGACACCACCCCGACCGTGGCCGAGGCCCAGGCCCGGGTCGCCCAGTTGGCAGCCGCGCACGCCACCGTGGCCTCCAGCGACTGGACCACCCTGACCACGGTCCAGCCGGAGGTCCTGCCGCGGGGCTGAAAGGCCCGGTGGGAGGCTCTGGCGGAGGGTGCGGCGGAGGACGCGGCAGACTGGACTGGCATTAATAGCCGCGTACATGCCACAATTGCAACGCACGCCGTCCCCCCGGACGTGCAACGGCGCCCCGGTCGCGTGGATTCGGGGCGCCGCTCCATTGGGGGCGGCCCCGTTGGCACCGCACAGCAGGAGAAGTGCAGCGAGGTCAAGGTCACATTCATCTGACCTGCAATCAGTGGTTAACGGGCTCTAACCTGCCAGCATGACGGTCTCGCCCGAAGGGCTCTCCCTGGCCGCCGATTTCCCGGAGGCGACCCGGGAGCATTGGCAGCGCCTCGTCGAAGGCGTCCTCCACAAGTCGGGGGCGTCGGACGCCACCGGCGCCCAGGCAGAGGACGCCCTGGCCACCCAGCTGCAGGACGGCATCCGGATCCACCCGCTCTACACCGCCGAGGACCCGGCGGCCGACGGCGCCGCCGGCCCGGGCTTCCCCGGCCTTGCCCCGTATGTGCGCGGGGGCCGGGCCGAGGGCGCGGTCGCCGCCGGCTGGGACGTCCGGCAGCGGCACACCGACCCCGACCCGGCCCGGGCGAACCAGGCGGTGCTGGCCGACCTGGAGAACGGGGTCGGCTCGCTGTGGCTCACCGCGGGCGCGGCCGGGGTGCCGGTCGCGGCGCTCCCGGAGCTGCTGCAGGGGGTCTACCTGGATCTCGCGGGTGTGGTCCTGGACGCCGGGGCGGAGACCGCCGCCGCCGCCGAACAGCTCTTTCGGGTGTATCGGGAGCGCGGAGTTCCGGCGCACGCCGCCCTCGGGAATCTGGGCGCCGACCCGCTCGGGCTGCGGGCGAGCGGCGGCCCGGCGCAGCCCCTGCCCGAGGCCCTCGCCGAGGCCGCCGCGCTGGCCGCCCGCTGCGCCGCCGAGTACCCGGGGCTGCGCGCGCTGACGGTGGACGCGCTGCCGTACCACGACGCCGGTGCCTCACCCGGGCAGGAGCTGGGCTGCTCGCTGGCGACCGGGGTGGCCTACCTGCGGGCGCTGACCGCCGCCGGACTGACCGTCGAACAGGCGGCGGCGCAGCTGGAGTTCCGCTACGCGGCCACCGCCGACCAGTTTCTGACGATCGCCAAGCTGCGCGCCGCACGGCGGGTCTGGGGCCGGGTGGTCCGGGCGTCCGGCGCCGGCGGCGCGGCCGGGGCGCAACGGCAGCACGCGGTGACCTCCGCGGTGATGACCACCGAGCGCGACCCCTGGGTGAACATCCTGCGCGGCACCCTGGCCTGCATGGCCGCCGGGGTCGGCGGCGCGGACGCGGTGACCGTGCAGCCCTTCGACAGCGCGCTGGGGCTGTCCGACGCCTTCGCCCGACGGGTCGCCCGCAACACCCAGTCGATCCTGGTGGAGGAGTCGCACCTGGCCCGGGTGATCGACCCGGCCGGCGGGTCCTGGTACGTGGAGCAGCTGACGGACGAACTGGCCCGGGCCGGCTGGGCCTGGTTCCAGGAGATCGAACGGGCCGGCGGCCAGGCCGCGGCGCTGGACTCGGGACTGGTCCGGGAGCGGATCGCGGCCGACTGGGCCGAGCGCGAGGCCGACCTGGCGCACCGTCGGGAGCCGATCACCGGGGTCAGCGAGTTCCCGAACCTGGCCGAGAAGCCGGTGCTGCGCGAGCCGCTGCCGCCTGCCGCCACCGGGAGCGCGGGCCTGCCGAAGGTGCGCAGGTCGCAGGCGTTCGAGGCACTGCGGACCCGCTCCGACGCCGAGTTGGCCGCGACCGGGAAGCGCCCGCGGCTGTTCCTGGCCACCATCGGCCCGGCCGTGGTGCACACCGGGCGCTCCTCCTTCGCGGCGAACCTGTTCCAGGCGGGCGGGATCGAGACGGTCACGGGCGAGGGCGCCGAGGCCTTCACCGCCTCCGGGGCGGCTGTCGCCGCGGTCTGCTCCAGCGACAGGCTCTATACCGAGCAGGGCGCGGCCCTGGTCGCGGAACTGCGCGCGGCGGGCGCGCGGCGGGTGCTGGTGGCCGGGAGGCCCGAGGCGCTGCCCGAGGCGGACGGAGCAGTCTTCACCGGCTGCGACGCCGTCGCCGTCCTCACCTCGACCCTCGACCTGATCGGAGCGGTGCGATGATCCCCGACTTCACGGAGATCCCCCTCGACGACGACACCGCCCCGGCCACCGAGGCGGAGTGGCGCGAGGCCTGGCAGCAGGCGGTCGGGAAGCCGGTCGAGGACCTGGGCTGGGAGACCCCCGAGGGGATCACGGTCAAGCCGCTCTACGGCGCCGATGACCTGGCCGGGCTGGACTTCCTGTCCACCTACCCCGGCATCGCCCCGTTCCTGCGCGGCCCGTACCCGACGATGTACGTCAACCAGCCCTGGACGGTGCGTCAGTACGCGGGCTTCTCCACCGCCGAGGAGTCCAACGCCTTCTACCGCCGCAATCTGGCGGCGGGTCAGAAGGGCCTCTCGGTCGCCTTCGACCTGCCCACCCACCGCGGCTACGACAGCGACCACCCCCGGGTCACCGGCGACGTCGGCATGGCGGGCGTGGCCATCGACTCCATCTACGACATGCGCCAGCTGTTCGACGGCATCCCGCTGGACCGGATGTCGGTGTCGATGACCATGAACGGCGCGGTGCTGCCGGTACTGGCGCTCTACATCGTCGCGGCCGAGGAGCAGGGGGTGGCACCCGAGAAGCTGGCGGGGACCATCCAGAACGACATCCTCAAGGAGTTCATGGTCCGCAACACCTACATCTACCCGCCGCAGCACTCGATGCGGATCATCTCCGACATCTTCGCGTACACCTCGCAGAAGATGCCGCGCTACAACTCCATCTCCATCTCCGGCTACCACATCCAGGAGGCCGGGGCCACGGCCGACCTGGAGCTGGCCTACACCCTCGCCGACGGCGTGGAGTACCTGCGGGCCGGTCTCGCGGCCGGGATGGACGTGGACTCCTTCGCGCCCCGGCTGTCCTTCTTCTGGGCCATCGGCATGAACTTCTTCATGGAGATCGCCAAACTGCGCGCGGCCCGGCTGCTCTGGGCCAAGCTGGTGCGGGAGTTCGGCCCGAAGAACCCCAAGTCGCTTTCGCTGCGCACCCATTCGCAGACCTCCGGCTGGTCGCTGACGGCGCAGGACGTCTTCAACAACGTCACCCGCACCTGCATCGAGGCGATGGCCGCCACCCAGGGCCACACCCAGTCGCTGCACACCAACGCGCTGGACGAGGCGCTGGCGCTGCCGACCGACTTCTCGGCCCGGATCGCCCGGAACACCCAGCTGCTGCTGCAGCAGGAGTCCGGCACCTGCCGGGTGATCGACCCCTGGGGCGGCAGCGCCTACGTGGAGAAGCTCACCCACGACCTGGCCGCCCGCGCCTGGCAGCACATCCAGGAGGTGGAGGCGGCCGGCGGCATGGCCAAGGCCATCGACGCCGGCATCCCCAAGCTGCGGATCGAGGAGGCGGCGGCGCGCACCCAGGCCCGGATCGACTCCGGCCGGCAGCCGGTGATCGGGGTCAACAAGTACCGGGTCGCCACCGACGAGCAGATCGACGTGCTCAAGGTCGACAACTCCTCGGTGCGCACCCAGCAGATCGAGAAGCTGCGGCGGCTGCGCGAGGAGCGCGACGAGGACGCCTGCCAGGCCGCGCTGCGCGCGCTCACCGCCTCCGCCGAGGCCGGCCCGCTGCCGGGCGGCAAGCTGGAGGGCAACCTGCTGGCGCTGGCCGTGGACGCGGCCCGGGCGATGGCCACCGTCGGGGAGATCTCCGACGCGCTGGAGGCCGTCTACGGGCGCCACTCCGGGCAGATCCGTACCATCTCCGGTGTGTACCGCGACGAGGCAGGTCCTTCCAGCGCAGTGGAGCAGAGCCGGGCGCTGGTACGGGCGTTCGAGCAGGCGGAGGGGCGGCGTCCGCGGATCCTGGTCGCCAAGATGGGCCAGGACGGCCACGACCGCGGCCAGAAGGTGATCGCCACCGCCTTCGCCGACCTCGGCTTCGACGTGGACGTCGGCCCGCTGTTCCAGACCCCGGCCGAGGTGGCCCGGCAGGCGGTGGAGGCGGACGTGCACATCGTCGGCGTCTCCTCGCTCGCGGCCGGACACCTGACCCTGGTGCCCGCGCTGCGGCACGAGCTGGCCGAGGCCGGACGCGAGGACATCACCATCGTGGTCGGCGGGGTGATCCCGCAGCAGGACTTCGAGGCCCTGTACGCGGCGGGCGCCGCCGCGGTGTTCCCGCCCGGCACCGTCATCCCCGACGCCGCGATCGACCTGCTGAGGACGCTGGCCGCGTCCCTCGGCCACGACGAGCTCTGAGGAACGGATGGCAGCCCGCCGCATCGACCTGGACGCCTACGTCAAGGGAGTGCTGGACGGCTCGCGCGCCTACATCGCGCGGGCCGTCACCCTGGTCGAGTCGACCAGGGCCGACCACCGCGAGCTGGCCCAGCAACTGCTGGTCGCCCTGCTGCCGCACTCGGGCCGGGCGGTACGGGTCGGTGTCAGCGGAGTGCCCGGGGTCGGCAAGTCGACCTTCATCGACGCCCTCGGCACCCTGCTCACCGCCCGCGGCCACCGGGTCGCGGTACTCGCCGTCGACCCCTCCTCCACCCGCACCGGCGGCTCCATCCTCGGCGACAAGACCCGGATGGAGCGGCTCGCGGTCGACCCGCACGCCTTCGTCCGGCCGTCGCCGACCTCCGGCACGCTCGGCGGGGTGGCCCGGGCCACCCGGGAGAGCATGGTGGTGATGGAGGCGGCCGGCTACGACGTGGTGCTGGTGGAGACCGTGGGCGTGGGCCAGTCGGAGACCGCTGTCGCGCAGATGGTGGACACCTTCCTGCTGCTCACCCTGGCCAGGACCGGCGACCAGCTGCAGGGCATCAAGAAGGGCGTGCTGGAGCTCGCGGACCTGGTCGCGGTCAACAAGGCCGACGGCGAGCACGCCCTCGCCGCCCGCTCGGCGGCCCGTGAACTCGCGGGCGCGCTGCGGCTGATGCAGAGCCCCGACGCCGCCTGGACACCCCCCGTACTCACCTGCAGCGGACGCGACGGCACCGACCTCGACGTGCTGTGGGAGCGGATCGAGCAGCACCGGCAGATCCTGGACGGCCTCGGCCTGCTCGCCGCCCGCCGCAGCGACCAGCAGGTCGCCTGGACCTGGTCCATGGTCCGCGACCAGCTGCTCACCCGGCTGCACGAGCACCCTGGCGTCCGCCGGATCACCCCCGAGCTGGAACAGCAGGTCAGAACCGGCCGGTTGACCGCGACCCTGGCGGCGGAACGCATCCTCGGCGCCTTCGGATCCGACGACGGCTGACGCAGGTCCGCAGGACCGATGAGTCCGTGTCGCGGCGGACGTCCTATCCCGGGAACCGCAGCCGCGAGAAGGTGGACCGCATGAGCGACCTGCACGACATCCTGCAGCAGTACGTCAGCGCCGGGCCGTTGCCGGGGGCGGTGGGGCTGGTCGCGCGCGGCGACCGGGTCGAGGTGAGCGCCGTCGGCTCGGTGGACACCGAGGGCAGCGCCCCGATGGCCCGGGACACGATCTTCCGGATCGCCTCGATCAGCAAGCCGCTGGTCGCCGCCGCGGCGATGCTGCTGGTCGAGGACGGGAAGCTGGCGCTGGAGGACCCGGTCGCACCCTGGCTGCCGGAGCTGGCCGCGCCGAAGGTGGTCCGCACACCGGACGCGCCGGTCGACGACGTGGTCCCGGCGAACCGTCCGATCACCGTGCTCGACCTGCTCACCTTCCGGGCCGGGTACGGCTTCCCCTCCGACTTCTCACTGCCGGCGGTGGCGCTGCTGTTCAGCGAGCTGCGGCAGGGCCCACCGGAGCCGCAGGCAGTGCTCCCGCCGGACGCGTGGATGGCGGCGCTGGCGCGTATTCCGCTGCTGCACCAGCCGGGCGAGGCCTGGCTCTACAACACCTGCTCCGACATCCTGGGGGTCCTGATCGCCCGGGTCGCCGGCCGTTCGCTGCCCGAGTTCATGGCCGAGCGGCTGTTCGAGCCGCTGGGCATGGTGGACACCGGCTTCCACGTCCCCGCCGCCGAGCTGGGCCGCTTCACCAGCTACTACCGCCCCCGGCCGGACGGCGGCCTGACCCTGGCGGACGCCCCCGGCGGGCAGTGGAGCAGCCCGCCCGCCTTCGCCTCCGGCGCCGGCGGCCTGGTCTCGACCGTGGACGACTGGTACGCCTTCGCCCGGATGCTGCTGGCCGGGGGCGCCGGTCCGGACGGGCGACCGCTGCTGTCGGCCGGGTCGGTGCGGGCGATGACCACCGACCGGCTGACCCCGGCCCAGCGCGAGGCCAGCGGGCTGTTCCTGGAGGGCCAGAGCTGGGGCTTCGGCGGTTCGGTCGACGTGGACCTGAGCGAGCCCTGGAACGTCCCCGGCCGCTACGGCTGGGTCGGCGGCACCGGGACGACGGCGCACCTGGTCCCGTCCACCGGCACGGTCAGCATCATGCTGAGCCAGCAGGAGATGGCAGGACCGACCCCGCCCGCGCTGATGCGGGACATCTGGCGCTACGCGGCGGTGTTCGGGGACGGCGCTCAGGACGCGTGACTGTGGGACGCCGCCCCCGCGCCGCGGACGACCAGGGCGTCCAGGAGCTTGCGGGTGGCCTCGGCCACCTCCTCCACGGCCTGGTCGAAGGCCTCCTTGTTGTGCGCGGCGGGCGCGCGGAACCCGGAGACCTTGCGGACGTACTGCAGGGCGGCGGCCCTGATGTCCTCGTCCTCGACCTCGGGTGTCACCGGCGGGCGGAGGGTCTTGATGCTTCTGCACATGGTTCCAGTGTGCACTCCGCCCGCCCGGTGACCCCGCTGGTCCGGGAAGGTGCTCCGGTCAGCAGGTGATGATCGCGGTGGTGACGATGGTGCAGGTGCGGGTGGCGCTGTTGTCGGACGGGACCAGGTCCACCGGGCTGCTGCTGGTGCGGCTCATGGTGAGGCTCCAGGGCAGGCCCACGGTGAGCGTGCCGAAGCTCGCGGTGAGATGGCGGGTGACGCTGGCGCCGACGGCCACTCCGGCCACGGTGCACTGGAACGAGCCGCCGGACACACCGCCGGAGACGGCGCAGTCGGAGGAGCTGAGGGCCGCCCCGCGCAGCGTGCCCGAGCCGAAGGCCGCGGCGGTGAGCGCCGAGGGCCCGTGGTTGGTGACGGTCAGGGTGTAGTTGATCTTCCCGACCAGCAGTCCGGGAACGGCGGTCGCGGTCAGGGTGACGCCCACGTCGGCTGCGCTGTAGCTGAAGTGGTCCGCGCCGCTGACCGCGCTGGTCCCGTCCGGCGTGGTGGCCCGGACGTCCACGGTGTCCGGGGCGGTGCCGGCCGGGGAGGTGGCGGTGCAGGAGGTCGCGGTGCAGGAGACGTCGGTGGCGGGACGGCCGCCGAAGCTGATCGCGGCACCGGCGAGGTGGCTGCCGCTGACGGTCACCACGGTTCCGCCGGCCGGCGGGCCCGAGTCGGGGCTGACCGAGGCGACCACCGGCACCGGCGGCGGCAGCACCCCGTCCGGGGCGAGGTCGTAGGGGTGGGTGCCGGTGCTGACGGTGCCGGTCACGCTCTGCGCGGCGGTGTCGACCACCGAGACGGCGGAGTCGTTGTAGTCGGCGACGAAGGCATGGGCCCCGGTGGAGTCGAAGGCCACCGCCACCGGGTTGGCGCCGACCGCGATGGTGGCGGTCACCGCACCGGTCGCGGTGCTGACCACCGAAACCGCGTTGTCGCCCTGGTCGGTGACATACAGTTGGCTGCCGTCCGGGCTGACCGCGAGGCCCTGCGGGATGGAGCCGACCGGGATCGTGCCGATGACCGCGTCCGCGGCGGTGTCGATCACCGAGACCGAGTTGCCGCCCTGGTTGGCCACATAGAGCAGGGTCCCGGCCGGGTTGGTCCGCAGCACCACGGGTGAGGGGCCGACCGGGACGGTGGCGGTGACCGCCCCGCTCGCGGTGCTGATCACCGAGACCGAGTTGGAGCCGGAGTTGGACACATAGACGTCGGCCCCGTCCGGACTCACCGTCACCCGGAAGGGGTTGGCGCCCACGGTGATCGGGCCGCCGCTGACCGTGTCGGTGGCGGTGTCGATCACCGAGACGGTGTTGCCCGACTCATTGGTGACATAGACCCGGCCTCCGTCCGGGGTGACCGCCAGGCCGAAGGGGTGGGCGAACCCGGGGACGACGGCGGTCACCGTGTCGGTCGCGGTGTCGATCACGGAGACGGTTCCGTCGCCGGTGTTGGCCACGTACACATGCGAGCGCGCGGCGTCCTCCGCGACGCCCGAGGGGTTGGTGCCCACCGGGACGGTGGCGACCACGGCGCCGGTCGCGGTGTTGATCGCGGTGACCGTGCCGGACCCGGAGTCGGCGGTGTAGACCGTGGTCGCCGCGGGACCCGCGTCGGCGTGCGCCGCCGGGGCGTTCAGCGCGACCAGACCGGTCAGGCCGAGGGCCGTGGCGGCGGCCAGGGCGGCGAACCGGTGCCGCGAGCGGGCGCGTGGCGGTAACAGCAGTGGCGAAGATGGCATACGGGGATTCCCCTCCCGAGATGCCGCGGCGCTGCGGTCGGAACCCGGCGGGCCCTTACCGGCCGGGGGCGGCCGGAGCACGGGCGCACGCAGCGCAGCCGCGCGTCGATGCAGCCGAGCCCTGTTCCCCCCAGCCCGCTATCCGCAGAAACGGCGCGGTCACGTCCGGCCCCAGGATGCCCCTTTCCGTGGACATGCCGGAGGAGAACGGGCAAAACGGTGCCGTGAACCCCCACCCGTGGTAACGGCGGCAGCCGGCTACCCGCCGCCGCTGATCCGGGCCAGTTGGGCGGGGGTGAGCGACGGCCGGTGGCTGGGCGCGTCGGGGGCGCGGAAGCCGGCCAGCTGGATGTCCAGATGGCGCTCCCAAGCGCCGGGGGCGACATCGCCGGTCGTGGTGATGATGCCGCGCAGGGCGTAGACGGTGGCGAGGACGTCGCCGAGGGTGATGTCCGCGCGGACCCGGCCGTGCTGCTGCGCCTGCGCCAGCAACTCGGCGGTCAGCACCCGGAGATGGGCGGCGCAGGCGGCCTTGGTACGGCCGACCAGCTTGTCGGCGTAGCCGCGGTGGTCGCTGAGCGAGCGGCCGAGGACCCGGAGGTAGGTCTCCAGGCCGGACCCGTCGTCCTTGGCCAGTTCCTGCCCGGCGGTGGTGACCAGCTCGACCAGGATCAGCCGGACCAGCTCGTCGATCAGCGCCTCCTTGTTGGGGAAGCGCCGGTACACCGTCCCCACGCCGACGCCCGCGCGGGAGGCGATGAGCTCCATGCTGGCGTCGGTGCCGAACTCCGAGAGCACCTCGCGGGCGGCGTCGACGACCAGTTGGTGGTTGCGCGCGGCGTCGCGGCGCCGCGGGCGCGGGTCGGCGGCCGTGTCGCTGTCCGGGTGTGCGTGCTGCACGGCCATCGTCGTCGCTCCGGTTCAGAGGCAGAGGTCGTCGTGGGGGAGAAAAAGGGGGTGTGGCGGTCCTGGAGTGCAGTCTAGGACCGCCACCTGCCCCTACGGGCTGTCGTGCTACTCGGGCTTGTCGCCGATCAGGGTTCCGCCGGCCAGCAGGCCCAGCTCCGCGTGCTCCGGCTCGTCGGCCGGCAGTGCGGAGCCGCCGACCGGGAGCGAGCGTCCGGCGGTGGGGATGAGCAGGGCGGCGACCGCGGCGACGCCCAGCGCCACCGCGAGCATCGCGAAGCCGTGGGTGTAGCCGGCCTCGACCGGCAGCCCGCTGGGGGCGGCGTTGGAGGTGACGATGCTGGCCATCAGGGCCGCGCCGATGGAACCGCCGATGGTGCGGATATTGGCGTTCATCCCGCTGGCGACACCGGTCTGCTCGGCCGGCACCGCCGCCACGATCAGGCTGGACATGGCCGCGAAGGCCAGGCCGAAGCCGACGCCCATGATCGCGGTGGCGATGTAGAGCTCCCACTGCTGGCCGTGCGCGAAGGCGAGCAGCGCCATCGAGACGGCGCCGATCAGGCAGCCCAGCAGGACCACGGTCTTGGCGCCGATCCGGCGGGCCAGGCCGCCCGCGGCCATGCCGATCAGGAACATGGTGACGGTGGACGGCAGCAGGATCAGCCCGGACTGGGTGATGCTCGCGCCGAAGCCGTACCCGGCGGCGGACGGGGTCTGCACGAACTCGGGCAGGAACGCGAACACCGCGTACATGCCGACGCCGATCAGCAGCGCGACCAGGTTGTTGGTCCACACGGCGGGGCGGCGCATCATCGTCATGTCGATCAGCGGGGTGGCCGAGCGGCGCTCGACCTCGACCCAGGCGTAGGCCAGCACGACGGCCAGGACCAGCAGCCCGATCACCTTGCTGGAGCCCCAGCCCCAGACCGGGGCCTCGCTCAGCGCCAGCAGCAGCGCGACCAGCCAGGCGGAGAGCAGCACGGCGGGCAGCCAGCTGATCTTCCCGGGGGTGCGGGTCGGGGACTCGGGGACGAACAGGAACGCGGCGACGGCGGCGGCGATGGTCATGATCATCGGCAGCCAGAACAGCCAGTGGTAGTTCAGCGCGTTGACGATCGGACCGGCCAGCACGATGCCGAGGCCCGCGCCGACGGCGGTGAGCGAGGCGATGGTGCCGATCGCGCCGTTCAGCTTCTCGCGCGGGAACTCGTCCCTGATGATGCCGAAGGCGAGCGGCAGCACACCGCCGCCGATGCCCTGGATCGCCCGGGCGATGATCATCACGGTGACATTGGTGGCGAGGGCGGCGAGCAGTGAGCCGGCCGCCAGGGCTATCAGCGTGGCGACGAAGACCCGCTCCTTGCCGATCATGTCGCCGATCCGGCCCATGATCGGGGTGAAGATCGACGCCGACAGCAGGTAGGCGGTGAGCACCCAGGTGACCGTGTTCTGGGTGGTGTGCAGGCTGGTCTGGATGGTCGGCAGGACCGGCGTGACCAGGGACTGGAGCAGCGCGTAGGCGGCGACGCCCGCCGCGAGGACGGCGAAGGTGACCTGGTGGTGCGTGCGCCGGGTTTCGGACGCCATGGAACTCCCTCGTTCGGTGCGGGTGCGGGTCGCGGCCGAATGAAACGGAATGGGCATTCCGATGGCCCCTCAGGGAGAATACGCCATCGGAATGACCATTCCGTTTCATTCGGCCCTCAGCGGACCCATAGGCGACGCAGATCACATTTCGACCGCGCCACCGAGGCTCGCCACCGCGTTCGCCTGGCATCATTCGTCGGGGTCGACCCGGTGGCAGCAGTGGGGAGCGCGGAGCGATGAGCGGCACGGCGGTGGACGGTACGTCGGTGGGTGGCGGCGGCGGGGTGGCGCTGGCGGGAGCGGCCGGGCGGTGGGTGCTGTTCACCACGGTGCTCGGCTCGGCGATGGCGATGATCGACAGCACCGCGGTGAATGTCGCCCTGCCGCACATCGGGACGGACCTGCATGCCTCGCTGGCCGCGCTGCAGTGGTCGGTCAACGCCTATCTGCTGACCCTGGCCGGGCTGATCCTGCTCGGCGGCGCGCTCGGCGACCGCTACGGGCGGCGCAGGGTGTTCCTGATCGGCGTGGTCTGGTTCGCGCTGGCGTCCGCGGCCTGCGGGCTGGCGCCCGACGCCTGGGTCCTGGTCGCGGCCCGGGCGCTGCAGGGGGTCGGCGGGGCGCTGCTGACCCCCGGTTCGCTGGCGCTGATCCAGTCGGTCTTCCGGCAGCAGGACCGGGCGGCGGCGGTGGGGCTGTGGTCCGGTCTCGGCGGCGTGGCCGGGGCGCTGGGCCCGCTGCTGGGCGGGTGGCTGGTGGGCGGTCCCGGCTGGCGCTGGGTGTTCCTGATCAACCTGCCGCTGGCCGTCGCGGTGGTCGCGGTCGGCCTGCGGCACGTCCCGGAGAACCGGGACGAGACGGCCACCGGCCGCTTCGACATGGCCGGGGCGGCGCTGGCCGCGCTGGCGCTCGGGGCCGTCACCGCCGCGCTGACCAGCACCGCGAGCGGGGTCGGCTGGTCGGCCGGGGCCGCGGTGCTGGCGCTGCTGGCGGCGCTGGCCTTCGTCCTGGTGGAGCGGCGGGCGGCGGTGCCGATGCTGCCGCTTGGGCTGTTCTCCTCGCGGCTGTTCACCGTGGTGAACCTGGTCACCGTGCTGATCTACGCGGGCATGGGCGGGGTGCTGTTCTTCCTGGTGCTGCAACTGCAGATCGCCGCCGGGTTCCCGCCGCTGCTGGCCGGCCTCGGCACCCTGCCGCTGACGGTGATCATGCTGTCGCTGTCCCCGACCGCCGCCCGGCTGGGCGACCGGATCGGCCCGCGGATCCCGCTCACGGTCGGCCCGCTGCTGGCGGCCACCGGGATCCTGCTGATGCTCCGGATCGGCCCGGACGCCTCGTACGTGCCGGATGTGCTGCCCGCCACGACCGTGCTCGGCTTCGGGATGACGCTGCTGGTCGCCCCGCTGACGGCGACCGCGCTGAACTCGGTCGAGGACCGCAGGGCCGGGATCGCCAGCGGGGTCAACAACGCCGCCGCGCGGATCGGCAGCCTGCTGGCGGTGGCGGCGCTGCCGGCCCTGGTGGGCCTGTCCGGCGGCCAGTACCGCTCGCCGGACGCGGTGGACCAGGCGTTCCGGGGCGCGGTGTGGATCTGCGCGGGGCTGATGGTCGCGGCGGCGCTGCTGACCTGGTTCGAGATCTGCGGTCGAGGCGTCGCGGCGCTCCCGGACGCGGAGGCGGTCCGTAAGGCCAACCCGCCGAGGATCTGACAGGAGGCCTGACCGGCCGTCAGCCGGTCACTGGTCGCCGCCGGGGGCGGTCGTGCCAAGGAAGGTGATCTTCCGTCGGATCCGGAAGCCGAGAGACTCGTACAGCCGGATCGCCCCCGGGTTCTCCGACGCCGCGTGCAGGAACGGCAGCTCGCCGCGCGCGGTGATGCCGGACGAGACCGCGCGGACCAGCCTGGCCGCCAGCCCCTGGCCGCGGAAGGCCGGGTCGGTGCAGACCGCGCTGACCTCGGTCCAGCCGGGCGGACGCATCCGCTCACCGGCCATCGCGACCAGCGCGCCGTCGCGGCGGATCCCCAGGTAGCGGCCCATTTCGATGGTGCGCGGCAGGAACGGCCCCGGCTTGGTGCGGGCGACCAGGTCCAGCATCTCCGGCACGTCGGCCGCGGTCAGCGGCACCGCCTCGGGATCGTCCCCAGCCCGGACGTCCTCCCCGGTCAGCTGCACCCCGGGGATCTGGAACAGCTCGGTCCAGGCGTCCGGTGGGGGAGTGGTGTACCCGGGCAGCACCAGCAGCCCGCCGGGGCCGACCAGCGCGGCGGCGTCGGCCCAGTCGTCGGCCTCCGGGTCGGCGGGCAGGCCGGCGAAGGGCGACATGTCGACCGGAAAGCGCAGCACCCGGCCGCGCTGCTCGGCGAAGCCGGCCTGCGGCCCGGTCAGCGCGGCCAGCGCCGGACTGTCCAACGGATGTGTCGCCGTCCCACCGCTGCCCACTGTGCCCCACCCCTGTCGTTGAACCCGCCCGTCGTTGATCCCGGCCAGCCGACAGTACGGACAAACCTGGAGCGGCGGCAAACCCGTACCCGCTGTGGGCTTGCCTTGGATGCCGCGTACATGCCAGGCTCGAAAGACGTTCGACCCAGGTCGAGCGTGAGCGGCGCCCTGCCGACGCCCGGTGCAGGGCGCCGCCTCGACGACGCACGCATGGAACGCTTCCACCCGGGCAGGCGGCTGCGCAGGGCCCCGAGGGAAGCATCGGTGGGACGGTAGGAGGGGGTGGCAGCGGTGGACGGACCCGCGCTGTCGCGGCGCGAACTGAGGATCCTGGCCGGGATCGAGGAGCGGCTGCGGGCCGATGCCGAGCTCGACCGGCAACTGCGGACCATGCGGCTGCACCGGGTCTGGCACCTGTGGCACATGCTGCGCGCCGAGCGCGAGGTGTTGGTGCTGGCACTGCTCGGCGCCGCCGGCGTGCTGCTGGTGGTCGGCGTCCCGGCGGTCCGGTTCACCCCGATCATGCTGATCGCCGGACTGATCCTGGTGGTCCTGGCCGGCGCGGCCGGTCTGATCCGGCCGCTCTACCTGACCCTCTGCGGCCACGGCCGGCAGAACCGGACCGCCCGCTCTCTCGGCGAAGCGGCCTGACCACGGGAAGCAGTCAGACCGCACGCGCCGCAGGGGTCAGGGGAGCTGCTTCTCCACCGCGATCCGGCCCTCCTCGGCCAGGCGGCGGCGGGCCCACTCCAGGTTCGCCGGGGTGACATCGCGTCCGCTGGCCATGACCAGGTCCTCGGCGGACACCGCCCCCTCCGCGCCGGTGTGCAGCAGGCGGTCGGGGGTGACCTCGTCCCGGGTGGGGGTGCGGACCGCGTCCGACCCCTGGCCGGACTGCCCGTCCTGGCCTGCCTGACCGTCCTGCCCGCCGTAGCGCTGCTGGAACTTGGCGATCGCGCCCTGCGGGTCCACCGCGCGGGCCTTGCCGGTGTGGAAGGGGTGGCTCTCGGCGGAGATCTCGACGTCCACCACCGGGTAGGTGTTGCCGTCGTCCCACTCGATGGTCTGCTCGCTGGTCGCAGTGGACCTGGTGAGGAACGCGTAGCCCGCGGACCGGTCCCGGAAGACCACGGGGGCGTACTCGGGGTGCTTGTCCTGACGCATGCCTGCTCCTTCTGTCCTGGTGCCCTGCGCGTCCTCCACGTATATCCCAAGGGCGCCGATCACGCCTGCCCTGAATCGCGTCGACTGCACCCCCTGGCACGGGTCGGGCCGCCCGGGACGGTTCCCGGGCGGCCCGACCCGCCGGTGGGCGGCTACTTCTGGGCCGGGGTGGCGGTCCAGACGAAGCTGGCGCTGCCCGAGGCGCCCGCGGTGTTCCTGGCGGTGACCGTGACGGTGTAGCTGCCGGCGGTCGTGGCCGAGCCCGAGATCAGGCCGGTGGAGCTGATGGCCAGACCGGCGGGCAGGCCGGTGGCGGTGTAGGTAGTGCCGGTGGCGGGCTGGGCGAAGGCCCAGTTCACCTGGGCGCCGACGGGGCTGCTCATCCCGTGCGGGTTGGCGACGGTGAGAGCGGCGGCGCCGCTGGTCGCGGCGTCGGTGTCGGCCGTCGCCTTGGCGGTCATCGCGGTGGCGACGGTGAGGTTGCCGGTGAGCGGGAGGTTGCGGGAGGAGTCGCCGACCAGGATCTGGTAGCTGCCCGCCGCGGTGGTCCAGTTGTTGCTGCCGGTGTTCCAGTACGCCAGGTCGTGGGCCGACACCGTGAAGGTCACGGTCTTGGCCTGGCCCGGGGTGAGGCTCACCCGCTGGAAGTTGCGCAGCTGGTGCACCGGCTCCCCGGTGGAGGCGGGGTCGCCCACGTAGAGCTGCACCACGTCCGTGCCGGCCTTGGCGCCGGTGTCGGTGATCGTCGCGGTGACGGTGGCGTTGCCGCCGTTCAGCGCGCCGACCTGGAGGTTGCTGAAGGCGTAGCTGGTGTAGGAGAGGCCGAAGCCGAACGGGAACATCGGGGTGATGTTCTTGGCGTCGTACCAGCGGTAGCCGACGTCCAGGCCCTCGGAGTAGGTGATCTGGTTGTTGACGCCGGGCCACTGCGCCGGGGTGTTGGCGGGCACGTCGGCCAGGCTGTTCGGGAAGGTGACCGGCAGCTTGCCGGACGGGTTGACGTCGCCGAAGATCAGCGCCGCCATCGCGGTGCCGATCTGCTGGCCGGAGTAGAAGCCCTCGAACACGCCCGCGACCTGGTTCAGCCAGGGCATCGAGACGGCCGAGTTGTTGTTGAGGACCACGATGGTGTGCGGGTTGGCCGCGACCGCGTCCTCGATCAGCTGGTTCTGGGTGCCGGGCAGGTCCAGCGTGGTGGTGTCGTGCTCCTCGTTGCCGTAGTTGTCGCTGGCGAAGACGATGGCCACGTCCGAACTGCGGGCCAGGTTGGTGGCCGCGGTGAGGTCGGTGCCGTCGTTGTAGGTGACGGTGGTGCCGGTGCCGGCCACCCGGTTCTGCAGGCCGGTCAGCGGCCAGACCGTGCCGGAGCTGGTGACGGTGGCGCTGCCGCCGCCGATGGACTGCACCCCGGCCCCGCCGTCCCAGCCGAGCACGGCGATGGAGTGGGTGGTGGCGGTGGACAGCGGCAGGATGCCGTTGTTCTTCAGCAGGACGGTGCCCTCCTCGGCGCCCTGCAGCGCGACCGCGTTGTGCGCGGCGGTGGTGACCGTCGCGGTGGGGGAGCCGCTGGGGGCCTTGTCGAACAGGCCGAAGGCGAAGAACTGGGTAAGCAGCCGGGTGACCATGGTGTCCAGGGTGGCCTGGCTGACCGTCCCGGCCTGCACTGCCTGCTTGAGGAAGTCGGCGAAGAAGTAGCCGTTGGGCATCTCCACGGTGAGTCCGGCGTTGGCCGACTCCACGGTGGAGTGGGTGCCGCCCCAGTCGCTGGTGACGAAGCCGCCGAAGCCGGCCTGCTGGTAGAGCGGGGTGTTCAGCAGGGCCGGGTTCTGGCAGGCGGGAACGCTGTTGACGATGCTGTACGCGCACATCACCGCCGCGGTCGCGCCCTGGGTGACGGCGGTCTGGA
This sequence comes from Streptacidiphilus alkalitolerans, assembly GCF_042511045.1. Lineage (NCBI taxonomy): Bacteria > Bacillati > Actinomycetota > Actinomycetes > Kitasatosporales > Streptomycetaceae > Streptacidiphilus > Streptacidiphilus alkalitolerans. The sequence goes on from NZ_JBHEZX010000007.1 coordinate 373,043, forward strand.
AGGCCGGCAGGTAGAGCTCCTGCATGGTGCGGTTGTCCACCACCACGGTTCCGGCCGGGTTCTCGATGTTGTAGACCGCGGCGTGCTTGGCCTCGGCCATCACCCCCTGGCTCTGGATGCCCTTGATGTCCGCCGCGGCCATCTGCCCCGACAGGTACGGGTCCTCGCTGAAGCTCTCGAAGGCCCGGCCCCAGCGCGGGTCGCGGACGATGTTCAGGGTCGGGCCGAGGGCCACGGCCGCGCCCTTGCCGGCGAACTCGGCGCCGATCGCCGCGCCGTACTGCTGCTCCAGTGCGGTGTCGAAGGTGGCCGCCGAGAGGTTGCCGGAGGGCATCTGGGTGACCCCGCCCAAACCGTCGCCGACGCCCGCAGGACCGTCCTGCAGCCCGATGTTGGGGATGCAGAGCGAGGGGATGCCGGTGATGTTCCCGATGTACGGGGAGGCGTTGCCGTTGCCGTGCAGGATGGAGATCTTCTGGTCCAGCGTCATCTGCGCCATCACCTGGGCGACCCGGGTGGCGACCGGCGCGGTCGAGCCCACCCAGGGGCAGTTGCCGTTGCCGCCGCCGGGCGGGTTGGTGCTCGGCGGTGCGGAGGTGGGCGGGGTGGTGGCCCCGCCGACGGTGTGGACGGTCAACTCCCAGAGCGAGTCGCCCCACTGGGTGCCGCGGGCGGTCGCGTAGAGGCGGAGGTAGCGGCCGGTGCCGGAGACGGTGACGGTCTGCACGCCGCCGGTGCCGGTGGTGGTCGTGTAGACCGTGCTCCAGTTCGTCCCGTCGGTGGACAGCTGGATCTGGAACCCGGACGCGAAGGCCGCCTCCCAGTTCAGCACCACCTGGCAGACCGGCAGTTGGCTGCCGAGGTCGATCTGCAGCCACTGCGGGTCGCTCGCGGCGCTGGACCAGCGGGTGCCGGTGTCGCCGTCGACCGCGGCGGAGGCCGGGAAGGTCGCGTTCTGGGTGGACGAGGCGGTGGCCGGGCGGTTCAGCGCGGCGTTGGCGGTGCCGCAGGTGCCGGGCGGCGCGGTGGTCGGCCCGCCGGTGCCGCCGGTGCCGTAGACCTGGAACTCGTAGAGCGAGTAGCCGTAGGGCGTGGCCCGGGCGGTGCCGTACATCCGGACGTAGCGGCCGGTGCCGCTGATGTTGAGGGTCTGCACGCCGCCGGTGCCGGTGGTGGTCGTGTAGATCGGGGTCCAGGCGGTCCCGTCCGGGGAGGTCTGGATCTGGAACGAAGTGCCGTAGGCGGCTTCCCAGTTGAGCACGACCTGGCTGATGGTCGCGCTCGCTCCGAGGTCCACTTCCAGCCACTGCGGGTCGCTGAAGGCGGAGGACCAGCGGGTGGTGGTGTCGCCGTCGACGGCGGCGGAGGCGGGTGTGCCCACGGCCTCGGTGGAGGACGCGGTGGCCGGCCTGCCCTGCGAAAGCAGCGTGCCTGCTGCGTGCGCGGGGGAGCCGGTGAGGGCCAGCAGCAGGGCGGCGACCAGGGTGGCCGCCAGGGCCATCGCGATCACCGCCCGACCGTGCTGACGATGCATCAGAGAGTGTGGCGGGGTGGAATGTTCGACTGGCATGCAAGTCCCCTGTCGGAAGTTGCCAGCGTCGTGAGAGCGCTCTCACGCGTGCCTCGAAGGTTCCGACCTTGTAAACACCATGTCAAGCAGCTGGACGGGTTCCGGAACCCCGGACGGTTCCGGAACGCCACTGCCGACGGGCTGATGAAGGTGCGGCCCTCGAAGTTGACCAGACCCAGGGCCTGCTTCATCTCGCGGTCGTCGTGCTCGATGCACCGGCGCAGTTTGGCCATGCGGACCAGGGTGGTCAGCGCGGTGCCGGCGGGCAGGTCCGAGAGCCAGAACTGGACCGGCCCGTCCTCGGCGGGACGGATCCGCAGGGCCACGAACCGCGAGTACATGCGCTTCAGACCCCTGCGGCCCTTGCCCGGACGCGAGCCCTCGCGCCGGGACACCGGCCTGGCGGCAGCCTTTCCAACCTCGATGGCCAGGGCTTTGACCGAGCGGGCCAGGTTGGGATACTTGGACAGTGGTGGCCGCCCGGTCCCGCTGTAGGGCGGGGTGACCGGGCGGGCCGAGCCCGGGTGAGCAGTGGGTGTGCTGGTATCCGCCCACTCATCAACCAAGCCGAGCCGGGCCGTCAAGGTGCCCAACTTGTCCTTGGACATCGAACTCGGGTACCGGGTGCATGTCCTGGAGCTGGTCCAGAGGACCTCAATGCCTTGGTGCAGCTCGCTGTCCGGCCGGGCCCGCCGGTGGTCTACGACAGCAACATGCTCAAAGCCCTGGGCGAGGACGTCCCGCTGACGCGCCTGGTGGTGCCGCTGAAGGTGGGTTGACGAGCCGTTCCGTCACGATCCGGACACCTTGCCCTCACATCACTGTCACCCCTCGGTACGCTCCAGCTCCCGAACCCAGGAGCCCTGTGTGAACCGCCGTCACCTCACCCTGCTCAGCGTCGGGGTAGCCGCATTCCTGATCGCGGGCGGGGGCGCGTACGCACTGGACCTCAGCCGCTCGACTGCGGGCAGCACCTCGGCGAACCCCGTGCTCCCGCAGATCGCCCCGGCTGCCCGCTCCAGTGCCGCGAGTACCGACCCGGCGCAGGTCCCGGGGGTGGTCGGCTACTTGAACACGGGACCCGAGACGGTGGCCTACCTGACCTGGCAGGTGGACGCGAGCGGCTCGTTCTCGGGCACCCTGGACACCGCTGCCGTCTCCGGAACGGCCCCGTCCGAGACGGTGGTCCCCCACGTCAACCAGTCCGTGTTCGGGCAGGTCAGCGGGTCCACCATCGCCCTCCAGGAGGGTGGGCACACCGACACCGGTACCTTGGCCGGCGGTGCCCTGACCCTCAACGTCGTCCAACAGGACGGCACCATCGCGCCGGTGGACTTCACCAGCGCCACCCCGGCCCAGTACAACGCGGCTCTCGCCTCGCTGCGCACCACCGTGGACAGTGCCAACGGGCAGGCGCGGACCGCCATGTACACCCAGCAGTCCATCGCCCAACTGCAGAAGGACTACGCGGCGCTGGGGAACGACCAGTCATCCCTGGTGACCGACGTCGGGCAGATCCAGCCGGACCTGCACACCGCCTTGAACGACGTCTCCGGCGAAGAGGTCGCGGAGGGGCAGGTCGTCTCGGAGGCGAAGCAGGGCACCGACGTCGACACCGTGTGCAGTGACGCCTATACCGTCGCCAGCGACGGCTACACCGTCCAGTCTGACTCCTACACCGTCAGCAGCGACCTGGACAGTGTCACCTCGGACCTGGCGGATCTGCGCTCGGCCCTCCCGCAGCTACGCGCGGACCTGGCTGTCGTACAGGCGGCGGACCCTTCGTACGCAGGAGACGGCGGAGGACCCCTGCCGGGCGACGTGGCCTCCGAGATGACGAGTGCGCACAATGTCGCCGTGGCGCAGGTTGCCAAGGCAAACGCCCAGATCGACACCGTCAACGGCTACGTGGCCACCGCGCAGACCTACGCCGTCAAGGCAGCACGAGCGGGCGGCTGCTCGGCCCCGGACCCGGAACCCACGCCGATCCCCCACCTCTCGTGACCTGTGGCACGGCACCGCTGACCGTCAGGGCGGTGGGTGCATCGGAGCACGGTGAACACCCGACTCACCGAAGACACTCCGCTCGGGTTCCCAAGTGAACAGTCCGACCGCGTCTACTACGAAGCGGTGGCACCCCGATTCGAGCCAGGGGCCGAACACCCGCCTCCGCCAAGCCGTCCGCCGCCGCGGCCACTTCCCCGACGAGGAAGCAGCGCTCAAAGTCCTCTACCTCGTCATCCACCGGCAACACCGGCGGCTGGAAGGAGGCCATCAACAGCCTCGCCGACTACTACGGCGACCGCGTCATCGGACGCTGACCACCCCAGCCAGCGGTTTCGCCACGGACATCCGGCCGGTTGCGGGAGGGCGATGCCTAATCAAGTGTACGCGGCAATGCCGACCGATCGCACACCTTTCTTCTTTGACAATTCCGGGGGAGACGGGGCCCACTGCCTTTCCCATGCCGAGAAGCAGGCTTCGACTCTCCGTCCCGGTATCTCAATCTCTGTCGGTCGAGACATGTGCGACAACTGTATCGGCTGGTTCCAAGATAGAGCCGCTCAGCTAGGTGTCCATCTGTACGTATCTGACCCGACATCCATAAATGTATGTACACCGGCTGGGTCATGGATGGCGTATGACTACCCATCTTGTATGGACTGCTCTGCATGGCACGTAGGCCTGTGGAGGTGGTCCGTACGGTAGGATCACCTCCATAGGCTAACCGGCCACCGTGGTGCTGATCATGAGGAGATATCCATGGGTGGAGCGGTGCCGAGTTGGCGTGTATTCCCCGAAGGGGTTTCGATTCAGGAGCTCCTGGAGCGCGGTGACCAGGCCACGGATGCTGGAGATTTCATCTCTGCTGGCAACTGGTACTTCCATGCCAAGCGCAGGGGGTCGGCGGAGGGGCGGGACAAGGCTCGGGAACTCCAGCCTCAGCTGGAGATCCTGGCTGATCAGGGAGATCTCGACGCGAAGGTCCTTGTGGCCGGCCTACTCCTGGAGCGTGGCGAACAGCTCCCCCGTGCGACCTCATTGCTGGAGGCGGCTGCTGGTGAGGCTGTCATCGAAGGAATGAGGGAGCTGGGATTCGTCCTTGCCGGTGGGATGGGTGTAGCTCCGGATCCGAGCAGGGCTAACGATCTGTACCGTGCTGCCGCCGAGGCGGGCGACGGCTATGCGGCCTTCAATCTTGCGGTTAACTATTACCGTGGGTATGGGGCCGGGAAGAACTTCCGAGAATTCGCAAAGTGGCTGCAGGTGGCCGGGGGACTAGGAATTCCGGAGGCGTGTGCCGTGCTGGGGGACCAGTGCGCGAAAAAGGGCCTCGATGACGAATCTTTGCAATGGTACGTCAGGGCGGCTAGATCTTCACATGTCCCTGCGATGCTCGTGGCGGCGCAGCGCTATCGTGATGGTGTTGGAACTGCTGTTGACCTGGTTCAGGCAGTTCGCTGGCTTTTGACTCCGCTTGATCGCGGAAATGGCGATGGGATCCATGACGCGATCGAATTGGCCAGTTCAATGACGATCGAGCAGATCCGCGAAGCTGGTCAACTCTCTGGTCATTCAGATGAGGCTGAGCTGCTGATCCGTAGGCGTTAGCCATAAGTGCTGCTCCAGGGTGCTGTGACAGTCTCCTTGGTTCCTTGGCTCTTCCAAGATATTCGTAGCCGGTGATCTGCTTCAGTGGGCCGGGATCCGCTGCGGATCAGGGGCGACGTAGTAGCAGCGTGCCCTGAGTGTGGCCAGGTCTGCGAATGGGTGCACTCGCGGTCCGTGCGGCACCCGGCGGACGAGGCGGTTCGGTGGGAGATCGCGGCCATGTCTCATGATCTCGCGGAGCAGATTACGTCCAGTACAGCGGGATAGCAGACAGCGGTCCCAACCGGAGGTTTCGGGTGGGACCGCTGTGTCTGGGTGACGTGACGCGGTGTCAGGGGAGCTTGACCTGCAGGCGCAGCAGGCGGGTGTTCTGGGCGGTGGAGAAGTTGTCGTCGCTGATGAGGAGGAGTTCGTTGACGCCGGAGCGGCTCGATCCGGGGACGAGGGTCATTCCCTCGTAGTTGTCCAGGATCGGGTTGGGCTGGGGTTCGGGGGCGGTGGCGCCGAGGGAGGGGCACTGGGCCACGTCCACCAGCAGCTTCTTCTTCGCCAGCAGCGAGCCGGGGGCGTTGCCGAGGTCGGCCACCCCGGTCACGTCGGGGGAGTGCAGGGCGTGCGGGGCGGCGTAGACCCGGATGGTGTTGCCCACGCCGGCGGTGAAGGCGGCCTCCAGGACCAGCAGGCCGTGCGAGCCGTAGGCGGCGACCTCGGAGATCCGGTTGCCCGGGTCCACCCGGTAGCCGACCTCCCGGACCAGGTCGTAGCCGTGCTTGTGGTTGGCCCGGTAGACCAGGATGCGGCGGTCGTTGGCGTCCCCGGTGCTGCTGATGTCGCCGCTGAGGACGCCCTCCATCGCGGCGTAGACGGTGCGCCCGTCGGGGGAGACGCTCAGGCCCTCCAGGGTGGCGTTGGAGGTGGCCTGGCCGGCCGGGGCCACCAGGAACCGGGCCGGGATCCGCAGGCCCAGCTGCTCGATGCCCTGCCGGTCGAACTCCCGCACCGAGGGCTCGGTCTCGGAGCTGACCAGGTAGTTGCCGTTGTCCAGGACGGTCAGCCCCTCGCCGTCGAAGTCGCTCTCGTCGTAGGCGGTGCCGTCCGGCTTGCGCAGCACCAGGCTGCCGACGACATGCGGCTCGGCCGGGTCGTCGAAGAACCAGATCTTGGCCAGTTCGCCGGTGGTGTGGTCGACGATGGCGCCGTAGGCGTGGCGCCGGGGGTCGTAGCTCAGCGCGGACAGGCCGCCGACGGTGTCGCCGTCCACGGCGAGTTTGTTCAGCGCGTCGCTGTAGCCCACCACCCAGCCGGCGCTGCCACAGGCGCGTGAGGCCGGGGGATTACCCCGGCCCGCGGTGCCGGCCTGGGCGCTCGCGGCCGGGAGCGCGGTGAGCGAGGCCAGCAGGAGGGTCGCGGTCACGGCTGCGGTACGGGCACGGCGGCGGGAGCGGGGGAGCATGGGTTCTCCTTCGGTCGGCGGACGTTCCGGCTGCCCAGAGTGGCAGCTGACGCAGTGTCGAGTGGACTCCTTCAGGCAAACGTCGGGCGTTCGGCACATGCCGTTGCCCGCGCCGCCACCGCCCGGACGACTGCCCTGCGGGCACCGACCCTGCGAACACCGACACCGCGGGCACCGGCTCCGCGGGCATCCGGCTGCCCCAGCGGTTAGGTTGGCGGGACGGACCGGTCGGGCTGGGAGCGGCGGCGGGAGACGGCGATGTGCTGGAGTTCCACGGCCGATCTGGTGGCGGGCGGCACCGTGGCGGCGCTGGGCGTGGTCGCGCTGGCACGGGTGCGCCGGGCCAGGGAACTGCCGCTGGCGGCGCTGCCGCTGATCCTCGGGGCGCACCAGCTGATCGAGGCCCTGGTCTGGTGGGGCGCGGAGGGGCGGCTCGGCGCGGGTCCCGCGGCGGCGGCCAGGACCGCCTGGGCGCTGATCGCCTATCCGCTGCTGCCGGCCCTGGTGCCGCTGGCGGTGCTGCTGGTGGCGATGCCCGGGCTGCGGCGGCGGATCCTGCCGTTCGCCGTGATCGGGATCGCCACCTCGGTGCTGCTGCTGGTCGCGGTGCTGGACGGCCCGGTGACCGCCTCGGTGGACGGGCACACCCTGCGCTACGGCGTGGGCGTGCCGCACTCGACGCTGGTGGGGGCCGGCTATCTGCTGGCCACCGTGGGCGCGCTGCTGGCGAGCGGGGAGCACGACATCCGGCTGCTGGGGATCGTCTGCGGGGTGGGCGCGGCGGTGTGCCTGACGCTGTGGCAGACCGCGTTCGTCTCCACCTGGTGCGCGCTGGCCGCGCTGAGCAGCGTGTTCGTGCTGCGCTGGCTGTGGCACAGGTCTGATCGGGGGTCAGATTCGCCCGGACGGTCGGTCCCGCCTGGCGGCCCGGCCCCGGCGGCGTTCTGATCGAAGCAGGGTTTGCCGGTTGTCGGCTGCCGGTTGTTCGTTGAGGGAGGAACACGTGGCCCAGTTTCGATCCTGTGCTGCTATTGATCTGGGTGCGGCGTCGCTGCGGTTGCGGCTGGGCGCGGACGTGCCGGTGGCCGAGACGGTCGCCCGGGCCGTGCTGGACGAGGACGGCACGGTCTTCGCCATGGGCGACGACGCGCTGGTGATGGAGGGCCGGACCTGGGGGGCGATGCAGCTGTGCCGTCCCACCGCCGGCGGTACCGTCGCGGACCACACGGTCACCCTGCTGATGCTGCGCTCCATGCTGCGCGACGCGGGCCGGGGCCGGTACAGCTTCGGGGGGCGGATGGGCGTCTGCATCTCGGCGGCGGTCACCGACCTGGGCACCGCCGCGCTGCGGCAGCTGTGCCGGGACGCCGGGTTCACCGATGTGCGGCTGGTGCCGCAGGCGCTGGCCGCCGCCGTCGGCGCGGGCATCCCGGTGGACACCCCCTACGCCTCGGTGATCGTGGACCTGGGCGCCGAGCACACCAGCGCGGCGCTGCTGGTCTGCGGCCGGGTCATCGCCTCCCGCTCGACCCGCTTCGGCGGCGACGCGCTGGACGCGCTGGTGGCCCGCTACCTGCGCGAGGAGTACCAACTGGTGGTCAGCGCGGGCGCGGCGCAGCAGGTGAAGACCGCGCTGAGCGTGGCCGGCGCCGGCGACAGCGTGCCGGTGCGCGGGCAGAACGCGGCGACCGGCCGCCCGCGCGGGCTGTCGCTGCCGGTGGAGGAACTGCGGCAGCTGCTGCTGCCGCGCGCGGTGGCGGCGGTCTGCGACCAGGTCACCGCGGTGCTGGCGGGCTGCCCGGTGGAGATGTCCGCGGACATCTTCGAGCGGGGGCTGGTGCTGACCGGCGGCGCGGCCAAGCTGCACGGCCTGGAGGAGGCGATCCGGATCGAGGCGGACCTGCCGGTGCATGTCGCGGACGACTGCGAGCACGCGGCGGTGCTGGGTGCGCAGCGGCTGATGGCGGACAACTGGGCCGGCCTTGACCGGTCGGCGTTCCGGGCGACGACCCTGTCGGGGGCGGAACTGGAGCCGGAGCCCGCCGCCGCGCCCTGAAGCCCGGTCCGGCAGCGCACTGACAGCAGCGCACCGACAACAGCGCACCGCCGGCAGCGTCTCGCTGCCGGCGGTGCGCTGTCGTCGTCAGCGCGTCAGCGCGTCAGCGCGTCAGCGGTGGGCCGCGGCGTACTCGAGCAGGAACCGGGCCTCGACCTCGGCCATGTGCTGGATCTCCGCCGGGTCGACGCTCTCGTTCGGCGCGTGGATCGCGCAGAGCGGTTCCTCCACCCCCATCAGCACGATCTCGGAGTCGGGGAAGGTCTCCGCGAAGACATTGCACAGCGGGATCGAGCCGCCTTGGCCGACATAGCTGAGCGGCTTGCCGTAGACGGCCCGGGCGGCCCGGTCCAGCGCCGCGTAGGCGGGGCCGCCGGTGGCGGCGCGGAACGGGGAGCCGGTGCTCTCCGGCTCCACCTCGACCCTGGCCCCCCAGGGCGCGGCCTGCCGCAGATGCGCGGTCAGCGCGGCCAGGGCGGCATGCGGGTCGGTGCCGGGCGGGACCCGCAGGCTGACCCTGGCCCGCGCGGTGGCGGGCACCGCGGCGGCCGAGCCGACCACCGGCGCGCAGTCGATGCCGAGCACGGTCGCGGCCGGACGCGCCCACAGCCGGTCCGCGACCGTGCCGCCGCCGATCAGCTCCACTCCGTCCAGCACGCCCGCGTCGGTGCGGAACTGCTGCTCGTCGTAGCCGACCCCGTCCCAGCTCCCGGTGCAGTCCAGGCCTTGGACGACGGTGCCGCCGTCGGGGCCGCGCAGTGAGTCGAGGATCCGGATCAGCGCCGCCAGGGCGTCCGGGGCGGCGCCGCCGAACATCCCTGAGTGCACGTCACCGCGCAGTGTGGAGACGCTGACCACCACATTGGCCAGTCCGCGCAGCGAGCTGGTCGCGGTGGGGACGCCGACCGCGGCGTTGCCGGTGTCGCAGATCAGCAGCGCGTCGGCGAGCAGGTCGCCGGCGTGGCCGGGGACGTAGGCCTCCAGGCCGCCGGTGCCCTGCTCCTCGGAGCCCTCGGCCACCAGCTTGATGCCCACCGGCAGGTTGTCGCCCAGCGCCCGGAGCGCGGTGAGGTGCATCACCACATTGCCCTTGCAGTCGGCCGCGCCGCGCCCGTACCAGCGTCCGTCCCGCTCGGTGAGCTCGAACGGCGGCGAGGTCCAGGACGCCTCGCCGAGCGGCGGCTGCACGTCGTAGTGGCAGTACAGCAGCACGGTCGGGGCGCCGGGCGGGGCCGGGCGGTGGCCCAGCACGGCGTGGCTGCCGTCCGGGGTCAGCGCCAGGTGCACGTCCAGCAGTCCGGCCTCGGTGAACGCGGTGGCGACCCAGTCGGCCGCGCGCCGGCACTCCTCGGGCGGGTACTGCCGCGGGTCGGCGACCGAGGGGATGGCGACGAGTTCGGCCAGGTCCTGCTGGGCGCGGGGCATCAGCGCGGCGATGCGCCCGGCCAGGTCGGGGACGGCCGCGTCGGGGACGGCGGAGGCCGCGTCGGGGGTGGCGGAGGGATTGTCAGTCATCTTCCACGGTCTTCCCGGTCTTGAGGTCGTTGATCTTCTTCTGATAGGTCGCCAGCTCGTCCGGGCAGTACACCTCGACCACGACCGCGCCGGCGTCCAGCACCCGCTGGTCGGCGATCACCGGTCGCTGCCCGGGGCCGCCCGCGCCGTTGGAGAGGTTGGACAGCCACAGCGCCTGCTTCAGCGCGCTGTTGGGATCCTTGCAGACGACCCCGCCGTCGGTGCCGAGGGTCCTGGCGATCTGGCCCTGGTCCGGGGCGTCGTAGCCGGCCGCGGTCAGCTGCTTGACCAGGTCCTGGGCCTTGCGGTTGGCGGCGTTGCCGGTGTGTGCCGCGCTGAACGTGAACAGCCCCACCACCAGCATCACGATCAGCAGCACGATCGAGCCGATGTAGATCCAGCGGTGCTGCGAGGCCATCATCGAGCGGTTCACCGCGCGCCCCCTTCCAACTCGGCGGCGACGGCGTCGGCCGCGGCGCCGTCCCGCCAGCTCGGCTTGCTCAGCTTGAGCAGCCCGAACGGGATGATCACGCCGAGCAGCAGCAGCCCGCCGCCGATCAGCCCGATGTAGGACCAGACGCTGCTCCCGCCGAACTGCGAGGACGGGACGAAGCCGATCACCATCGCCGCGGCCGAGGCCAGCAGCCCGACCACGCACAGGGTGACCAGCATCGGGGCGCGGTAGCCGCGCGGATGGTCGGGCTGGGTGCGGCGCAGCCGGATCGCGGCGGCGAACATCAGCAGGTAGACGATCAGGTAGACCTGAGTGGTGATCACCGAGAAGATCCAGTAGGCCGAGGAGACGTCCGGGATCAGCGCGTAGAGCAGCGCGATCAGGGTGGTCACCGCGCCCTGCGCGACCAGGATGTTCTGCTGGATGCCGTGGCTGTTGAGCTTCTGCAGCACCGGCGGCAGATAGCCCTCCTGACGGGAGATCATCAGCAGGCCCTTGGACGGGCCGGCCAGCCAGGTCAGCATCCCGCCCAGCGAGGCGGCGACCAGGCCGACCGCGATCACCGGGGTCAGCCAGCCGATGTGGAAGTACTGGAAGAAGGCGTCGAACGCCTGCATCACCCCGGCGGTCAGGCTCAGCTGGTCGGCCGGCACCACCCAGCTGATGGCCAGGGCCGGCAGTACGAAGATCACCAGGACCAGGCCCATCGCCGTGAACATCGACTTGGGGAACTCCTTGGCCGGGTTCTTCAGCGAGGAGACGTGGACCGCGTTCATCTCCATCCCGGAGTAGCTCAGGAAGTTGTTGACGATCAGCACCAGGCTGGCGAGACCGGTCCAGGCCGGGAGGATGTGGTGCGCGTCCATCGGGGCGGCCGAGCCGTTGCCCTGGCCCAGGAAGACGAAGCCCAGCAGCACCAGCAGCGCGCCCGGGATCAGCGTCCCGATCACCAGGCCCCAGGAGGCGAGCCCGGCCACCGCGCCGGTGCCGCGCGAGGAGACCCAGACCCCGGCCCAGTACAGCACCATGATCACGATGGCGGTGTAGAGGCCGTTGCTGGCCAGCTTGGGGTTGACCACATAGGCGATGGTGCTGGCCACATACGCGAGCAGGCTCGGGTAGTAGAAGATCGTCATGGCGAACTGGCACCACACCGCCAGGAAGCCCAGCGGCTTGGACAGCCCCTGGGACACCCAGTTGTAGACCCCGCCCTCCCAGCCCGAGGCCAGCTCCGCCGAGACCAGCGCGGTCGGCAGCAGGAACACGATGGCCGGCACCACGTAGAGGAACACGCAGGCCAGCCCGTACACGGCCATGGTGGGCGCGGCCCGGAGGCTGGCCACCGAACTGGTCGTCATCAGCGCCAGCGTCAGCCAGCTCATCCGCGGGTTGGCCGCGACGCGGGCCGCGCTCGCCCTTCCGGCGGGAACCGCGGGGCCCTCACGGCCGACCGGGACGTCCATACTGCTCATCGCCTGCGCTCCCTCCGCGCGCCCGGGGCGGCGCCGCTGGGGCCAGCCTTCGGGCGGACCGGGCGCGGCGCATGCGGGAGCAGCCGAACGGGTGGTCTTGCGTATCTGCATCGATGTTTTTGCGCCAACAGGCAGTGAATATTGCGGAGTTCCGTCCAAATGATTGCGAGAGCCACCGGGGCGTCCTACTGTTCCCCTCGGCCCGCGAGGGACCCCCACCCACCCCCCTCGGCCGTGGAGCGTCAGATGGCACAGTTCCTCCCGCCACTGCGGCGGACGGCAGCGCTGGTCGGCGCGATACTCGCCGCAGCGAGCCTGCAACTCACTGCCCAGGGCACCGCCCGGGCCGCCACCCCCGCGGCGGCCTGCATCCCGTCCGGGACCGAGGCCGCGATCAACGCGGCGCTCAGCGGCACCGGCGCGACCGCGGTGCTCTGCCCCGGCGCGGTCTTCACCCTGGGCAACCCGGTCGTCTTCACCGCACCGAACCAGCAGCTCTACACCCAGGGCCTGCCCACCGACAGCACCCGCGCGGTGCTGCGGATCGGCGGTGGCACGCTGACCACGGCCGTCGACGGCGGCGGCCAGTCCGGGGTGACCGTGCAGAACATCCAGATCGACGGCGGCAGGCCGGCGCTCGGCCGGGTGGCCACCGGCGGCGCGCTGATGGAGATGGGCGGCGCCGGTTCCAACCAGACCGTGCAGCAGGTCTACGCCCATGACACCCGCAGCTGGTCCACCCTGCACCTGATCGAGGGCGCCGTCACCAACAGCGTCCCGCAGTGCCAGGGCGCGCAGGTGCTGAACAACCAGATCGGCCCGGCCGGCACCGCCTCCCCGGACGGCACCTGGGCCGACGGCATCTCGCTGGCCTGCGGAAACAGCCTGGTGCAGGGCAACAGTGTGAAGGACGCCACCGACGGCGGCATCGTCGTCTTCGGCGCCCCCGGATCGAGCATCAGGAACAACACCGTCACCGCGGTCACCCAGCAGCTGCTGGGCGGCATCAACATGGTCGACTACGCGCCGATGAACGGGAACTACACCGGCACCACCGTCAGCGGCAACACCATCAACGCCCAGAGCGCCTTCATCAAGGTCGGCCTGGCCATGGGCCAGCAGGTGTGGAACTGCACCACCGGCACCAACTACGGCGCCTCGGTCACCGGCAACACGCTCCAGGGCGCCTACATGGGCTACGGCTACGCCGTCAACGGCGTCAGCAACTGGACCGTCACCGGCAATACCGACAGCTCCACCCATGTCGGCACCCAGACCGCGGGCGGCTGCTTCGGCTCGCCGCGGGCCTCGCAGACCGGCGGCTTCCAGGTGGAGACCGCCACCGCCAGCACCCTGCAGTCCCAGTTCAGCAGCGCGGTGCTGACCAATGTGCTGTCGGTCACCGGTCCGGCCCCGGTCACACCACCCGCCTCCGTCTCCGCCAGCCCGACCAGCGTGGACTTCGGCAGCCAGAACACCGGGACCACCAGCGCCGCCAGGACGGTGACGCTGAGCAACAGCGGCGGGTCCGCGGCCACCCTGTCCTCGGTCACCGCGAGCGGGGACTTCGCCCGGTCCGGCGGCAGCTGCGGCAGCAGCCTGGCGGCCGGCGCCTCCTGCACGGTCGGGGTGGTGTTCGCCCCGACCGCCGCCGGTGCCCGCAGCGGCACGCTCACGGTGGCCGGCGGCAGCGGGCAGAGCCCGCTGACGGTCGCGCTCAGCGGGACCGGGACCACGCCGAGCGGCAACCCCAACCTCGCCCTCGGCGCGGTGATGACGGCGTCCGGCTCCGCCCCCGGCTTCCCGCCGTCCAACGCCAACGACGGCAATACCGGCAGCTACTGGGAGAGCGCCAACAACGCGCTGCCGCAGTGGCTGCAGGCGGACCTCGGCTCGACCCGCGCGCTGGGCTCGATCACGCTGACCCTGCCGCCGTCCTCGGCCTGGGCCACCAGGGCGCAGACCCTGTCGGTCCAGGGCAGCACCGATGGTTCGGCCTTCAGCACCCTGGTCGCCCCGGCCTCCTACACCTTCAACCCGGCGACCGGGAACAGCGTCACCATCCCGCTGCCGTCCGGCACCAGTGAGCGCGACCTGCGGCTGAACATCACCGCGAACAGCGGGTGGCCGGCCGGGCAGATCTCCGAGTTCGAGATCTTCGCCGGGGGCTCCTCCGGCGGGAACCCGGGCGGTCCGCCGGCGGGCACCGACCTGGCGCTCGGCCGTCCGGCCAGCGCAAGCAGCTCCACCCAGGGCTATGTCCCGGGCAACACCGTGGACGGCAGCACCAGCAGCTACTGGGAGAGCGCGAGCAACGCCTTCCCGCAGTGGCTCCAGGTCGACCTGGGCGCGAGCACGGCGGTGCGGACCGCGGTGCTCGACCTGCCGCCCGCCACCGCCTGGGCCACCCGCACCGAGACCGTGCAGGTCCAGGGCAGCACCGACGGCTCGACCTTCAGCACCCTGGTCGGTCCGGCCGGCTACACCTTCGACCCGGCGAGCGGAAACACCGTCAGCATCACCCTGCCCGCCGGCACCAGCACCCGCTATCTGCGGCTGACCTTCAGCGGCAACACCGGCTGGCCCGCGGCCCAGCTCTCCGAGCTGCAGCTGTTCTCCTGACCGCCGACCCGTTCCGGCCCGTCCCCGCGACCACGCGCGGGGGCGGGCCGGACGGCCTCGGTCCCCGGTTCGGCCCAGTCGGGCCGATCCCTTTCCGCTGATGCGGGTGCGCCGGAACGCGGGTAACGATGGACCGCGTAGCTGGGACGGTGCACAAGCGCGAGAGGGACACCATGACCACGACGTCCGCCCTGCCGGCACGGCCGGCCGATCCGCTGCGGATGTCTCCCGCGGACGCCCGGGCGCTGTCCAGACCGCTGTTCCGCCGCCTCGCCGCACTGGAGCCGGGGACGCACGAGCACCAGTACGTGCGCAACACCCTGGTCGAGCTGAACCTGGCCCTGGTGAAGTTCTCCGCCGCCCGGTTCCGCGGGCGCAGCGAGCCGATGGAGGACATCGTCCAGGTCGGCACGATCGGGCTGATCAAGGCGATCGACCGGTTCGACCCGGAGCGGGAGTTCGAGTTCCCGACCTTCGCGATGCCGACCGTGCTGGGCGAGATCCGCCGCTTCTTCCGGGACACCAGCTGGACCGTCCACGTCCCGCGCCGGCTGCAGGAGCTGCGGCTGCGGCTGGCCAAGGCGGGCGACGACCTGTCGCAGCAGCTGGGACGGGCCGCCAGCGAGGCCGAACTGGCGGCCCACCTGGGGCTGACCGAGGCGGAGGTGCGGGAGGGGGTGCTGGCGGCGAACGCCTACACCGTCGGCTCGCTCGACCTCTTCACCACCCAGGACGACGCCGACGACGGCCGGGCCCCGCTGGAGCGCTCCGGCGCGGTCGACCCCGCGCTGGCGGCGGTGGACGACCTGGCCTCGCTCAAGCCGCTGATGGCCGCCCTCTCCGAGCGGGAGCGCTCCATCATCGGGCTGCGCTTCGGCGCCGACCTGACCCAGTCCGAGATCGGGGCCCGGCTGGGGATCTCGCAGATGCATGTCTCCCGGCTGCTCTCCCGGGCTCTGGCCCGGCTGCGGGAGCAGCTGCTGGCGGACGAGTAGCGGTGAATAAGTTCGCCGGCCCGGTTGTTGGGCCCAGTTGATGAATGGCAGTCACCGACCCGACCTGGAGAACACCATGGGTGTAGGAATCGCGACGCAGTCCGGAACCTTCGACCTCGGCGGCGAGCGCACGGTCACCCGGCTGGGCTACGGCACGATGCAGCTGACCGGCCCCGGCGTCTGGGGCGACCCGAAGGATCCGGACGAGGCGGTCCGGGTGCTGCGCCGGGCCGTCGAGCTCGGCGTGAACCTGTTGGACACCGCCGACTCCTACGGCCCGGTGGTGGCCGAGCCGCTGATCAAGCGGGCGCTGCACCCCTACCCGGCCGACCTGGTGATCGCCACCAAGGCCGGCCTCACCCGTTCCGGCCCCAATGACTGGCGAGCCGTCGGCCGGCCCGAGTACCTGCGCCAGCAGGCCGAGCTAAGCCTGCGTCACCTCGGGGTGGAGCGGATCGAGCTGTTCCAGCTGCACCGGATCGACCCCAAGGTGCCGCTGGCCGACCAGGTCGGCGAGCTGAAGCTGCTGCAGCAGGAGGGCAAGATCGCCCACATCGGCCTGTCCGAGGTCAGCGTGGAGGAGCTGAAGGCAGCGCAGGAGACCGCGGTGATCGCCACCGTGCAGAACCGCTACAACCTCACCGACCGCAGCTCCGAACCGCTGCTGGACTACGCCGAGGAGCAGGGCATCGGCTTCATCCCCTGGTTCCCGCTGGCCACCGGCGCGCTCGCGGGCGAGGGCGGGCCGCTCCGCGACATCGCCGCCCGGCTGGACGCCACCCCGTCCCAGGTGGCGCTGGCCTGGCTGCTGCACCGCTCCCCGGTGATGCTGCCGATCCCCGGCACGTCCAGCGTCGCCCATCTGGAGGACAACCTCGCCGCGGCGGAGCTGAAGCTCTCGGACCAGGACCTGGCGGAGCTGACGGCGGTCACCGCCGACTGACCGCGGGCGCCGCGGCCGGGGCCGGGCCAGAATGGGTCCATGCTGCAGCAGGTCGCCGCCACCTCCCACGCCACCGCGGCCGAGCCGGCCCGCAACGCCAAGGTGGCGCTGCTGGCGGAACTGCTGCGCGGCCTGGGCCCGGAGGACCTGCCCGCCGCGGTCTCGCTGCTGTCCGGCGAGTCGCGGCGGATGCGGGTCGGCGTCGGCCCCGCCGCGCTGCGTACGCTGCCGCCGCCCGCCGCGGGGCCTGAGCTGGGCATCGCCGAGACCGAGCGGGCGCTGCGCACCCTGGCCGCGGTCCAGGGCCCGGGCTCCCAGGCGGAGCGGCAGCGGCTGCTCGGCGAGCTGTTCTCCCGGGCCACGGCCGAGGAGCAGGCGTTCCTGCGGGCCGTGCTCGGCGGTGAACTGCGGCAGGGCGCACTGGACGCGGTGATGGGCGACGCCGTCGCCAAGGCCGCCGGGGTCCCGGTGGCGGAGGTGCGGCGGGCGCTGATGTTCCGCGGTTCCGCCGCCGCGGTGGCGGTCGCGGCGATGGAGGGCGGCGCGCCCGCGCTGCGGGCCTTCGGCCTGGAGCTGGGCCGTCCGGTGCGGCCGATGCTGGCCGCCTCGGCGCCCGATGTCGCCGCCGCGCTGGAACGGGTGCGCCCGGCGGCGCTGGAGTGGAAGCTCGACGGGATCAGGGTCCAGGTGCACCGCGACGGCGACCGGGTCGGCGTCTTCACCCGCAGCCTGGACGACATCACGGCCAGGGTGCCGGAGGTGGTGGAGGCCGCCCTGGCCCTGCCGGTGCGCTCCGCCGTACTGGACGGGGAGGTGCTCGCGCTGGGGCCCGACGGCCGCCCGCGGCCGTTCCAGGAGACCGCCGCCCGCACCGCCTCCCGCCAGGACGTCCAGGCGCTGCGGGAGCGGGTGCCGCTGAGCGTCTTCTTCTTCGACCTGCTGCACCTGGACGGCGCGGACCTGCTGGACCGGCCCGGCGAGCAGCGCTTCGAGGCGCTGACCGCGCTGCTGCCCGCGGAGCTGCGGGTGCCGCGGCTGGTCACCGCCGAGGACGGGGCCGCCCTGGCCTTCTTCGGGGACGCCCTGGCCCACGGCCACGAGGGCGTGGTGGTCAAGGACCCGGCGACCCCCTACGCGGCCGGCCGGCGCGGGGCCGGATGGATCAAGGTGAAGCCCCGGCACACCCTGGACCTGGTGGTCCTCGCCGTCGAGTGGGGCAGCGGACGACGGCAGGGGCTGCTCAGCAATCTGCACCTCGGCGCGCGGGCGGACGGCGCCGAGGGGCTGCCGGACGGGCTGGGGGAGTGGGTGATGCTCGGCAAGACCTTCAAGGGCCTCACCGACGAGATGCTCGCCTTCCAGACCCGTGAGCTGCTGGAACGCGAGGTCGACCGGGACAGCTGGGTGGTCCGGGTCCGCCCCGAGCTGGTGGTGGAGGTCGCCTTCGACGGCCTGCAGCGCAGCCCGCGCTACCCGTCCGGGCTGGCCCTGCGCTTCGCCCGGGTGCTGCGCTACCGCGAGGACAAGGGGCCGGACGAGGCCGACACCATCACCACGGTCAGGGCGCTCGCGGCCCAGGAGGGGCTCTGAGCCCTGCCCGGCTCCTGTCCGGCTCCGGTCCGGCTCCGGTCCGGGTGCGTAGCACCGGCCCCAGGGGGAACGTATGTCCCATGAGCGACATTCCGATCGACGACGCCCCGCACTCCCCGCACACCGCCCATATCGTGGTCCGCCCGCCGGTACGGGACGAGAAGCCGCCCTACCGCCGGGTCGAGATCCTCGGCACCGTGGTCGGCAAGGCGTACGGCGTCGAGGACGTGACCGAATTCGCCCGCCGGGCGGGTCTGGACGACGTGGACCTCGCCAACACCGACTCGGTGCGCTGGGAGGGCGGTGGCCCCGGCTTCTGGGGCGGCGACGCCGGGGAGTGAGCCGCGCCCGCTCCCCGGGCCCCGACGTCGCCCGCGGCTCAGCCCTTCGCCAGCGCCGCGCGCAGTTCGGCGCTGTTCAGCCGCGGGCCGTAGGCGGGCTTGTCGCGGTCGTAGCGGGCCCCCTCGGACAGCGGCCCCACGTCCACCACGTCGAAGCCGAACTCCTCGATCAGGTCGGTGACCCGCTTCTTCGCCTCCTGGTCGTCGCCGGCGACGGGCAGCGCGCGCCGGTCGGCGGTGCCGGGCGGGGTGGCGTGGCCGAGGATGTCGGCCGAACCGATGTTGTTGAACGCCTTGACCACCTTGGAGTCGGGCAGGTGGGCCTGCAGCAGTCCGCTGACCGTGGCCCGGCCCTCGTCGATGGCCTCGTTGTGGCCGTCGCGTTCGAAGTAGTAGTTGTTGGTGTCGATGACGACCTTGCCGGCCAGCGGTTCGGCCGGGACCCGCTGGTACGCCTTGAACGGGACCGTCACCACCACGATGTCCCCGGCCGCGCCGGCCTCGGCCGGTGTCGCTGCGCTGGCCCGCGGCCCCAGCTCGGCGACCAGCTCGGCCAGGGTCTCCGGCCCGCGTGAGTTGCTGAGCACCACGTCGTAGCCGTGGGCGATGGCCTGGCGCGCGAGCGCCTGGCCGATGTGCCCGCTGCCGATGAGTCCGATGGTCACCATGGTCTGTCTGCCTCCGGGGTTGTCAGATAGCCGCTTCGATCAGCGTACGGGCGAGCTCCCCCGAGGAGGCCGGATTCTGGCCGGTGTACAGCGTACGGTCGCTGACGGTGTGTCCGGCGAAGGCCGGCCCCTCCTGGTAGTCGGCCCCGAGCTGCACCAGCCGGTCCTGGAGCAGCCACTTCGCCCGGTCGGCCAGCCCGGCGGCGCGCTCCTCGGCGTTGCTGAAGGCGGTCATCCGGTAGCCGGCGAAGGGCCAGCTGCCGTCCTCGCGGCGGGCGGCGAGCAGTGCGGCCGGGGCGTGGCAGAGGATGCCGATCGGCTTGCCTGCGTCCAGGGCCTCGGTCAGCAGCCGGCCGGACACCTCGTTGACGGCGAGGTCCTCCATCGGGCCGTGGCCGCCCGGGTAGAAGACCAGGTCGTAGTGGTCCAGCTCGACCTTCTCCAGGGCGTGCGGCTCCTCCAGCTCGAAGCGGATCGACTCCAGGTAGCCGGCGATCGCGTCGGCGCGCTCCTGGCCGCCGTTGGCCTGGGCGGACAGGCTGCCCTTGTCGACGGTGGGGACGACGCCGCCGGGGGTGGCCACGGTGATGTCGAAGTCCGCCTCGCGGAAGATCCGGTGCGGCTCGGCCAGCTCCTCGGCCCAGTAGCCGGTGGGGTGCTTGCTCCCGTCGGCCAGGGTCCACTCGGTGGCGCCGGTGACAACGAAGAGGACAGAGGTCATGGTGCTGCGCTCACTTCTCTCGACCGATTTCCTCCATCATGTCCTGCTGGTCAGTGATTGTCGCGGGCGCGCCGCCTGACCACGCCGCGGACGAAGGCGGCCTGCCCGACGTGCTGGAGGTCGTCGGAGACCACGCTGACCAGCCGGACGCCGAGGGTGACCGGAGGGTCCCAGGAGTCGTCCACCACCCGGTCCAGGTCCTCGTCCGCCAGGGTGTCCAGGTAGCGCAGGGTCTGTGCGTGCACGGCGCTGTGGTACTGCGCTAGCAGGTCGGCGGTGATGCCCCGGAAGGCGGCCACGTCGGCGCTGGACTGGCCGTAGCCGTGGGCGTCGCGGGGGTAGGGGAGGTCGAAGCGCTTCAGCCAGTCGTGCGTGTGCCAGACCTGGGTCAGGCCGGCCGCGTCGGCGATGTGGTCGTCCTGCACCCGGGTGAGGTGCCAGACGAGCCAGCCGATGGAGTTGGCGTCGGCGTC
This sequence comes from Streptacidiphilus alkalitolerans, assembly GCF_042511045.1. Lineage (NCBI taxonomy): Bacteria > Bacillati > Actinomycetota > Actinomycetes > Kitasatosporales > Streptomycetaceae > Streptacidiphilus > Streptacidiphilus alkalitolerans. The sequence goes on from NZ_JBHEZX010000007.1 coordinate 393,528, forward strand.
CACGCGGGCGGCGAGTTCCTCGGGGCTCAGGCCGTCGAGGGTGTCCTCGACGGTCTCCTTGATCCGGTCGAAGGCGTCGGCGAGCGGGACGATGCTGGGTGCGGTCATCCTTGGACCCTTCCCGGACGGGTCCGGATTCATACTCGTGTACTGTGACGGGCGTCGGCGCCGGTGCGGCGCCTGACACCGTGTCCGCAGAGCCGTTCCGAGGAGGTGAGACCCATTACCGCTGCAGCAGGCTGGGTGCCCTCACCCCGCGGTTCGTGTGCCACGACCGCGCGGTCCCACCGACCCGTGTGACCGGGAGGGCGCCCTCAGGCGTCCCGAAAGGCTCACCCCATGTCGGTCTCCCGCTCTCCCTCCCCCTCCTTCCCCGCCATCGTCACCAGGCTGCGCGCCGCCGGCTGCGTCTTCGCCGAGGACGAGGCGGAACTCCTCATCTCCACCGCCTCCGGCCCGGACGAACTCGCCGTGATGGTCGGGCGCCGGGCGGACGGCCTCCCGCTCGAGCAGGTCCTCGGCTGGGCCGAGTTCTGCGGGCTGCGGATCGCGGTGGAACCCGGGGTGTTCGTGCCCCGCCGCCGCACCGAGTTCCTGGTCGACCAGGCGGTCCGGCTGGGCCGGCCCGGCGCCGTGGTGGTCGACCTCTGCTGCGGCTCCGGCGCGATGGGCGCCGCCATCGCCTCGGCGCTCGACCGGATCGAACTGCACGCCGCCGATGTCGAACCGGCGGCGGTGCGCTGCGCCCGGCGCAATGTGCTGCCCCGCGGCGGGCGGGTGTACCAGGGCGACCTCTACCGGGCGCTGCCCGCGGACCTGCGCGGCCGGGTGGACATCCTGGTGGTCAACGCGCCCTACGTCCCCACCGAGGAGATCGGCCTGCTGCCGCCGGAGGCCCGGGAGCACGAGCCGCTGGTGGCCCTCGACGGCGGGGCGGACGGGCTCGACGTGCAGCGCCGGGTCGCCGCCGAGGCGGCGCAGTGGCTGGCGCCGGGCGGCCGTCTGCTGATCGAGACCAGTGAGCGTCAGGCGCGGCGCACGGTCGAGGCGTTCGCGCGCGGCGGTCTGGAATCCCGGGTGGTCGCCTGCGAGGAGCGGTACGCCACTGTCGTCATCGGGACGAAGCGGCCGGACAGGCTCTAGCATCGGGCGATGTCGTCCATACGCGTGGCTCGTGGGGCTGGTGCTGTTGTCGCCGGGGTGGTGTTCGGGCTGCTGCTGGCCGGGTGCGGTTCCGGAGGTCCGCCGTCGGGGACGGCGGCCGGTTCCGCTGCGGCCGGAGCCGGAGGCGTGGTGGGCACGGCGGTGGCGACGCCGCCCGACCCGGGCGCGAGCGCGGGGCAGAGCAGCGCCAGTGCCAGCGCCAAGCCGACCCCGAGTCCGAGTGCGAAGCGGAAGGTCGCGGCGCTGCCCCGGGCCGGCAACCCGGGCGGCGGAGCGTCCGTCCCGGCGGCGGCGCAGGCGGTGGACACCTCGCACCCGACCCGTACCGTCGGCAGGGGAACGGCCGCCAGTTGCACCTCGGCGGCGGTGGTCGCGGCGGTCGCGGCCGGGGGAGTCATCACCTTCTCCTGCGGCCCCGACCCGGTGGTGATCACCATGGCGGCCACCGCCAAGGTCAGGAACGCGTCCTCCCGGGTGGTCCTCGACGGCGGCGGCAAGGTCACCCTCAGCGGGGGCGGGCAGCGGCGGATCCTCTACCTGGATACCTGCGACCAGGCCCAGGGCTGGACCACCTCGCACTGCAACGACCAGAGCACACCCCAACTGACGGTGCAGAACCTGACCTTCGCCGACGGCGACTCCACCGGGGACACCGCCGAGGGCGGCGGCGGGGGCGCCATCCTGGACCGCGGCGGACGCCTGAAGGTGATCAACTCCCGCTTTGTGCGCAACCGTTGTGACCGCACCGGGCCGGATCTCGGCGGAGCGGCGATCCGGGCGCTGGACCAGTCCGGCGGCCTGCCGGTCTACGTGGTGGACAGCACCTTCGGCGGGGCCCCGGGCCAGGGCGGCGTCTGCTCCAACGGCGGTGCACTGAGCAGCATCGGCGTGTCCTGGGTGGTGCTCAACAGCGTGCTGAGCTACAACTCCGCCGTCGGCAACGGCGCCAACCCCGCGCGCAGCGGCACGCCCGGCGGCGGCAGCGGCGGGGCGGTCTACACCGACGGCAACCGCTATACCGTCACCGTGGCCGGCTCGGTGATCGAGCACAACACGGCCAAGGAGGGCGGCGGCGCGATGTTCTTCGTCAGCAACGACCGCACCGGGACCCTGACTCTGCAGGGCTCCACCCTGAAGTCCAACCCGAGCGCGGGATTTGAGACGGCCGGCTACCCGGGCATCTTCTTCCTCGGCTCCGGCCGGCCGAGCGTCCAGCACTCCACGCTCGGCTGAGGACGACGGGATGATGGCTATCGGGGATCCCTGACGGTATGTCTGATCATCCTGACAACTTCGCTGACGAACCAGTATGATGACAGGCATGGACGTCCTCGCCAATGCGCTCGCCGCGATGCGGGTCGGGCCGACCCGCATCGCGCGCACCGGGGCCTGCGCGCCCTGGGGTCTCGGTTTTCCCGCGGTCACCGGGGCGACCTTCCACGTACTGCTGAAAGGCAGTTGCTGGCTGCTCCCGGCGGGCCCCGTGGCCACCGGAGTCGCCCCGGTCCGGCTGGGTGCGGGCGACGTGCTGTTCCTGCGCGACGGCAATCCGCACGCCCTCGCCGACGACCCGGCCAGCCCGGTCGTCCCGTTCGCCCCGAGCGACTGGTCCGCCTCCTCGACCATCAGCCGGGTGGAGATCGACGGGCCCGGGCCGCGCTCGCTGCTGCTGTGCGGCGCCTACCAGCTCGGCCGGACCCGCCCGCACCCGCTGATGGCCGAACTGCCCGAGGTGCTGCACCTCCCCGCGCAGCCCACCCGGCATCCCGAACTGCGGGCGATGACCGAGCTGTTGGCGGCGGAGCTGTCCGCCGAACTCGACCAGGCCCGACCGGGCCGGGACGGCATCGTCCCCGCGCTGGTGGACGCGATGCTGCTCTACATCCTGCGGGCCTGGGTGGTCGACCGGGCCGCCGAGGCCGCGCTGGGGCTCGGACCGGCCGGCTGGCCCAGCGCGATCACCGACCGGGCGGTCGGCCGCGCCCTCCAGGTCATCTACGACGACCCGGCCCGGCCGTGGACGGTGCAGCAGTTGGGCGCGCACGGCGGGCTGTCCCGGTCGGTTTTCGCCCAGCGGTTCACCGCGATGGTCGGCGAACCGCCGCTGACCTGCCTGACCTGGTGGCGGATGACCATGGCCGGACGGCTGCTCAGGGACTCCGACATGCCGCTCTCCGTGGTGGCCCAACGGGTGGGCTACTCCTCGGAGTTCGCCTTCTCCAAGGCCTTCAGGCGGGAGTTCGGCACCGCGCCGGGACGCTACCGCCGCGAGCCCGCCGTCGAGATCTGAATGGGACGGTTCGTGGACCGGATCGGAACAAACCGATGGAACCCGTGCGGAACCGTCCGGGTTCGCTATTCTGTCTGAGCGGATGTCAGCAGCCGCTCGTTCGGGCGGCGCGGTGTGCGCGAACACATGGGGGGACCATGGACAGCTGGGACGACTACCTCGCACCGGGCGACGGCGACGTCAGCACCGAGCAGATCGTCGAGGCACAGAGCGACCTCGGCGAGGCGGCCCTGCAGGAGAACTTCGCCGAGCAGGACGCCGGAATGTCAGATTTCTACGCCAACTGGGCCTCCGAGGACGTCCAGGAGGCCAACTTCGACTCCTACATCACCGGTGACGAGCCCGACTACTCGGCCGCCATCGAGGACGCGAGCACCTCGCTCGACTACGCGGACTCCTCGCTGGACGAGTCCGCCGCAGCCGACGGCTACGTCGCCGACGCCGCGGACGACCTCTCGTCCTGACGCCGCCCGGTCCTGCTGAATCCGTATGGTTGGAGCGGCTGTGCCCTCGATCACCCTCGACGCCGAACGCCGGGTCGCCGCCGACGCCGGACGGGTCCGCACCGCGGCCGTCGACGTGCTGCGGCGGCTCGGATTCCGGGTCACCTCGGAGATGGCCACGGTGGTGGAGGCACAGCGGGGTTCCGCGGTCCGCTCGGCGATGCTGATGCCGGATCAGGTTCCGGTGGGCGCCAGGCTGCAGTTCACCCCCGAGGCGGGCGGCAGTTCCTGTGCGGTGCATCTGACGGACCGTTCGGTGTCGGCCGTGGTGCTCGGGGTGCAGGGCCCCTACCAGGCGGCCTTCCAGGCGCTGCTGCTGGCGCTGGACCAGGCGCTGGCCCAGCTCGACCCGAAGGCCGCGGCGCTCGGGTTCGCGGAACCGCGCTGGTGGGTCCGCGGCCCCAACGTCGAGGCGCTGGAGCGCGGCCACGCGGTGGGCCAGCGCCTGGTCGGCGGGGCGGCGGCGCGGATCTCCGAGCGGCTGTCCGGTGGACCCCGGTCCACCGGGCCCTCGTCCTGGAGCGGCTACGACCAACTGGTCGTCAGCTCCTCGGCCGGCACCGTGACCATGGACATGAACACCGCGCGGACGCTGCTGGCGATCCCGGTGATGATCAGCTCCCGGCCGGGGTCGCTGCCGCCGCCGCTGGCCGCGAAGGTGGAGCAGCTCGCCGCGCTGGTCGAGAGCCGGCTGGGCGCCGGCGGGCGGGGCACCCTGCTGGTGGAACTGCCCGAGGACCAGCGCAAGACCTTCGAGTTCCTGCACCAGCAGTTGGGCATCCGCTCGCAGCTGCCGGTCCGGACGCTGTGCGTCTGCCGGGACTGCCGGCACCCCAAGGTGGTGAACCTCGACCTGCAGCGGCTGCGCGAGAAGAACCGCAATCTGAAGATGCTGGCCTCGGTGGTCAGCATGTCCGCGGGGCGCGGGGAGCCCAACCCGTTCATGGTCTTCGGCACGGTGTTCCGGCAGGCCAAGCTCGACCCCGACTTCATCTGCGGGCGCTGCGAGAGCACCGAGGCAGACGAGCAGCCGGTCACCTTCTGCCCCGACTGCGGGGACCTGCGGAAGGAGCCGGTGCTGGTCAGCTGCGCCAAGTGCAGCCACGACTTCCGGCTGTTGGTGAAGGGGGCCCCGATCTGGCAGAAGGCGGCGGGGTCGGCTGCGCCTGTGCCTGCGCTTCCGCCGCCGCCCCCGGTACTGCCGGCGACGCCGCCGGGCGTGGGCATCGGCAAGCGCTTGGCAGCCCTGTCCCGCCCCGCCGCGCTGCCGCCGGCGCCACGGCCCGCATGGAACCGCCGACCTGAGGCCGCGCCTGCACCTCCGCCAGCGCAGCGCCCCTCACCTGCGGTGCACCCCGCACCTGTGCCGCACCCTGCGCCCATACAGCGCCCCGCGTCCGTTCCGCCGCACCCTGCACCTGCGGTGCAACCTGCGCGGGACCCGCGACTTGAGGCTGCGCCTCCGGCCGCGCCGGTACCCGCGCCCGCGCAGCACCCCGCGCCCGCGCAGCACCCCGCGCCCGCGCAGCACCCCGCGCCCGCGCAGCACCCCGCGCCTGCGCAGCACCCCGCGCAGCGACCGGCGTCCGCGCAGCGTCCCACGCCCTCGCCGCAACCCATGCCCGCACCCCACCCCGGGCCCGCCCCGCACCCCGCTCCGCGGAAGGTTTGTGCTGTCTGCGGGGGGAGTTTCCCCACCCTCTGGTGGGTTCAGGTCGCCGAAGGCCCCTCGCGGCGGACTCTGGCCGTCTGTGCGACCTCGCCGCGCTGCTCGCCGCCGTCCCTCGTACCGCCGGTCCGCACATCGCCGTGACGTGAGGACCAGCGGCCGGGAACCAGAACAGTGTTAGAGAACGACCTCGTCCAGCTTCCCGGTGGCCACGTCGAAGACGAACCCGCGGACCTGGTCGGTGTGCGGGACGAACGGGCTGGACTTGATCCGGGCCGCGGACTGCCGTACGTCCGTCTCCAGGTCGGCGAACGCCTCTGCGGCCCACGGCGGCTTGATGCCAGTCTCCTCGCGGATGGACTCGCGGAAGCCGTCGTCGCTGAAGGTCAGCATCCCGCAGTCGGTGTGGTGGATCAGGATGATCTCGCGGGTGCCGAGCAGGCGCTGGCTGATGGCCAGCGACCGGATGGCGTCGTCGGTGGCGACGCCACCGGCGTTGCGGATCACATGCGAGTCGCCCTCGGCCAGGCCGAGCACGCCGTAGACGTTCAGCCGCGCGTCCATGCAGGCCAGCACCGCGGTGTGGCGCGCGGGCGGCAGCGGCAGCGGACCCTCGAAGGTGGCTGCGTAGGCGGAGTTGTTGGCGAGGTACTGCTCGGTTTCCGTACGGGTTTGTGACATGAGTGTCTCCAGATGCTCGCTCGGGAGGCGCGCGGGGAGCGCGCTGTCGCTGCCGGTCCTGCCAAGCCAGAGGGTTCAGCGATGGCGAAGAGGGCGACACGCGGCACTGGAGATGCGTCCGAAGTCGACATGCCGACGGCGCACGAGCACGTTCATCCACCCAGAGTAGTGCCAATCGGACAGGATGGAGCCGGTTTCGACACGGTCTCGTCGCGGTTCAGCCGACGACCGGCCCGAGGCCGGTGGACGTCCCTCCAGCTTCCGCGGGGCGGCTACGCCACCACCGGCCGCCGAGGCGGAGGGTGAGGCCGGCCAGCGGCAGGGCCGCGAAGAAGGCCAGGCCGAGGATCCAGAGGTAGGGGTCCTCCGCGCCGAGCCGGTTGTTCTCCAGGCGGTCGGCCGCCGCGACATTGGCCGGGCTGGTGTCCGGTACCCAGTGCGCGGAGAACTGCAGCAGACCCTCGACCGTCGTCGCGAGCAGCAGTCCGGTGAGGACGACCGCGCACAGCACCGCGACCCCGAACTGTCGCGGTTGGTCTAGCCACTTGACCGAGATCAGGAACGCCGCAAACCCCCCGGCGAACAGGGCGAGCAGCGCCCAGCCGGGTGTCCTGGGCAGCGGCGGGGCCAGCAGCACCGGCGTCAGCACGGCCGCGCCGGTCACCACCGCGACCCCGCCGCCGACGATCAGGGCGCGACCGCCGACCGCGGCCCGACGCGAGGTCGCCGCGGCGAGGGCGACGGTGCAGCAGACCAGTACGGCGCCGAAGAGCGGCACCCCGTGGACGGTCTTCTCATGCAACTGGTCGTTTCCGGTCGCAGAGTCGAAGCTGTGGGCCAGGAACAGGCCCTCGGCCAGCACCATCCCGTAGCCGACCGCGCGCAGCAGTCGCGCGGGCCACTGCTCGGCCACCCGGCCGACCAGCACCGAGGCCGCCACCCCGACCGCGATCACGGCGATCACGCCGAACCGCAGCGGCGCATAGTGCAGCCGCAGGGCGAACCCCACCCCGGCGACGGTCATCGCCACCGCGAGCAGGTTCCAGACAGACCGTCCGAGCGCAAGCAGGCGTCGCAGCATGGCCGGACTCTAGCGCCCGCCGCCCGCCCTGGCCATGGATAGGGTCTCGGGCATGAGATCACCTGAGGAACTGGACACCCTCGACTGGGCTTCGCTCACTCATGCCTACGGCCCCGCGGAGGACGTGCCCGAGCAGGTGCGTTCGCTGTACTCAGACGATCCCGAGGAGGTGGACGAGGCGCTCTACGAGCTCTACGGCAATGTGTGGCACCAGGGCTCGGTCTATCCCGCCAGTGTCGAGGCCGTCCCGTTCCTTGCCCATGCCGCCGTCAATGCCCGGTTCAAGCCGGCCTGGGTGCTGATGCTGTTGTCCGAGATGGCCGCGCACGAAGCGCCGGACGGGTCGGTCGAGCAGCGGGTGCGGGCACAGGTCGCGGCAGTGGTGCCGGACCTGCTGCCGTGTCTGCGCGATCCCGACCGTGCGGTGCGGCGGGCCGCCGTGCGGGTGGCGGTCGCGGAGACGAGTCCGAGCCCGCAGGTGGTGGAAGAACTGCTGCGCCTACTGCGGCAGGACCCGGTGGCGGAGGTCCGCGCGGACGCGCTCACCGCCCTGGCCCGGACTGACCCCGATCCGACGGCGTTGGCCGCGCGGGAGGCTGATGCCCTGGGTTCCGGGGACCCGGTTCTGCGCAGGGAAGCCGCGCTGCTCGGCCTGGAGCGCCTCGGACAAGGGCCCTACCCGCCGCACCTGGTAAGGATCCTGGCCGAGGCCGAGGCCGACTCCGGCGAGGACGGCTTCCCCTTCCCCGGCCTCGGGACCGGCGACGAGCGCGTCAGCGCGGTGCTGGACACCGACGCGGACACGGCCCTGACCGTTGCCCGGCACTGGATCGCGCAGGGCGATGTGGCGGCCCGCGGCTCCTTCCGCGCGGACCGGATCGCATGCGACTGGCGCGACCGCGAGCACGACGTCGTCGCCCTCCTCGTCGAGGCACTCCCGTTGCTGGACGATCCGCAGCACCTGGCGCTGCGTCTGGAGGCGATAGCACGCTGGCTGCCCAAGGCAGCGGAGCCCGATGCCGCGCTCCGCGACACCCTGCTGCGCCACGCCACCGGCGCGCACGAACGGGCCGCAACCGCCGCCCGGCTGGCGCTGGCGCGCTGCGGCGACGACCGCTTCCTGCAACAACCCGCCCTGCGCGACGCCGAGACCCGGCACCTCGGCGAACTGCTCTCGGCCCTCACCGCGCAGGACGCCGCCTCGCTCCTCCCCGAGCTCAAGGACCTGCTGCGCACCCGTCGCGCCCCGGTCCTGGTCGCCCGCCGCCTCGGCGACTGGGGTGTCCACGACCAGGAACTGCTCGACCTGCTGACCGAGGCGTCGACCGGCAGCGACGAACTGCTAGGCGTCAACGCGGCCGTCGCCCTGGTCCGGTTGGGCGGCGGTGACCCCGCCGAGCCGCTGGAACTGCTGCGCCGCCGCCTGGAGAGCGGCAAGCAGGTGCACTGGTACCTGGACGAGTGCGGGCGGCTGGCCGACCGCGGCCTCCCACTCGTCCCGCGGATCGAGGAGCTCTGCCACAGCTCGCACAGTTGGACCAGAATGGCCGCGGCCGAGGCCCATTGGCGCATCACCGGCGACCCGGCGCGGGCCACCCCGATCCTGGTCGCGCTCGCCGACGCCACCCCGGTCGGCCTGCGCGCACTGCTCGCGCTCGCGGAGATCGGTGCCACCATCCCGGAGCAGCTGCGGCCCCGGCTACGGCACTGGGCCTTCTCCCCGCGCCGCCTGCTGGCCACGCACTGGCCCCCGGACCTCCCACATCCCGACGACCAACTGCGGGACACCTGCCTGCAGTTGCTGAGTCGCTGAGCGAAAAGGCCGCCGCCCCGGGGCAGTGATCGCCCCGGGGCGGCGTCAGGTCAGCTCGGGTCAGCTCAGGGCAGGGTCCACTTCTGGGCGTTGGTGCTGTTGCAGGTGTAGATCTGGAGCTGGGTGCCGATGACGGTGGTCGAGCCGGGGTCGTCGAGGCACTTGCCGGACTGGGGGTTGACCAGCGAGCCGGACGAGCCGACCGTCCACTGCTGGGCGCCGGTGTTGTTGCAGGTGTACCACTGGACCTTGGTGCCGTCCGCGGTGCCGCTGTTGCTGACGTCCAGGCAGCCGCCGAGGACCTTCAGCGTGCCGTCCGTCCCCACCGTCCACTGCTGGGCGCTGCTGCTGTTGCAGGTGTAGAGGTCGATCGGGTTGCCGTTGCTGGTGGCGGCGTTGAAGTCGTCGGCGCACAGTCCGGTGCCGACGCCCGAGGTGATCTGGCCGATGTGCGGGGTGCTGCTGCCGCCTCCGGCGCTGAAGCCGATGGCGAAGACGTGCAGCGCGCCGGTGTTGGTGTCCGAGGGGAGTCGGACACTGGCGACGGTCTTTCCCGCCGTCAGGGTGACCGGGGCGCTTGCGAAGAGGTAGGTCTTGACGGTGTCGGAGGTGGTGCCGGCCTGGTTGCGGTAGGCCAGGGTGGCCGCCACCGTGCTGCCGGAAAGGGCGGTCGCCGAGCCGCCGTTGAGGGTCCAGTCGGAGAGGGCCAGCGGGAAGGACTGGGTGCTGCCGTCGGTGTAGTTGACGGTCGCGGTCCCGGAGGACGGGCCATTGCTGGAGGAGCCGAGGAAGGAGATCGCCCCGGAGCCGGAGGCGGCCACGGTCTGACCGTTCGCCAGGTAGTTGTTGCGCTGCCCGGGTGCGGGCGAGGGCCAGCTGAAGGTGGTCCCGCCGGCGCTGACCGCGCCGCCCGGGTTGATCCCGGCGTTGGACAGTGCGGTGGCCGAGTAGCTCCAGCCGCCGCCGTCGAAGTTGGCGGTGGAGGAGGCGTTGTCGGCGGAGGTGCCGACGTCGGTGTAGGTCGGGTTGCCGGGGTAGGAGGGCGGGGCGGCCGAGGCGGCCGAGGCCCAGGAGGTGTTGGCGGTGGTGCCCAGGGTGAAGCCGAGGGTGCCGCCGCCGCTGATCGCACCGGCTGGTGCGTAGGCGTTGTTCCAGGCCGCGCCGTTCCAGGTGGCGGACTGGACGTAGGGGGCGTTGTCGGCGGCGCCGCTGCCGTTGATGGTCAGCGTTCCGCCGGCCGGCAGGGTGACCACGGCCTGGGTGAACATCGGCGAACCGAGCGCCAGGTCGTTGGTGCCCGGGGTCTCCGGGTACAGGCCGAGCGCGGACCAGACGTACCAGGAGCTCATCTCGCCGAGGTCGTCGTTGCCGGCCAGCCCGCCGGGGGCGTCGGTCCAGATCTGGTCCTGGACCTGCCGGACCACCTTCTGGGTCTTGTACGGCTGGCCGATGTAGTCGTACTCCCAGGGGATGTTGAGGCTGGGCTCATTGCCCAGGTCGGTGTGCCCGCTGCCGCCGGTGAGCGAGGACAGGTCGGTGTCCAGGAAGGCGGCGAGCTTGCTGTCGCCGCCCATCGCGGTGGCCAGGCCGTGCACATTGAACGGCACCATCGGGGTGTACTGCCAGGAGTCGCCCTCGACGAAATTGCTGCCGGAGGTCGCCGAGAACCCGGAGGTCCATGGGCCGCGCAGGTCGCGCGGCTGGACGAAGCCGCTGCCGTAGCCGAACAGGTTGCGCCAGTCCTGGGCCCGGTTGGCGAAGGAGGCCTGGTGGGCGGTGTCGCCGAGCGCGCCGGCCAGGGCGGAGATGGCGAAGTCGGCGGAGTTGTACTCCAGCGTGGTGGAGGCCGGGCCGTAGAAGTTGCAGCAGCCGTAGCTGCCGTCGCTGGGCAGATAGCCCAGCTGCTCAAGGTAGTTGAGGCCGGGACGGTTGTTGTTGGCGTTGGTGCCCTCGGCGACCATGTCGGTCAGTGCGGTGGCGGTGTCGAAGTTGGTGGCGCCGAAGGCGTGGTAGTCGGCGATGATCTCGTCGGCCGGGTCGCCGACCATGACGTAGCTCTCGCCGTTGTCCTCGGACCACTTGGGGAACTGGCCGGTCTGGGCGTAGTCGTCGACCATGGACTGGGCGGTGTCCGAGGCGGCCTGCGGGGCGACCAGTGCCTCCAGTTGGGCCTGGGAGCGGTAGATGTCCCAGCCCGAGTAGTTGGCGTAGGCGGCGCTGTGGCCGGCGTCGACGGTGTGGGTCTTGGCGTCGAAGCCGTAGTACTGGCCGTTGCTGTCGCTGATCACATTGGGGTGCAGCAGCGAGTGGTACAGCGCGGTGTAGAAGACCGCCTGCTGGGCGGCGGTCCCGCCGTCGGTCCGCACCCGGCCGAGCAGCGAGTTCCAGGCGCCGAGCCCGGCGCTCTTGACGCTGTCGAAGTCCCAGTTGGGGTTCTCGGTCGTGCGGTTGGCCACCGCGTTGGCGGTGGAGACGTAGGAGATGCCGACCTTGGCCTGCACCACCGCGTTGCTGGTGGTGTTGAAGGTGACATAGCCGTCGTTGGCCGCGACCTGCGGAGTGACCGCCTTGGCCGCGGGCGCGGCGCCGTGCAGGGTGGGCTTGTTCTTCGGCTCCGGCGCGCTGGGCTTGGCCTTGGCGGCCGGCGTGGTGGCCGGGGATGCCTTGACGGCCGCGGTCCCGTTGGTGGCGAAGGGGTGGTCGAAGACCATGTCGAAGTAGACGGTGTAGCTGTTGCCCGCGCCGCAGAACTTCCCGCTGGTGACCTGGCCGCTCACCTCGGTGCTGCTGACCACGTTGAACTGGGTGTTGGAGTCCCCGTTCTGACTGTTCGCCAGTTTGAAGACCAGGTTGGACTGGGTGGAGGACGGGAAGGTGAACCGGGCCATCCCGCTGCGGGTGGTGGCGGTGAGCTCGGTCTTCACCCCGTTGTTGAGGGTGACCGCGTAGGACCCGGGTGTCGCCGACTCATTGCTGTGCGAGAAGGCGTCGGTCGCGCTGGTGCTGACGGCGCCGACGGTCGGCAGCACGGGTATGTCGCCCCCGGCGCCGCAGCCGGGCCCGGCGATATGGGTGAGGCTGAAGCCGGTGATCGAGGTGTCCTTGTACTCGTAGCCGCCGCCGTCCGGACGGGACGGGGTGTCCGGGCTCCACTGCACCATGCCGAACGGTGCGTCCGCGCCGGGGAAGTCGTCCGCCGCGTTGGAGGTGCCGATGAACGGGTTCACCAGCGAGGCCGGTGCGGTGACGAGTGCGGCCGGCTTCGCCGCGGCGAGGGCGGGGGCCGCGGTGGCGCCCCAGGCGAGCAGCGTGCCCGCCGTCAGCAGGGCTAAGGCGGACCGGTGCGTTCCACGGAGTCGTGGCATCTGGTCGTCCCTTCATGACAACGTTGTCTACGTTCGGAACATGCCAATAAGCTGAACCCAACGTGTCGCGCTGTCAAGACACCGGACAGCAGTGGCCGGCATCAGTACGGCCCGGGGATCTCGCCGGAGCCCCGTTGCACCAGTTCGGTGGGCAGCACCACGGTGCGGGTCGGCGAACTGTCGCCGTGGATCCGGGCGAACAGCAGGTGCGCGGCGGTGCTGCCCATGGTGACCGGGTCCTGGGCGATCACGGTCACCGGCGGGTCGAGTTGCGGTGCGAGCTGGAAGTCGTCGAAGCCGACCAGGGCGGTGCCGGGCGGCAGCGCGGCCCGCACGCCGAGCCCGACGATGCCGTTGCTGGCCAGCACGGCTGTCGGCGGATCCGGGTGGGCCAGCATGCCGGTGACGGCCTCGGCGGCGTCGGTGCCGACCCGCAGCCCGTGCCGGACCACGGCCGGGTCGGCCGGGATCCCGGCCTCGGCCAGCGCGGCCAGGTAGCCGGCGTAGCGGTCCTCGATGGTGGAGATGTCCAACCGGTCGCCCAGGTAGGCGATCCGGCGGTGGCCGTGGGCGATCAGGTGCTGGATCGCCCTGCGGGCCGAGCCCTGGTTGTCGACCACCACGGCGTCGGTCCGCAGCCCGGCGGCCGGGCGGTCCGCGCAGACCACCCGGGTGCCGGTGGTCATGGCGTTGCGCAGGAAGCGGTGGCTGCCCGCCACCGGGATCAGGATCAGCCCGTCGATCCGGCGCGAGGTGAACGCCGAGACCACTTCGCGCTCCCGGTGCAGGTCGTCGCGGGAGGAGCCGATCAGCACCACGCTGCCGTGCTGCCGGGCGACGTCCTCGGCGGCGGAGGCGAGGCCGGCCATGAACGGGTCGGCGACATTGTCGACCAGGATGCCGATGGTCTGGCTGAGCTGCCCCTTGCGCCGCAACTGCCGTGCCACGTCGTCGCGTTGGTAGCCCAGCACGCGGATGGCGCGGTGCACCTTGGCGGCGGTCTCCGGCATCACCCCGGGCTCGCCGTTGACGACCCGGGACACGGTCATGGTGCTGACGCCGGCCCGCTGGGCCACGTCCTTCATCGTAGGCCGGGCGATCACGCTCCGGGCCCCCCTCCGGAGCAGTCGGCGTCCGTCGAGTGGTAACGATACAACGCGGAACAGCTCTTGCAAGCCTCTTGACGTCGCCTCAGATCAGGGTTGACCATCGGAGCGCTGTTAACGATACCAAGCGAATCAGACACCGATGGGATGGCAAGGATGCCGATACCGGAACGCGAGCCGCTGCTCGCGGCCCGTGCGGTGGTGAAGCGGTTCGGGCAGGTCCAGGCGTTGCAGGGGGCGGACTTCACCGCCTATGCGGGCGAGGTGGTCGCGCTGATCGGCGACAACGGTGCGGGCAAGTCGACGCTGGTGAACGTGCTGTCGGGGGTGGTTGCGCCGGACGGCGGCGAGATCACCATCGACGGGGTGCCGGTCAGCTTCGACGGGCCGATGGCCGCCCAGCGGCACGGGGTGGAGACGGTCTACCAGGACCTCTCGCTGGCCCCGCACCTGGACGCCGCGGCCAACCTCTACCTGGGCCGGGAGTTGTTCCGGGGCGGGCTGCTGCGCCCGTTCCACGTCCTGGACCGCCCCGCCATGCGGAAGGCGGCGGTCCAGGCGTTCGCCGAGCTCGGGGTGACCCTGCTGGACGTGGACGCCCCGATCGGCTCGCTCTCCGGCGGGCAGCGGCAGTCGGTGGCGGTGGCGAGGGCGGTGGCCTTCGCCGACAAGGTGATCTTCATGGACGAACCGACCGCCGCGCTGGGCGTGGTGCAGCGCGGCCGGGTGCTCGACACCGTGCGCCGGGTCCGGGACCGGGGCGTCAGCGTGGTGCTGATCAGCCACAACATGCCGGAGGTGCTGTCGGTGGCGGACCGGGTCGAAGTGCTGCGGCTGGGCCGCAGGGTGGCCTCGTTCACGGCGGCGGACACCTCGATCGAGGAGCTGGTCGGCGCCATGACCGGGTCGCTGGACGAGCAGAGGAGCGCCTGATGACCTCCGTGGAGGAGCAGACCACCGTCCCGGCCGCGAAGGACTCCTCGCGCCGACTGCCGGACTGGGCCCGGCGGGTGCTGCGCCGCAACGAGGCGTGGACCTTCGCCATCCTGGTGGCGCTGGTCGCCTACTTCTCGATCTCCGCGCCGGGCAAGTTCTTCACCGTCTACGACATCACCCAGATCGCCGTCAACGCCGCGATCTACCTGGTGCTCGGGGTGGGGATGACCTATGTGATCATCACGGCCGGGATCGACCTGTCGATCGGCTCGGTGCTGGTGCTGGCGGCGGTGGCGGCCGGTGAGTACAACATCCACCACGGCGCGGCCGGCGCCGGCTGGGGCACCGTCGCCGTCTGCATCGTGATCGCGCTGGCGGTGGGCACGGCCTGGGGCGCGCTGCAGGGCGCCCTGGTCGCCACCGGGAAGATCCCGGCGCTGATCGTCACCCTGGGCGGGCTCGGCGCCGCGCTGGGCCTGGCCGAGATCGCCACCGGCGGACAGGACCCGTCCGGGGCGGTGGCGGCGCATCTGCAGAACAGCCTGGGCTACGGGAAGGTGCTGGGCATCCCCTGGCTGGTGGTGCTGGCCGCCGTGGTCACCGTGGTGTTCGGGCTGCTGCTCGGCGGCACCAGGTTCGGTGTGCACACCTTCGCCATCGGCTCCAACCCGGCCGCCGCGCGCCGGGCCGGCATCCCGGTCGGCCGGCACCTGGTGAAGGTCTACGCCCTGATGGGGCTGCTGGCCGGGCTCGGCGCGGTGATGTGGCTGGCCTCGTACGGGACCACCTCGATCGCCGGGCACTCCACGGACAACCTCAAGGTCATCACTGCCGTGGTGCTGGGCGGCACCAGCCTGTTCGGCGGGCGCGGCTCGGTGCTCGGCACCGTGATCGGCGTGTTCATCCCGGCGGTGCTGACCACCGGGCTGATCGTCGTCGGCGTCCAGCAGTACTGGCAGGACGTGGCGGTGGGGGCGGTGCTGGTCGGTGCGGTCTACCTGGACCAGATCAGAAAGCAAGGACGCGAGCGGATCTGACCCGCCCGGACACCTGGACACGGACACCTGGACGAAGGGAACGAACCATGAGGACGACGGCAAGAGCAGGACTGGTACTCGGTGTTGTGGTGCCGCTCGCGCTGGCGGGGTGCGGCAGTTCCGGCTCGGGCGGCTCGGGCGGCGGCTCCGGTACGGCCGGTAAGAGCATCACCCTGATCACCGGGGTGAAGAGCGACCCGTTCTACATCACCATGACCTGCGCGGCCCAGGCCGAGGCCAAGGCCAAGGGGGTCTCCTTCAAGGCCGACGGCTCGGCCCAGTGGGACGTCTCGGTGCAGAAGCCGCTGATCGACTCGGTGGGCGCGGCCAAGCCGTCCGGGCTGATGATCTCGCCGGTCGACACCGCGGCGCTGACCCCCTCGCTGAAGCAGATCCAGTCCTCCGGCACCAAGGTCGCCCTGGTCGACACCTCGGTCACCGACCCCTCGATCGGCATCACCCGGATCTCCTCCGACAATGTGAAGGGCGGTCAGGTCGCGGCGGACGCGCTGGCCAAGGAGATGGGCGAGAAGGGCTCGGTGATCGTGATCAGCGTCAAGCCGGGCGTCTCCACCACCGACGACCGGATCAAGGGCTTCACCCAGGAGATGGCGAAGTACCCGAACATCAAGGTGATTCCGACCCTCTACGACAACGACCTGCCGGCCACGGCGGCCTCGCAGATCCAGTCCACCCTGGCCGCCCACCCGGACCTGGGCGGGGTCTTCGCCGGGAACACCAACACCGCGCAGGGCATCGCCACCGGGCTCAAGCAGGCGAACAAGGAGGGCGCGGTCAAGGTGGTCGCCTTCGACGCCGAGCCGGACGAGGTGACCGCGCTCAAGGCGAACACCATCCAGGTGCTGGTGGCCCAGGACCCGGCCGCGATCGGCACCCAGGCGGTGGACCAGCTGGTGGACGCGTTCAACGGCAAGCCGGTCACCGCGTCGATCGGTACCACCATGGTCGCCATCACCGCGCAGAACATCAATGACCCCGCCGTGGCCAAGTACCTCTACAAGGGCGGCTGCTGACGCGGGCCGGCCCCGGCCGGGCTCCGCCCACGAGGGGGGCGGGCCCGGCCGGGGCCGGTGCGGTCACCGGGACCGGCTGCGGGGGCTACCAGCCCACGGCCACCTCCAGCCACTGCGGGTCGCTGTGCGAGATGAACGAGGACTGGCCGGCCACGTCGTCGTACGGGAAGCCGTAGGCGAGGTTGTTGATGTCGTTGTCGTGCCAGAACTTCGCGTAGTAGTTGGCCGGGGCAGCCTTGTAGTACTGGGTCGGGTCGGCCTGCTGGGCCGCGGTGAGACCGGCCACGTGGCGGTTCAGCGCCGCGCAGTCGTTGGGGTCGTTGGCCAGGACGCCGGCGCATCCGAAGATGTCCGAGGTCGGGGCGTTGATGCCGATCGTGCTGGCGTAGGAGGTGAAGTAGTTGGCGTTGACGCCGCCGGTCCGGAAGCTGGGGTCGCTGCCGGGGGCGATGATCCGGTACGGCGCCTGGGTCTGTGCCAGCACCTGGAACGGCTGCGGCACGGCGTTGATGAACCGCTGGAAGGTGACCGCGCGGTCCTCGGCGAAGGTCGACTGGTTCTCGCCGACCTGGACGTCGTAGCCGTCCTTGGCGTGCAGCCGCATCGCGAGCTTCAGGCCGAAGGCGTCCACCCGGGTGGTGTTGCCGTTGAAGACGTTGGCGCCGACGGTGAACTCGATGAAGTCGTAGTACAGACTGGTCGGCGAGCCGAGGTAGAAGTACATCCGGCCGGCCGAGTTGGCGGGCATGTCCAGGTAGGGCTGGTCGGCGATGGAGTGGGTCTGGCCGTTGAAGCTCCAGTACACCTGGCTGTCCGGGTACTTGCCGTTGGTGCGGTTGAGGATCTTGACCTCGACCACGTTCTGCGCGGCCGGGATGGTGCTGGTGTCGCCCCAGAAGCCGTTGGGGTCGGAGCTGGCCGTCGCGGTCGCGCTGGCGCTGGTGGTCGGGCCCGAGGTGCCGGTGTGCACCTGGAACTCCCACAGCGAGTAGCCGTAGGCGGTCCCGCGGGCGGTGCCGTTCATCCGGATGTAGCGTCCGGTGCCGGTGGTGTTGAGGGTCTGGGTACCGCCGGTTCCGGTGGTGGTGGAGTAGATGTTGGTCCACCCGCCGGTGCCGGTGTCGGAGACCTGGATCTGGAAGCTGCTCGCGTAGGCGGCCTCCCACTGCAGGACCACCTGGCAGATGCTCTGGCTGGAGCCGAGGTCCACCTGGACCCACTGCGGGTCGCTGAAGGCGCTGGACCAGCGGGTGCCGGTGTTGCCGTCGAACGCCGCGCTCGCCGGGGTGCCGGCGTTCTCGGTGGAGGAGGCGGTGGCGGTATGGTTCAGCGCGGCGTTGGTGGTGCCGCAGGTACCGGGCGTGGTGCCGCCCACCGTGCCGTAGACCTGGAACTCCCACAGCGAGTAGCCGTAGGCGGTGGCCCGGGCGGTGCCGTTCATCCTGACGTAGCGTCCGGTGCCGGTGACATTGAGGGTCTGGGTGCCGCCGGTTCCGGTGGTGGTGGAGTAGATGTTGGTCCAGCCGCCGGTGCCGGTGTCGGAGACCTGGATCTGGAAGCCGGTGGCGTAGGCCGCCTCCCACTGCAGCACGACCTGGCTGATGGACGCGCTGGCGCCGAGGTCCACCTGGATCCACTGCGGGTCGCTGAAGGCGCTGGACCAGCGGGTGCCGGTGTCGCCGTCGACCGCGGCGGAGGCCGGGAAGGTCGCGTTCTCAGTGGACGAGGCGGTGGCGGGCTTGCCCTGCGAGAGCAGCGTGCTGGCCGCTCCCGCCGGGGACTGGGTGACCACCAGGGCGAGCGCCGCGAGCAGCGCGCCGACCAGGACGACGATCAGCAAGGACCGGCGCCTGGCGTGGTGGTCGGGCTGTCGGAACGTCAGTAAAGGGGTATGACTGCTGGACACGAGGGTCTCCTGACCGTGGGTGGAGGGCCGCGCGGAGCTGGACATGCAAGTGTGAGAGCGCTCTCAGCGAATGATGTCTACGCTCTTGACTCCTTGCTGTCAACGGATCTGACCAAGAGTCCGGTCCCGGAACCGGGAGGGGCGGGGCTGCGCCCGCGAGGGCTGCTGTGCGAGGCTCGGCCCATGCGCTACATCATCATCGGAGCAGGGGCGATCGGCGGCGGCATCGGCGGGCGGCTGCACGAGAACGGGCACGAGGTGGTGCTGGTCGCCCGCGGCCCGCACCTCGCCGCGCTGCGCGAGGGCGGGCTGCGGTTGAGCACACCCGAGGGCACCAGGACGCTGCCGGTCCCGGCCGCCGGCGGGCCCGAGGAGCTGCGGCTGACCCCGGAGGACGTGCTGTTGCTGGCGGTCAAGTCCCAGCACACCGCCGGGGTCCTGGACACCTGGGCGGGCCTGCCGGTCACCGGCGGCGGAACCTCGGACGAGCTGCTGCCGCTGGTCTGCGCGCAGAACGGGGTGGAGAACGAGCGGCTCGCCCTGCGCCGGTTCCGGCAGGTCCACGGGATGTCGGTGTGGATGCCCGCCACCCATCTGGAACCCGGCCGGGTGGCCGTCCCCGGTGCCCCGTTCTCCGGCATCCTCACCCTGGGCCGCTATCCGCGCGGGAGCGACCGGACCGCCCGGGAGATCTCGGCCGACCTGGAGAAGTCGCGGTTCCAGGCCCCGGTCGACGAGGACGTGATGCGCTGGAAGTACGGCAAGCTGCTCGGCAATCTGGCCAACTCCGTGGACGCCCTGGCCGGGTCGCACCCGGACGGGCCGGGGGCGGAGCTCGCGCGCCGGGTCAGGGCCGAGGGCGAAGCGGTACTGACCGCCGCCGGGATCGACTACGCCGGTATCCCCGAGCAGTTGGAGCGCCGCGGCGAGCTGATCCGGGCGGTGCCGCTGGACGGGGTGGAGCGCGGCGGCAGCTCCTCCTGGCAGAGTCTGGCCCGGGGCACCGGATCGATCGAGGCGGACTACCTCAACGGCGAGATCGTGCTGCTGGCCCGGCAGCACGGGGTGCCGGCCCCGCTGAACGAGGCGCTGCAGCGCCTGGCCACCGCGTACGCGCGCCAGGGCCGCGCACCGGGAAGCCTCCCGGCGGCGGACCTGGCCGCGCTGCTCGCGCTCTGAACCGGCGTCAGGCCGCCGTGCCGGACTGCCCCCGGCGGTAGACGACCCAGGTCAGCGCCAGGCAGAAGGCGTAGCTGAGCAGGAAGGCCAGGTAGGCCGCGTTGCCGTTGTGGGCGCTGAGGAAGGACTGCCGGATGGCGAGGTTGACCAGCACCCCGCCGAAGGCGCCGATCGCCCCGGCGACGCCGATCAGCGCGGTGGCACTCCGCTGCGAGGTGCGTTCGGCCTCGGCCGGGTCGGCGCCGCCCAGCACCGCGGCCCGGGCCTTGGCCTGGAACACGGCCGGGATCATCTTGTAGGTGGAGCCGTTGCCGATGCCGCTGAAGACGAACAGGGCGATGAAGCCGGCCACGAACAGCGGTAGTGAGTGCTGCTCCGAGGCGGTCAGCACCACCCCCGCGCCGACCGCCATCGCGGCGAAGTTCCAGCAGGTCACCGTCGCCCCGCCCCAGCGGTCGGCCATCCTGCCGCCGACCGGGCGGACCAGTGAGCCGAGCAGTGGGCCGAGGAAGGTCAGATAGGCGGCCTTGATCGGGGTGTCGAACTGGTCGTGGAACTGCACCTGCAGCACCTGGCCGAAGGCGAAGCCGAAGCCGATGAACGAGCCGAAGGTGCCCACGTACAGCACCGACATCACCCAGGTGTGCGGTTCGCGGCAGATGTCGCGCAGCGCGTGCCTGCGGTTCGGCGGGGCCTCGAAGTTGTCCATCCGCAGCGCCGCGCCCAGTGCCGCCAGCACGATCAGCGGCAGGTACACCAGCGGCAGCAGCCGGGGGTGGGCGGCTCCGGCGGTGGCCAGCACCAGCAGGCCGACGAGTTGCACGGCGGCGACGCCGAGGTTGCCGCCGCCGGCGTTGATGCCCAGCGCCCAGCCCTTGAGCCGCTGCGGGTAGAAGGCGTTGATATTGGCCATCGAGGAGGCGAAGTTGCCCCCGCCCACCCCGGCCACCGCCGCCAGCAGCAGCAGGGTGCCGTAGGAGACGCCGGGCTTGAGCAGGATCCCGGCGAGCACGGTCGGGACCAGCAGCAGCAGGGCGCTGACGATGGTCCAGTTGCGTCCGCCGAAGCGGCCCACGGCGGTGGTGTAGGGCAGCCGCAGCACCGAGCCGACCGCGGTGGGGACCGCGGTGAGCAGGAACTTCCCGGCGGCGTCGATGTGGTACTGCGGCCCGAGGAAGAGCACCAGCACCGACCACAGGCTCCACACCGAGAAGCCGATGTGCTCGGAGAGCACCGAGAACACCAGGTTGCGCCGGGCCACGGCGGCTCCGGTGCGCTCCCAGAAGGCCGGGTCCTCGGGCTGCCACTCAGCGATACTGCGGGACCGCGGGCGGGGTGGGGCGGTGGCCGCCGTGGCCGGGTCGTGGACTGTCGCGCTCATACGGGCCTGCCTCAGGTGGGGGGATGCGGTGCTGACGACAACTCACGCTAGGGAGCCGAGATTTCGCCTCCCGTTCGGTGCGGACACCGGGGCGCTACGGCTTGCGCACGTCCGCCGCCGGGTCGTGTGAGGACCTGATCGGCCAGGTGCGCAGGGTGGAACTGCTGCCGTCGGGCGCGAAGTCCTCGTCCAGGCAGACCCCGTTGCGCAGGTCGAAGGCCTGTTTGTACATCGGGGAGATCAGCACCGGCACCGGGCCCCGGCTGCCGATCAGGCCGCGGGAGAGCACATAGGCGCCGCTGAACGGGTCGCGGTTGTCCAGGGCGTAGAGGGTGCCGGCCCGGTCCCGGAAGGCGGCGACCTGCTCGCCGCCCAGCAGCAGGGCCACGCCGCGGCCGGGTTGCAACCGGTCCAGGTCGCAGACCGGCACCCAGTGCTCGCCGTCGTGGATCTCGATCCGGGCGGCCGTGTGCTGCCGGGTCGGCCGCTCGGTCGTGGTCAGGGTCATCGGGTGCGTACCTCCAGGGAGGCGCCGGCGATCAGCGGCGCGGCGGTTGCTGCCGAGGGCAGGGTGTGGCCGTCCTCGTCCGGACGGGCCGGACGGATCTGGTCGCGCTCGGGAACGAAGCGCACGGTGGGGTCGGGGGTGCCCGGGGCGTTGGCGAAGGAGACGAAGCGGCTCAGCCGCTCCGGGTCGGCCAGGGTGGCAGCCCATTCGTCCTGGTAGGTCTCGACATGACGGGCCATCAGCTCGTCCAGGTCGGCGCAGATGCCGAGCGAGTCCTCCAGCAGCACCGCCCGCAGGTGGTCCAGGCCGCCCTCCAGCCGGGCCAGCCAGGGAGCGGTGCGCTCCAGCCGGTCGGCGGTGCGGATGTAGAACATCAGGAAGCGGTCGATGGTGCGGATCAGCGTGTCGTGGTCCAGGTCCTTGGCCAGCAGCTCGGCATGACGGGGCGTCATCCCGCCGTTGCCGCCCACGTAGAGGTTCCAGCCCTCGGCGGTGGCGATGATGCCGAAGTCCTTGCTCTGCGCCTCCGCGCACTCCCTGGCGCAGCCGGAGACCGCCGACTTGAGCTTGTGCGGTGCGCGCAGACCCCGGTAGCGAAGCTCCAACTCGATGGCGAGGGCCACCGAGTCCTGCACCCCGTAGCGGCACCAGGTCTCGCCCACACAGGACTTGACGGTGCGTAGGGCCTTTCCGTAGGCGTGGCCCGACTCGAATCCGGCGTCCACGAGCCGGGTCCAGATCAGCGGCAGCTGGTCCACCCGGGCGCCGAGCAGGTCGATCCGCTGGCCGCCGGTGATCTTGGTGTACAGGCCGAAGTCGCGGGCGATCTCGCCGATGGTGATCAGCCCGTCCGGGGTGATCTCGCCGCCGGGGATCCGCGGCACCACCGAGTAGGAGCCGTTGCGCTGGAGGTTGCCGAGGTGGTGGTCGTTGGTGTCCTGCAGCGCGCCCTGCTCGCCGTCCAGGATGTGCCCGCGGTCCAGGCTGGCCAGGATGGAGGCGGCCACCGGCTTGCAGACCTCGCAGCCCTCGCCGCTGCCGTGCTCGTCCAGCAGCCGGGAGAAGCTGCTGATGCCCTTGACCCGGACGATCTCGTACAGCTCGGTCCTGGTGTGGGCGAAGTGCTCGCAGAGGCCCTGTTCGACCTCGACCCCGGCCGCGGCCAGTTCCTCCTTGACGATGTTCTCGACCAGCTTCACACAACTGCCGCAGCCGGTACCGGCCCTGGTGCACTTCTTCACCTCGGGCACGGTGCCGCAGCCGCTGTCGCGCACCGCCCCGGCGATCACCGCCTTGGTGACGTTGTGGCAGGAGCAGACCACGGCCTGGTCCGGCAGCGCCAGCGGGCCGATCGGCGCACCGAGCCCGGCCGGCAGCACCAGCTGCTCGGGGCTGGCCGGCAGCGCGGCCCCGCTGAGCGCCAGCGGGCGCAGCACGTCGTAGGACTCGGTGTCGCCGACCAGGACCCCGCCGAGCAGCCGGCCGTCCGGGCCGACCACCAGCTTGCGGTAGATCCCGGACCGGCCGCTGGTGTAGACGACGTCCAGCGCGCCCGCGCCGCTGCCGTGGGCGTCGCCGAAGCTGGCCACGTCCACGCCGAGCAGCTTCAGCTTGGTGGAGGTGTCGGCGCCGGTGAAGCTGCCGAGACCGCCGCTGAGGTCCTTGGCCGCCGCCTCGGCCATCGCATAGCCGGGCGCGACCAGGCCGTAGACCCGGCCGTCGGCGGCCAGGGCGCATTCGCCGATGGCCCAGACGTGAGGGTCGGCGGTGCGGCAGCGCTGGTCCACCACGATCCCGCCGCGCTCGCCGACCGGCAGGCCGCAGTCGCGGGCCAGCTGGTCCCGGGGCCGGATCCCGGCCGAGAAGACCACCAGGCCGACGTCCAGCACGGTGCCGTCGGAGAGGGTCATGGTCCGCGCCGAGCCGTCCGGGCCGGTGTCGATCCGCTCGGTCGCGGCGCCGGTGTGCACCACCACGTCCAGTTCCTCGATCTTCCGGCGCAGCATCTCGCCGCCGCCCTGGTCCACCTGAAGCGCCATCAGCCGGGGCGCGAACTCCACCACATGGGTCTCCAGGCCCAGCGCCCGCAGCGCGCCCGCCGCCTCCAGGCCGAGCAGCCCGCCGCCGACCACCGCGCCGACCGAGGCTCCGGCGGCCCGGTCCCTGATCGCCTCCAGGTCCTCGATGGTGCGGTAGACGTGGCAGCCCTCGGCGTCGTGCCCGGGGATCGGCGGAACGAACGGGTACGAGCCGGTGGCCAGCACCAGGACGTCGTAGCCGATGCTGCGGCCGGACCGGGTGGCGACCGTGCGGGCGGAGCGGTCCACCGCGGTGGCCGGGTCGCCGAGGCACAGCTCCAGGCTGTGCCCCGCCTCCCGCAGCCCGTCCAGGAACCCGGCGGAGCAGAGCGACAGCTCGTCCGCCCCGGTGCCGGAGAACCAGGAGGTCAGATGCACCCGGTCGTACGCCGGACGCGGCTCCTCGGCGAGCACGGTGATCCGCCACGGGGTGCCCTGGCTGTGCTCGGCCAGGGCCTCCAGGAAGCGCTGGCCGACCATGCCGTGTCCGACCAGGACGAGGTGCTGCGGGGTCATCGGCGGACTCCTCGGGGAGCGGTGAGCGAGGTACGGGTACGAGCCATGTCACTCAGCGTCAACGGGCCCGGTTACGCGTCCGGGTCGCCGGTGTTGCCGCAGAGGTACAGGTGCCTCACAACGGCCCCTGGCCCGGGTGACCTGCCGGACATCTCGCGTAACCGGTGGCCTCGTCCGCTAACGGCGGTGTGATCACCGCGCAATGAGGGCGTAACGCCGCTGCTGGAGCCTTCACAGCATGGCAACTGGTCACACATCCGACACCGGGCCGCCGGGGCCCCGCGCCCCGGACGCCCCGTGCGGCGACATCCCGCTCGGCCCGCTCACCGGATTCACGGTCGGCGTGACCGCCGCGCGCCGCCGCGACGAGCTCACCGCGATGCTCAAACGGCGCGGAGCCCGCGTCGTCGAGGCACCCACGGTACGCATCCTCCCGCTGGAGGACGACAGCGCGCTGCGGCGGGCCACCGAGCGCTGCCTGGCCGGCCCGCTCGACTACGTGGTCGCCACCACCGGCGTCGGCTGGCGCGGCTGGATGAGTGCCGCCGACGGCTGGGGCCACGGCCGGCGGCTGGCCGAGGTCTGCCAGGACGCGGTGGTGATCAGCCGCGGCCCCAAGGCCACCGGTGCGGTCCGGGCCAGCGGCCTGGGCGAGAGCTTCTCGCCGGAGAGCGAGGCCAACGACGGCCTGCTCACCTGGCTGCTTGCCCGTGACCTGCGCGGACGCCGGATCGCGGTGCAGGAGCACGGCGCACCGCTGGACGCCTTCGTGGCCGCGCTGCGCGAACGCGGCGCGGACGTCACCGCCGTCCCGGTCTACCGCTGGGGACCGCCCGAGGACCCGGAAGCGGTACGGCGGCTGGTCGAGCAGACCGTCCGCCGCGAGATCCAGGCGATCGCCTTCACCAGCGCCCCCGCCATCACCGGCTTCCTCGACTCCGCCCGCAGCCAGGAACTGCACCGGGAGGTGCTGGACGCGATGCGGGTCGGCGCCGCGGGCGGGGGAGTGCTGCCGGTCTGCGTCGGCCCGGTCTGCGCCCGGCCGCTGGAGGAGCACGGGATCCACGCGGTGCAACCGGACCGGGGGCGGCTCGGCTCGATGGTCCGCACCATCGCCGAGACGCTGCCCAGCGGGAACCGCCGACTGCGGTTCGGCGAAGCCGAGTTGGTGCTGCAGGGCAGCGCCGTGCTGGTCGACGGGGAGTGCCTCTGGCTGTCCCCGATCCAGGCCGCGCTGCTGCGCGCCCTCTCCGACCGGCCGGGCCATGTGCTCAGCCGGGTCGAGCTGCTGCGCCGGGTGTGGGTCGGCAGCAGCGCCGACGAGCACGCCGTCGAGGTCGCCGTCGCCCGGCTGCGCGCGGTGCTCGGCCCGTACGCCGGGCTGGTGCACACCGTGCCCAAGCGCGGCTACCGGCTGGCGCTGACCTCCTGAGCTCCTGAGCTGCGCGCCCGCGGTGTTCACAGGCCGTTCCGGTGGCCGTGAGCCGGATGTAACCGCCGGTGGTCGGCCGGTGTGATCCAGCCGCAACGGGGTCTTCCTAGGGTGCGGACTGCATGTGGGAGCGGCCCACCTGTTCCAGAGAGGGGCCACCGGTGACCACCCAGGTGAGGACGGTCTGCTCGTACTGCGGAGTCGGCTGCGGCCTGGTCCTGGACGTCAGCACGGACGCCGCCACCGGCCGCCGCACCGTCACCGGCGCCGCCGGGGACAAGGCGCACCCGGCCAACGCCGGACGGCTCTGCACCAAGGGCGCCACCAGCGCCGACCTGCTCGCGGCGGGCGGCCGGCTGGACACCGCGCTGGTGCGGGCGGAGCGCGGCGCGGCGCCCGAGCCGACCGGCACCGACGCGGCGATCACCAGGACCGCCCGGCGGCTGCGGGAGATCCTCGACGCCCACGGGCCCGACGCGCTGTCCTTCTACGTCTCCGGCCAGATGACGCTGGAGGCCCAGTACCTGGCGAACAAACTGGCCAAGGGCTTTGTCGGGACCAACCAAATCGAGTCCAACTCCCGCCTGTGCATGGCCAGTGCGGGCAGCGGCTACAAGCTGTCGCTTGGCGCGGACGGCCCGCCCGGCTCGTACCAGGACTTCGAGCACGCGGACGTCTTCTTTGTCATCGGCGCCAATATGGCCGACTGCCACCCGATCCTCTTCCTGCGGATGATGGAGCGGGTCAGGGCGGGCGCCAAGCTGATCGTGGTCGACCCCAGGCGCACCGCCACCGCCGCCAGGGCCGACCTCTTCCTGCAGCTGAGGCCCGGCACCGACCTGGCCCTGCTGAACGGACTGCTGCACCTGCTGGTACGGGACGGCCGCACCGACCCCGGCTTCATCGCCGAGTGCACCGAGGGCTGGGAGGCCATGCCGGACTTCCTGGACGACTACCCGCCGGAGGCGGTGGCCGCGATCACCGGCATCCCCGAGGCGGACCTGCGCCGGGCCGCCGAGTGGATCGGCGCGGCGGGGGAGTGGATGAGCTGCTGGACCATGGGGCTGAACCAGAGCACCCACGGCACCTGGAACACCAACGCCCTGTGCAATCTGCACCTCGCGACCGGGGCGATCGGCCGTCCCGGCAGCGGCCCGTTCTCGCTCACCGGCCAGCCCAACGCCATGGGCGGACGGGAGATGGGCTACATGGGACCCGGCCTGCCCGGACAGCGGACCGCCCTGGTCGCCGAGGACCGCGCGTTCACCGAGCGGCTGTGGGGAGTGCCGTCCGGGACGCTGCGGGCCGAGGCCGGGCAGGGCACGGTGGAGCTGTTCGAGCGGATGGCCGGGGGCGGGATCAAGGCCTGCTGGATCATCTGCACCAACCCGGTGGCCTCGGTGGCCAACCGACGGACCGTCATCGCCGGTCTTGAGGCCGCCGAGTTCGTGGTCACCCAGGACGTCTTCGCCGAGACCGAGACCAACGCCTACGCCGATGTGGTCCTGCCCGCGACCATGTGGGCCGAGGCGGAGGGGGTGATGGTCAACTCCGAGCGCAGCCTCACCCTGCTCGAACCGGCGGCGGACCCGCCCGGCGAGGCGCTGCCGGACTGGCAGTTGATCGCCCGGGTGGCGAGCGAGATGGGCTTCGCCGAGGCGTTCGACTACAGCTGTGCCGAGGAGGTGTTCGAGGAGATCAAGCGGGCCTGGAACCCGAAGACCGGTTACGACCTGCGGGGAGTGAGCTACCAGCGGCTCCGCGGGGCGCCGGTGCAGTGGCCCAGCGCGACGGCGGAGGACAGCGGGCGCAACCCGATCCGCTACCTCAACGACGGTGTGCACCAGGCCCTGCGCGAGCACCCGGACGGGACCCGGCCGCGGCTGGCCTTCCCCACCGCGAGCGGCCGCGCGGCCTTTTTCCCCCGGCCGCACCTGGATCCGGCCGAACTGCCGGACGACGACTTCCCCTTTGTGCTGAACACCGGGCGGCTGCAGCACCAGTGGCACACCATGACCAAGACCGGGAAGGTCGCCAAGCTCAACAAGCTCAGCCCCGGCCCCTTCGTCGAGATCCATCCGGACGACGCGGCGGCGCTGGGCCTGGTGGAACGGGACGAGGTCGAGATCGCCTCCCGCCGGGGGAGAGCAGTGCTCCCGGTTGTGATCACCGATCGCGTCCGCCCCGGCAACTGCTTCGCGCCGTTCCACTGGAACGACCTCTTCGGCGAGTACCTGAGCGTCAACGCGGTCACCAGCGACGCGGTCGACCCGATCTCCTTCCAGCCGGGCTTCAAGTTCTGCGCGGTGTCGCTGACCAGG
This sequence comes from Streptacidiphilus alkalitolerans, assembly GCF_042511045.1. NCBI lineage: Bacteria > Bacillati > Actinomycetota > Actinomycetes > Kitasatosporales > Streptomycetaceae > Streptacidiphilus > Streptacidiphilus alkalitolerans. Next base: position 421,528 of record NZ_JBHEZX010000007.1, read on the forward strand.
GTGGCCGCGCCGGTCCAGGCGGTGACCGCGTCGGGCCCCGCCGCCGAACTCGGCGGCCTGCTGGGCCTCGGCGAACCGGCGCCGCCGCAGTTCACCGGCGCGGAACGCCAGTACCTGTCGGGATTCCTCACCGGCCTCGGCGGCAGCCCGCCGGCCGGGACCGTCCCGGTGCTCCCGGCGCTGGCGCCGATCGCCCCGGACCGGGCGGTCTGGGTCAACGGCCTGCTGGCCGGCCTCTTCTCCCGGACCGGACCGGCCTCCGGCCCCGCAGCCGCCCCTGCGGCCGTTGCCTCCGCTGGCACCGGATCCGATGCCGGTTCCGGCCCTGCGGACGGACGGGAGGTGCTCGTCCTCTGGGCCTCGCAGACCGGCAACGCCGAGGAGGTCGCCGCAGCCGCCACCCAGCGGCTGTCCGAGGCGGGATGGCGTCCGCGCCTGGTCGACATGGCCGACTGCAGCCCGGAGTCGCTGCCGCCGGGCACCGTCGTCCTCTTCATCACCAGCACCTTCGGCGACGGCGGGGCGCCCGACAACGGCACCGCGTTCTGGGAGTCCCTCACCGCCCGCGACCACGCCGCCGTCAGCGGCCTGCGCTACTCCGTGCTCGCCCTCGGCGACTCCAGCTACGCCGACTTCTGCGGCCACGGCCGCCGGATCGACCAGCGGCTCGGCGAGCTGGGCGCCACCCGGCTGGCCCCGCGCACCGACTGCGAACCCGCCTACCAGCAGGCCGCCGAGCAGTGGCTCGACCAGGTCCTGGCCGCACTGGCCGGCCCGGCCGGGCCGGCCGGCACCACCGGGACCGCGGCGGCCCCGGTCCGCGCGAGGAGCGGGAGCGGCTACACCAAGACGTCCCCCTTCGCCACCCTGCTGGTCGGCAACCGGCTGCTCAGCCTCCCCGGGTCCGCCAAGGAGGTGCGCCAGTTCGCCTTCGACACCCGGGGCGGCGACCTCGGCGACCTCGGCTACGAGGCCGGTGACGCGCTGGGCGTGTGGCCCGCCAACTCCCGCCGCCTGGTGGAGGAGTGGCTGTCCGTCACCGGCCTCGACCCGGACCGGCCGGTCCCCGTGCCGGGCCTCGGCGACATTCCGCTGGGCGAGGCCCTGCGCACCCGCTTCGAGATCGCCAGGATCACCCCCGACCTGCTCCGCTTCGTCGCCGACCGTAGCGCGGACCGGGAGTTGCGGCAGCTGCTGCGCCCGGACAACAAGGGCGAGCTCGCCAAGTGGGCCTGGGGCCGCCAGGCCGTCGACCTGATCCGGGCCCGTCCGGTCCGGGCCTCCGCGGCGGACTGGTCCGGGGTGCTGAACGCCCTGCAGCCGCGGCTCTACTCGATCTCCTCCAGCCCGCTGGTGCACCCCGACCAGGTCCGGCTGACCGTCTCCGTGGTCCGCTACAGCGGTTACGACGGGGCGCCGCGGACGGGGGTCTGCTCCGGCTACCTGGCCGACGCGGCGGACGACGGGCCGGTCCCGGTCTTCCTCCGGCGCTCGCCCCGCTTCCGTCCGCCGGCCGACCCCAGGACGCCGATGGTGATGGTCGGCCCCGGCACCGGGGTGGCCCCCTTCATCGGCTTCCTGGAGCAGCGCCGGGCCCGTGGCGACACCGGCCGCAACTGGCTCTTCTTCGGCGAGCAGCGGCAGGCGACCGACTTCTACTACCGTGAGGAGCTCGCCGACTTCCAGCGGTCCGGCCACCTCGACCGGCTCGACCTGGCCTTCTCCCGGGACCAGCGGGCCAAGGTCTACGTCCAGGACCGGATGCGCGAGCACGGCCTCCGGCTCTGGGAGTGGCTGCAGGACGGCGCCCACTTCTACGTCTGCGGCGATGCGGCCCGGATGGCCACCGACGTGGACCGGGCCCTGCGCGACATCGCGGTCGCCCACGGCGGCCTGGACGAGGCCCGGGCCGCCGCCTACCTCAAGCAGCTGGCCGCCGACCGCCGCTACGTCCGCGACGTCTACTGATCCTCCGTCAATACGTCCCACACGTCACCGGGTCGGCGGCAGCCAGCCGTTCTGGACGGCGTGGACCCCTGCCTGGAACCGGCTGTGGGCCTCCAGGTCGTTCAGCAGCTCGGCGGCGATGCGACGGGCGGTGCGCGGGGAGACCCCGAGCCGCTTGGCGATGGCCTCGTCGGTGAGACCCTGGGCGAGCAGGCGCATGGTCTCGGCCTGCTGCGGGGGCATGCCGTGGATGTCCCGGGCAGGTGGCGCGCCCAGCGGGGTGGCGGAATCCCAGATGCTCTCGAACAGGGCGCACAGCGCGGTGACCGTGCCGACCCCCTCCAGTACCACCGCGCCGGCCCGGGCGTCCGCGGTGTCGATCGGCAGGACCGCGCGGCGCCGGTCCGAGATGATCATGCGGATCGGCAGGGTGGGCGCGGTGCGCACCTGGCCTCCGTGCCGACTCAGCCACTCGACGTGGTCCAGCGTGGTCTGGTGGTTGCGGGCGCTGTCGAGGTACACCGTGCGCATGGCCACGCCCCGCTCCAGCAGCGCCCGGTTGGGCTCGCGACTGGCGGCCAGATCGGCCTCGGTGTGGGCGCCGCCGGGGGCGAAGGTCATGATCTGCTGACAGGTCTCCGCGGCGATCCGCTCCAGCTGGGCCCGGATCTCCTCGGGCCCGTTGAGCCGCTGCGAGTCAGGGTCCGCGGCGCGCTGCGGCAGGTTGGAGCATTCGGCGATGAGCCGCGCGGCGGCGGCTCTGGAGGCCTCGACCCGCATCTGCTGGGCCGCCAGATCGACCTGCTGGCGGGTCAGCAGCACCTCCATCGCGGGCTCCGGGTCGATGGCCCGGAAGCCGATGTCCTCGTGGACCGAGGGCTGGATCAGCGCCAGCGCGTTCAGCTGGTACAGGTGCTGGTGCAGCTGGGTTTCCGGCATCTGCAGCCGCTGTCCCAGGGCTGCCACGTTCTCCTTGGGATGGGCGAGCATCGCCCGGTAGACCCGCTCGGCTTCCATGTCCAAGCCCAATACCTCAAGCACGAAGACCGCCCAATCATTCGCGTATGGCATATGTGAACGAATGGTAGGGGTGGGCGGGTTGTCCCGCTGCCGACCCTGGACGAAATATGCCATTGCATGATCCGTCCAGCAGCGTTCCCTTCCATCGGTACTGATTCGGAGTCAGGGTGGAGACGTGGAGGGGGGAATGAGACTTCTCGCTAAGGAGGAAACGCTGTGCCTGCCGTCCGAGCAGCCAGAAACCTCGCCGCCGCACTCGCCCTCAGCGCCGTACTTGTCGGCGGGGCCGCGATCCGGGCGAACTCCCCGCACTCCTCCGCACCGACCGGCGGAACCGCGGTCGCGGACGCCGGACCCGCGCCCGCCGGCTCGCCCGCACCGTCCGACTCGCCGACCCCCGGCGACGTCACCTGGGGCGGCTGACCGGACCTGAACGGCTCCCGGCCCATCGACCCCGCGAGACCCCGCGAGACCCTGAGAAGGAGGTGCTGCCGTGTTAGGACTCCACCACGTCTACGCCGGTGCTGACCCGGACTTCTACGACCATCCCGCGGGCCGTGCCGACGACCACCGCTTCGCCGCCGCGGACCGGTCGGCTCCGGCCGGCTGGAAGCTCAGCGAGAGCGGGACCTGGGTGTACCTCACCCGCCCCGGCACCCGCCTCCCGGACCAGGGCTGGAAGGTGCACGTCTCGGCGACCACCGAGGGCGCCGAGCAGACGGTCGAGCTGGTCAGCGACTACTGCCTGCGGACCGGCGTGGCCCACAAGTTCCTGCCGAACCGGCGGATCCACCTGCTCAACAACAGCAAGTACGCCCGGCGCGGCAGCAGCGGCAAGCTGCTGACCCTCTACCCGGCGGACGACCGGCAGCTGCGGCAGGTGCTCGACGAGCTGTCACCACTGCTGAAGGACCGTCAGGGGCCCTACATCCTGGGCGATCTGCGCTGGGCCGACGGACCGCTGTATCTGCGCTACGGCGGATTCGTGCAGCGCTGGTGCACGGCCGAGGACGGCAGCCGGGTGCTCGCCCTGGCCGATCCGGACGGGGTGCTGGTACCCGACCGCCGCGACCCCTGCTTCCGGGTGCCGCCGTGGCTGACCCCGCCCGACTTCGTCTCCGAGCAGATGCGCGCGGCCGACGCGACCGGCGCCGGCGTTTCGCTGCCCTACACCGTCGAACGGGCGCTGCACTTCTCCAACGGCGGCGGCATCTACCTGGCCCGCGATCCGCTCGGCGGGGAGCAGGTGGTGCTGCGCGAGGCCCGTCCGCTGGCCGGGCTCGACGGCGCGGGAGTGGACGCGGTGACCCGACTGCGCCAGGAGGCCGCCGCGCTGCGGCAGTTGGCCGGACTGGACTGCGTCCCGAAGCTGCTCCGGGAGTTCACCGTCTGGGAGCACCACTACCTGGCCGTGGAGTACATCGAGGGAGAGCCCCTCTGGCAGTTCATGGTCCGCAACAACCCGCTGACCCGGCCCGGGGCCGACCGGGCCGCGATCGACGACTACACCGCCCGGGTGCTGGACATCGTCGACTGGCTGCAGCAGGCCGTCGACGCCGTCCACGCCCGTGGGCTGGTCTTCGGCGATCTGCACCCGGCCAATGTGATGCTGCGCCCGGACGGGCGAATCTGCCTGGTGGACTTCGAGGTCGCCCACCGTCCGGAGGTCGACCGGGCGCCTAGCATGGGATGCCCCGGCTTCGTCGCCGCACACGCCGCCACCGGTACCGCCCGCGACCAGTACGCCCTGGACAGCCTGCGGCTGGCCCTGTTCCTCCCGCTGACCGTGCTGCTCGACCTCGACCCGGCGAAGTTGGACGAACTGGTGGACGCGATGGCCGGGTTGTTCCCGGTGCCGTCCTCCTACACCGAGGGCGTCCGGCGCGGACTGCGACGCCCGCAGCAGCCCCGGCCCCGGCCTTCGGAGCCGTTCACCGGCGCGGCCGGTCCGGAACTGCGGCAGGCCCTGGTCCGGGCCATCAGCTCCAGCGCCACCCCGGGCCGTTCCGACCGGCTGTTCCCCGGCGACCCGGCCGGCCTGCACGACGGCGGCTACACCCTGGCCCACGGCGCGGCCGGCGTGCTGCACACCCTTGCCGTCGCCGGCTGTCCGGTCGACGAGGAGCACCTCGAGTGGCTCTGGCAGGCCGCCCGGCGCTCCCCTGATCCGCGCCCCGGGCTCTACGGAGGACTGCACGGGGCCGCACTGACCCTGCAGGCCCTCGGCCGTCCGCAGCAGGGCCTGGAACTGTTGGACCGGGCCGCCGGTACCCGCAGCGCCTCGCTCCACGACGGCCTGGCCGGAATCGGCCTGACCCTTCGTCAACTCCTGTCCAATACAGGCGATGCCGGATTGCGCGAACCGCTCGCCGCAGTCGCCGACCGGCTCGTCCAACAGCTGGAGCGGCCGACGGAGCCCTGCGGCAGACCCGGGCTGATGCACGGAGCCGCCGGCATCGCCGCCTTCTTCCTGAACTGCTACCAGCAGGACCGTGATCCGGCCCAGTTGGACCTGGCGGCGACGGCCCTGCGGGCGGAGCTGACCCACTGCCGGACCAGCCCGCAGGGTGCGGTCAACCTCCAGGACGGCAGCAGGCTGCTGCCCTACCTCGGCGGCGGCAGCGGCGGGGTGGGCCTGGTCATCGGCCAGTACCTGCGGTACCGCCATGACGAGCAGTTCGCGCAGGCCCTGCAGGGCACCCTGCTGGCCGCCCGGGCCCCCTTCGTCATCCACAGCAACCTCTTCAACGGCCGGGCCGGCCTGATCGCCCTGCTGGCGCGGCACCGTGCGGACCCCGCCGCCGAGGCGGCGCTGCAACGGCACCTGCGCCTGCTGTCCTGGCACGCCATTCCGCACCGGGACGGACTGGCCTTCCCCGGCGAGCAGTTGCTGCGGCTCTCCATGGACGTCGCCACCGGAACCGCGGGTGTGCTGCTCGCCCTGTGCGCGGCCGACGGGCCCGACCTGGAACTGCCGGGACTGGCGGATCCACCTGAGCAGCAACGCATCGAGCAGTACCCACGGCTGAGCGCGGTCCACTGACCCCCGGCCCCACCGACTCTCCCGGGCGACCGTCCGGGAGCCGCAGAAGCACCACCGACACCAGGAGGTTTCCCATGTCCGAAATCCTGAACCTGCAGGACCTGTCCGTCACCGAGCCCGAGGGCGGCGAGATCGCCGAGTGGAGCACCCTCAGCGGCGTCTGCCACACCATCAACGCCGAGTAACAGCGCTCCCGCTGCGAACCGTGAGGCGGCCGGTACCCGACCAGAGTCCGGGTACCGGCCGCCTCGGCCGCAGGCCGCCGCCGCGCCAGGGAGGGATCCTCGTGGAAGAACGCCCGCTCGTCCCGCTGCACCGCAACCGTGACTACCAGCGCCTGTGGATCGCCCACGCGTTGTCCGGCTTCGGATCCCAGGCCTCGTACATCGCGCTCCCGCTGGTGCTGCTGGCGGCCACCCACTCGGCCACCGACTTCGGCCTGGTGACCTTCGCCGAGGTCTTCGCCTCGGTGTTCGCGGGACTGCCGGCCGGTCTGCTGGTGGACCGGCTGCCCCGCAAGGCGGTGCTGGTGTGCTGCGACCTGGCCCGCACGCTGGTCTTCGCCCTGTTCACCCTCGCGGTCGTGTCCCATCGGGTCTCTCTACCGCTCGCGCTCGCCGTCGCCGTGCTGAACAGCGTCTTCAGCGCCCCGTTCAGCCCGGCCGCCTCCGCCGCACTGCGGCACGTGGTCCCCAGGGAGCAGCTGACCGCTGCCGTCTCGCTGAGCCAGGCCAGGGCCGCCGCCGCCACCCTGGCCGGCCCGCTGCTCGGCGCCGCGCTCTACACCATCGCCCCCGCGCTGCCCTTCCTGGTCGACGCCGGCTCCTACCTGGCCTCCGCCGCCTGCCTGAGCCTGGTGCTGCTGCCGACCGGGCCACCCGCGAAAACGAAAGCAGGGACGGCGGCGGAACCGGGGCCCGGGCTGCTGCGGGATCTCACCGCCGGCCTGGCGGAGGTGCGCCGGAGTCCGTTCCTGCGCTACACGCTGGTCAACGCCGCCCTGGTCAACCTTGCCTTCGCCGGCATCGTGCTGACCCTGATGACCGAGGGGGCTTCCAGTTCCTCCGGCGGGCTGCACAACGGCCTGCTGATCGCCGTCTCCGGCGCGGGCAACCTGGTCGGCTCGCTGTTCTGCGCCCGGGCCGGGCGCGCCTTCTCTCCCCGCACCCTGGTACTGGCCGTCTGCTGGAGCACCGCGCTGCTGACCCCGCTGCTCGCCCTGGACACCGGCCTCGCCCCCGCCGCTGTAGTGATCGCGCTGTGCTGCCTGGCCACCCCCGCCGCCAACGCGGTCATCTCCGCCGCCCGGCTGCACACCGTCCCGGACCACCTCCAGGGCCGGGTGCAGGCCGCTTGCGGCTTCATCCCGCTGCTGGTGGTCCCGTTCGGACCGCTGGCCACCGGAATCCTGCTGGACCATGTGCCGGTCGGCGTGGTGCTGCTGCTGAACGCCGGCCTGCTGCTCGCCCTCGCGCTCTACAGCACTCTCAGCAGCGGCCTGCGGAACATCCCGGACCTGCGCCCGCCCCCCGCGCCCGCCGTCCCGTCGGACGGTCCTAGCGCGGCAGCCAGGCCTCGGGGGATTCGGCCAGCTTCCGCACATGGGCGGGCAGCCGACCGCTGAGGGCCTGGGCCAGCGAGGTCTCGTCCAGCACCCGGCGCAGGCTGGCCCGGGCCGCGACCCAGACGTCGGGGAGGTGCTCGGCCGCCCCCGAGTAGGCGGTCTCGTGCGGGCGCAGGCCGCGGACCTCGGCCAGCGGCCCGTCCACCGCCCGGATGATCGAGCCGAGCGAGATCTCGGTGGCCGGACGGGCCAGCGTGTAGCCGCCGTCGGCGCCGCGCTGGCTGCAGACCAGCCCGGCCCGGCGGAGGTCGACCAGGATGGTCTCCACGAACTTGCGCGGCAGCCCCTGGTGGTCGATCAGGATGGTGGCCTTGACCAGCTCGGGCCCGTGGGCAGCCAGCTCCAGCATCGCGCGTACCGCGTAGTCCGCCTTGGCTGAAATCTGCACACCTGGGATGCTACAGCCCGGGGGCCTGCGGCTGCTGCCCGTGACTACGGCTTGCGGGCGAGCGCGCAGATCTGCGGCAGCGGATCGGGGTCCTCGCCGTCCTCGGGGTCGGGGTGCCACTGGGTGCAGTAGACGATTCCGGGCTCGACCAGCTCGAATCCCTGCAGCAGCTCGGCGACCTGCTCCAGCGAGCGCAGCTTCATCGGCGCCACCGTGCGGGAGTACTGCTCGGCGGCCCGGCCGACCCGCTCGGCCGACTCCCGCTCCTGGCGGTGGCTGGCGTGGGAGAGCGCCAGATAGCTCCCGGAGGGCATCGCGTCGCGGTAGGCGGCGACCAGGGCCGCGGCCTCGGCGTCGTCGGGGACGAAGTGCAGCACGGCGCTCATCAGCACCGCCAGCGGCTCGCCCAGGCCCAGCAGCAGCAGCCGGTCGACCTCCGGGTTGCCGAGCACCGCCCCGGCGTCGCGCAGGTCGGCGGCGACGATCAGCGCCCGGTCGTTCCCGGCCAGGATCTCCTGGCTGTGCGCGACGGCGACCGGGTCGCTGTCCACGTAGACGATGCGCGCGGTGGGGTCGACGGCCTGGGCGATCTCGTGCACATTGCCGGCGGTGGGGATGCCCGACCCCAGGTCGAGGAAGTTGCCGATGCCGGAGTCGACCAGGTAGCGCACGCAGCGCCGCAGGAAGGCCCGGTTGATCCGCATGATCTCGGGGAGTTCCGGCATGGTCTCGATGACCTCGCGCGCCGCCTCCCGGTCGGCGGGCAGATTGTGGTTCCCGCCGAGGTAGAAGTCGTAGATCCGGGCGATGCTCGGTCGTTCCGGGTCGACTCCCTCGGGAATCCACTTCTGGTCGGTCATGTCGTCCTCTCCGTCGGCCTGCCGACAGGTCACTCGTCGGCGGCCGAGGGCTCGGGATCGAGCTCGAACCAGACGATCTTCCCGGTGTCGGTGCGGTTGGTGCCCCAGCGCTGCGCCAGCGTACTGATGATCGACAGCCCGCGCCCTGACTCATTGAGATGATGCGCGGTCCGCGGTACCGGGAGGGTGTGCGAGTCGTCGTGGACCTCGCAGGTCAGCGTGTCGGTGTAGAGCAGGCGCACACCGATCGGACGGGAGGCGAACCGCACGCTGTTGCTGATCAGCTCACTGACCAGCAGTTCGGCGGTGTCGGCGAGGTGCCCGAGGCCCCAGCCGCCCAGGGTGCGCCGCAGCAGCCGCCGGGCCTGGCCGGCCGCCCGCGGCACCGGCTCCAGCGCCCAGGAGGCCACATGGCGGGCCGGGATCCCGTGGAACCTGGCCATGAGCAGCGCGGCGTCGTCCTCGCGCGGGGTGCTGCCCAGCGCGTCGACCACGGCGCTGCAGGCCAGGTCGAGCGGCACCGGGTGGTTCGGCACGGCGGCGCGGAGGATCTCCAGGCCCTCGTCGATGTCCCGTCCCGGGGTCTCGACCAGGCCGTCGGTGTAGAGCGCCATGGTCTCGCCGTCGGCGATCTGGAAGTCCACGGAGTCGAAGGCATGGCCGCCGACGCCGATCGGCACGCCGGTGGGGATCTTCAGCAGCCGTCCCGGTTCGCCGGGACGGGCCAGCACCGGCGGCAGATGGCCGGCGTTGGCGAGGGTGCAGCGCCCGGTCACCGGGTCGTAGACCGCGTACAGGCAGGTCGCCAGGTGGGTGTCGGAGAGCCGCCGGGCGGTCTCGTCCAGGTGCCGCAGCAGTTCGTGCGGGGGCAGGCCGAGCATGGCGAGGGTCTGCACGGCGGTGCGGAGCTGGCCCATCATGACCGCCGACGCGACGCCGTGGCCCATCACATCGCCGACGACGAGGCCTATCCGCTTGCCGGGCAGCACCATCGCGTCGAACCAGTCCCCGCCGACCTGGATCACGTCATTGCTGGGCAGGTAGCGGTAGGCGATGTCGACGCCGGGGAGTCGCGGGGCGAGCCGGGGGAGCAGGCTGCGCTGCAGTTCCACCGCGAGTTCGAGCACCGACTCGCCGGTCCGGTCCGGGCCGTTCTCGTCGGGCCGCGCGTGCTGCAGTTCGTCCGCGGCGGGCTCCGCGGGCTGCGGGAACAGTTCGAGCATCGCCGGAACTCCTCCCGATCGCGTTCTGGCTGCGCCCTGTAAGTAGCACCTTACGTTCCACTCAGGCCGAACGGGGAGCCAGTTCTGATCAGATCACATCAGATTTTAGCAAATATGACGACGCGCCCCGGCCGCCGATGGCGGCCGGGGCGCGGTCCCCGGATGGGGGTCGGGTCAGGCCGCGTAGGCCTGCAGTTCGGACAGCTGACCGGCCGGCCAGCCGCTGTTGGCGGTGAAGGTTACCCGCAGGTAGCGGTTGCTGCTCGCCGGGAAGGTGATGGTGACGGTGTTCCCGGTGGCGGGGTCGAAGGTGTACGCGGCGGATGCCTTGAGTGTGGTCCAGGACGAACCGTCGGTCGAGCCCTGGACGGTGAGGGTCTGGCTGCGGGCTGCCCAGGCGGTGGCCGGGGGCAGCTTCAGTACCACCCGGCCGATGCTGGTGGAGCAGCCGAGGTCGGTCTGGATCCACTGCGGGAAGGCGTTGTTGTTGCTCTCCCAGTAGCTGTTGGCGTCACCGTCGACGGCGTTGCCGGGACCGTAGTTCTGGGTGTTGCTGGAGGCCGTGGCCGTCTTGCCCTGGGCGACGTTGCCGCTGCCCGCGGAGCAGGTCGGGGTGGGCGTCGGTGTGGGGGTCGGCGTCGGTGTGGGCGTGGGGGTCGGTGTGGGCGTCGGGGTCGGGGTCGGGGTGCTGGTCGCGCCGTTGCCGAAGATCTGGAAGTCGGACAGCTGCGCGGCCGGCCACGCCGTGTTGCCGGTGAAGGTGAGCCGCAGGAAGCGGACGGTGCTGGCCGGGAGGGTGATGGTGGCGGTGTTCCCGCTGGCCGGGTCGAAGGCGTAGTCGGCCGGCGCGCTGATCGCGCTGAAGTTGCTTCCGTCGGTGGAGCCCTGGACCGAGACGGTCTCGGTACGGGCGTTCCACGCGGTGGCCGGGGGCAGCTTCAGGACGACCTTGTTGACGCTGGTGGAGCAGCCGAGATCGGCCTGGATCCACTGCGGGAAGGCGTTGTTGGCGCTCTCCCAGTAGCTGCTGGCGTCAGCGTCGACGGCGTTGCCCGCACCGTAGTTCTGGGTGCTGCTCGACGCGATGGCGGTCTTGCCCGAGGCCAGGTTGCCGCTGCCGGTGGGGCAGGTGGGCGTGGTCGTCGGGGTCGGCGTCGGGGTCGGCGTGCTGGTCGGGGTCGGGGTGGGAGTCGGCGTCGGGGTGGGCGTGGGGGTCGGGGTGGGCGTCGGGGTGCCGTTGCCGCCACCGCCGGTGGGCACGCCGCCGTAGGTCCAGACCGGGGCGGGCCAGTTGCCGGAGCAGGTGGTCCCGGTGTTCCAGCCGGAGTTGCCGCCGCCGTCGGTGATCACAAAGCTGGAGCCGACGCAGTTCTGGATCGGGGTGGCGGCCTGGGCGATGTTCTTGGCCTTCACATTGGTGAAGGTCATGTTCGCCGCGACCTGGGCCTGGACGGCGTAGGTGCCGGCCCCGTCGATGTTCACATTGGTGAGGTTGATGCCGCTGACCGGGCCCTCGATGGTCTGGATCGCCTCGTAGGAACTGTCCAGGATGTCGGTGTCGGTGACATTGATGGTGGCCCCGGAGATGGGCCCGTTCAAGCCGTCGAACCAGATCGCGCCGACTCCGAACTGCCAGTTGAAGTCGCTGTTGCCGGTGCGTATCAGGGTATTTCGAGCAGCGGTGATGGTTCCGGCGACGGCTGTGCCGTTGCCTGCCGTGACCCCCGGGTAGCGGTTGGCGATGTGCAGGCCGCCGCCGTTGGTGATGGTGTCCGCCATCACGTTGTCGGAGATGGTGAAGTTCTTCCCGCCGTAGGTGACGATGTTGTTCGCCAGGATCGGCAGCACCATGGTGTTGTGGGTGAAGCTGTCGCCCACGTTGGGCACCCGCTCCGGCCAGGACGCCAGGCCGTCGTCACCGGTGTTGCGCAGGAAGGTGTTGGTGACAGTCGAGTTGGTGACGCCGGTGTGGAAGTTCACGCCGTCGGCGGTCTGGTCCAGGATCCGGCTGTTCTCGATCTTGAAATTGTCCATCGGGCCGTCCATCCAGGCGCCGACCTTGGTGTGCTGGATCCACAGGTCGTCGATCACCGAGTTGGACATGGCCCCGCCGATGGCGTTGACTTGGTCGTCGTCCACCCGCTCCTGGATGTCGCCGATGATGGCGAAGTCCTTGAGCACCACGTTCTTGCTGGGGCCGCCGGCCTCCTGCGGCCGGATCGCGCCGCCGTAGCCGCCGCCGGCCACGTACTTGCCGTAGATGCCGGCCGCGCGGTTGCGGTTCACCGGGTCACGGCCGCCGAGCACGGTGTACCAGGGACCGGCGCCGGCCAGCGTCACCCCGTCCACGATCACATGGTCGTAGAGGGTGTAGTTGCCCTGCGGCAGGTACACCGTACGGCCCTGCGCCTGACCGGCGTTGACGGCGGCCTGGATGTCGGCGGTGGAGTCGGTGGCCCCGGTCGGGTCCGCGCCGAAGTCCGCCACCGCGTCAATGGCCCCCGCGGGCTTGGCGATCGCGGGCGCGACGTTCTCGAAGTCGGCCAGGTCGATGGTGAAGGTGGGGGACTGGGCGGTCGAGGACACCTGCAGCCGGATCTTGGTCCCGATCGGCAGGGTCGAGCCGAACATGGTCCGGGTCTCGTCGAAGAAGTGGTGCGGGTTGGTGTCGCCCGGGTTGTTGTTGAACGGGTAACCCCCGTAGTACCAGCTGTACTTGGAGGTGACCGGAACGCTCTTGAGCAGGTTGCCGTTGGCCAGCAGGTCGATCGAGGCATTGCGCCCCTTGCCGTCCGCCGAGTCCGGCAGGCTGTACCGGAAGTCGATCGAGTTGGCCGGTGCGGTCAGGGTGAACTCGACGTACTGCCCGGTCGCGCTGAGGGTGACCGCCTGCCGGCCCGAAGCCTCGGAGGCGAGGTGCCCGTACAGCCGGTCGGGACCGATCACGGTCCCATTGGTGGCGGCGTACTCGGCCTCCTGTTCGATGAACGGCACTGTCGCACCACGGCCGCTGACGGCCAGTGGGGAGAGGGTAGGAACACCTGCGGCGTGAGCGGGGGCGGCGGTGGCGATCACTCCGGTCACCAGGCCCGCGCAGGCGAGCGCGGCCGTGGTGAGCAGCGCGATGCCGCGCGAGAGGTGCGGACGTCTCAGGGGCGTCTGCATGGCTGATCCACATCCTTATGGGCAGCGGGGTGGGGGTGGGGCTGCCGGTACGGAGGCTTCCGTCGCGTGACAGTAAGGTTTCCGCCGGGTGAAGTGAGAGTAGGGGCTACGTTTCATTAAGTCCATGGTGCAGTGCAAAAACGAGACGTAACGTCAGTAAGTTTGCGACTTGTGCAAGTTGCTTGCAGTGTGCAGTCCCTGGTGAGGGTGGGGTCGACCCCTCTGCGGCCTGCTTCCTCGCCGTTTGGGCCCGGCCAAAAGTCGTCCCCGACGCCACCTCTTGCACAGGCCTCCCGCGCATCAAATGTGAGCCTGCTCTGTGCGATCCATTGACGCAACCAGGTCAGCTCTGTAACTTCCTGATCGCCGGATGCAAAATACTCGCAGTCATACGCTAACCACCAAGCCGCCACCTGCAATTAGCGATGCGTAGCGCAAGTCCCCGGACTCCGCGCCCTGCCTTCTCCGCCCCACCCGGAGAGCCATGTGATGCCGACCCCGCCTGCGCACGGTCGCTCGCCACCCCCGTGCGTGCGCCTGCGTCCGTACTACCCACCCGTCGAACAAGCAGCTGAAGTCACGCAAATGCAGAGGATGAGCATGCGAAGTAGTGGAAGGTCCTCAAGAGCCAGGACCGTGGTCCTGGCCCTGATCGGGCTGCTGGTCGCCATGGTGCCGGTGCTGAACATGGCATCGGCCTCGGCAGCGGGCACCAACCTGGCGTCCGGCAAGACCATGAGTTCCAGCAGCAGCACCCAGTCGTATGGCGCAGGCAATGCCAATGACGGAGACCAGTCGAGCTACTGGGAGAGCGCCAACAACGCGTTCCCGCAGTGGCTGCAGGTCGACCTCGGCGCATCGGTCAGCGTCAACCAGCTGGTGCTGAAGCTCCCGCCGGCCACGGCCTGGAGCACCCGGTCGGAGACCCTGACGGTCCAGGGCAGCTCGGACAACAGCAACTTCTCCACCCTGGTCGCCTCGGCGGCCTACACCTTCAACCCGTCCACGGCGAACACCGTGACCGTCACCGTTCCGACGGTGACGACACGCTACGTACGGCTGCTGATCACCGCCAACACGGGCTGGCCGGCCGGCCAGATCTCCGAGTTCGAGGTCTACGGTCCCGCCGCCGGCGACACGACTCCGCCGTCCGCGCCGACCGGTCTTGCGTACACCTCGCCCGCCTCGGGTCAGATCAAGCTGACCTGGAACGCGTCCACCGACAATGTCGGGGTGACCGGGTACGACCTGTACCGCAACGGCGTGCTGGCCACCACGGTGACCGGGCTGACCTACACCGACTCGCAGCCGGACACGGCGACGGTCTCGTACTACGTGCGGGCCCATGACGCGGCGGGCAACCAGTCGGGCAACAGCAACACGGTCACCCGTACCGGCAGCGCCCCGGTGGACACCACTCCGCCGACCGCCCCCGGCAACCTGGCCTACACCTCCCCGGCCTCCGGCCAGATCAAGCTGACCTGGACCGCGTCCACCGACGACACCGGGGTGACCGGGTACGACGTGTACCGCAACGGCGCCCTGGCGACCACGGTGACCGGGCTGACCTACACCGACTCGCAGCCGGACACCGCCACGGTCTCGTACTACGTGCGGGCCCATGACGCGGCGGGCAACCAGTCGGCCAACAGCAACACCGTCACCCGCACCGGCTCCGGCGGCGGCACGGGCACCAACCTGGCGGTCGGCAAGCCGATCACCGGCACCCCGGCCACCTTCACCTTCGTGGCCACCAACGCCAACGACGACAACACCGCGACCTACTTCGAGGGCGCGTCCTACCCCAGCCAGCTCACCGTGCAGCTCGGCTCCAACGCCGATGTCAGCTCCGTGGTGGTCAAGCTGAACCCGGACTCCTCGTGGGGCACCCGGACCCAGACCATCCAGGTGCTGGGCCGTGAGCAGAGCGCGACCGGCTTCACCACCATCGCCGCCGCGCAGAGCTACACCTTCAACCCGGCCACCGGCAACACCGTCACCATCCCGGTGACCGCGCGGGTGGCGGACGTCGAGCTGTCGATCACCAGCAACAGCGGAGCCCCCGGCGGCCAGGCCGCCGAGTTCCAGGTGATCGGCGTGCCCGCGCCCAACCCCGACCTGACCGTCACCAGCTCCACCTGGAGCCCCACCGCACCGGTCGAGACCGACCCGGTGACCGTGTCGGCGACGGTCAAGAACAGCGGCACCGCGGCTGCGGGCGCCACCAACGTCAACTTCTACCTGGGCACCACCAAGGTGGGCACCGCGGCGGTCGCGGGCCTCGCTGCGGGTGCGTCCAGCACCGTCAGCGCCAACATCGGCACCCAGACGGCCGGCAGCTACGCGCTGACGGCGAAGGTCGACGAGGCGAACGCGGTCATCGAGACCAATGACGCCAACAACTCCTACACCAACCCGACCAACCTGGTCGTGGCCCCGGTGCAGAGCTCGGACCTGGTGTCCGGTGCCGTCACCTCCAGCCCGAGCACTCCCTCGGCCGGAAACGCCGTCAACTTCGCGGTCACGCTGAAGAACCAGGGCACGGTCGCCACCGCCTCCGGGGCGCACGCGATCACACTCACCCTGCTCGACAGCAACAACAGCGTGGTCAAGACCCTGACCGGCAGCTACTCCGGCAGCCTGGCTCCGGGTGCCTCCAGCACCCCGGTCGCCATGGGCTCCTGGACCGCCGTCAACGGCAAGTACACCCTGCACACGCAGATCGCCGTGGACGCCAACGAACTGCCGATCAAGCAGGGCAACAACACCTCCGACACCTCGTTCTTCGTCGGTCGTGGCGCCAACATGCCCTACGACTCCTACGAGGCCGAGGACGGCATGATCGGCGGCGGGGCGGCCGTGGTCGGTCCCAACCGCACCATCGGCGACCTGGCCGGCGAGGCCTCCGGCCGCAAGGCCGTCACCCTCAACTCCACCGGCTCCTACGTCCAGTGGAACACCACCGACCCGACCAACACCCTGGTCACCCGCTTCTCCATCCCCGACGCGGCGGGCGGCGGCGGCACCACCGCCACCCTGGACGTCTACGTCAACGGCACCTTCGCCCAGACCATCACCCTCAACTCCAAGTACGCCTGGCTCTACGGGGCCGAGACCGGGCCCGGCAACGACCCGTCGGCCGCCGGACCGCGCCACATCTACGACGAGGCCCATGTCATCCTGAACACCCCGGTTCCCGCCAACAGCGTGATCCGGCTGCAGAAGGACGCCGCCAACACCTCGCAGTACGCGATCGACTACATCAACACCGAGCAGGTCGCCCCGGTCGCCAACCCGGACCCGACCAAGTACCTGGTGCCGGCCGGCTTCGGCCAGCAGGACGTGCAGAACGCCCTGACCACCGTCGCCAACTCCAGCACCTACACCGGCGTCTACCTGCCCGCCGGGCAGTACCAGACCACCGGCAAGTTCCAGATCGGCCAGAAGGCCATCAAGGTCGTCGGCGCCGGACCCTGGTACACCCAGTTCAGCACCGACCAGACCCAGGCCAACACCGACGCCGGATTCTCGGTCCAGACCACCGCGAGCGGATCCACGCTCTCCGGGTTCGCCTTCTTCGGGAACTACACCTCCCGCATCGACGGCCCGGGCAAGGTCTTCGACCTGACCGACGTCACCAACCTGACGGTCGACAACGTGTGGATCGAGCACACGGTGGTCGGGATCTGGGGCACCCACGTCAGTGGCCTGACCGCCACCAACATGCGCATCCGCGACACCTTCGCGGACGGCATCAACCTCACCAACGGCAGCCAGAACAACCTGGTCAGCAATGACGAGGCGCGGTCCACCGGTGACGACAGCTTCGCGCTGTTCGCCGCCACCGACCACAACAGCTCGGACCTGTCCGGGAACACCTTCCAGAACCTGACCGCGGTCACCCCGTGGCGGGCGGCAGGCATCGCCGTCTACGGCGGCGAGAACAACACCCTGCAGAACCTGTACGTGGCGGACACGCTGACCTACGCGGGCATCACCATCAGCTCGCTGAACTTCGGCTACCCCTTCCAGGGCTTCGGCACCCAGCCCACCACCATCCAGAACGCCTCGCTGGTACGTGACGGCGGGCACTTCTGGGGCGGGCAGGTCTTCCCGGCGATCTGGGTCTTCTCCGCGACCCAGCCGTTCCAGGGGATCAGGGTCAACAACGTGGACATCACCGACCCGACGTACTCCGGCATCATGTTCCAGACGGACTACTCGGGCAGCACTCCGCTCAACCCGGTGACCGACACCATCTTCACCAATGTGTCCATCACCGGCGCCCAGCAGAGCGGTGACGCCTACAACGCCAAGTCCGGCTACGGCATCTGGGCCAACCAGCAGCCCGAGTCGGGCCAGGGACCTGCGGTCGGCACGGCGGTGTTCAACCACCTGACGGAGAGCAACAACTTCGTCAACATCCAGAACACCACCTCCACGTTCACGATCACTGTGAACCCGTAGGTATCCAGCAGTAGCAGAACGCAGCAGTAGCAGAACACAGTGGTGCCCCGGAGGCCGTCGGCTTCCGGGGCACCACCGCGTTGCGGTGTCAGGCGGGCAGCGCGACGGTGAGCGCCGCGACCGTGGCCGTGACCAGCGCCAGGGTGTCGGTGACCAGAGAGGTCAGGGCGGCGGTGACCCCGGCGACGTTGGCCGCCGTTACGGCGGCGACCAGCGCGGCGGCGTCCTTCTGGACCGTCGCCAGCGCGTCCGGCACGCTCACCGGCACCGGAACCGGCACGGGCAGCGGCGGAACCGGAGCGGGCACCGGCGGCACCGGTACCGGCAGCGGCGGCGCGGGGACCGGCAGGAGGTCGGACGGACCGGCCTTGGGCGGGGTCTTCGTCGGAGTCTTCACCGGGGGCTTCACCGGCGCGGCGGGCAGTGCGGCGGTGAGCGCCTTTCCGGCGTCGGTCAGTGCGGTGATCTTGGCCTGCAGATCAGCCGGGGACGGAGCCGGCGAGGTCGCGGTGGCACTCGACACGAGGCTCGACACCGCCTGGGTCACGCCGCCCAGCGCACCCAGTGCGCCCAGGGCCGCGGCCGGATCGGGGGCCGCGGGCAGGGCAGCGTGGTGATGAGCGGAGTTACCGGGAGTGACTACGGTCGCGGACGCGCTGGGGACGGAAGCCCCCGCGACCACCGCCGAGGCGAGAACGGCGCAGGCGAGCGTAGTGCGAATGCGAACGGTACGCATGGAAAAACCCTCACTTCGAAACAGAGACGGACAGTCACCACCGTCACCCCGCTCGCTACGGACGGCAACCGGATGCACCCAGACGGTGGTCGCGGCGGCTTGCGGGCGGGGGCGGAGGCCGCGGTGCGGCCCACGTCACATCGGCGCGCTGCGATTGCGCCGGATCAAAGATCATCAGTGACCGGCGGGTGATTGACGTTGACTGTGTGTCGACTGTGTGGGGCAGCTCACTCGGCGGATATGTGGTCTAGACCACAGGGTGGGGTCCTGGGGTGCCCGATTCCGCCCTGTTGGGGTCGGAATGGGGTCTGGATACCGGCGGTAACGGGGTTCTGAGCTGGGTCTTTGTCGGGTTCGTTGATCTGGTGGGGTTTGTTGCCTACGGTCGGAGACGTGCACTGAGCACCCCCCGGGTTTGCCCGTTCCGGCTGTTGTTGCGCGCCTCTACCTGTCCGGTAGGCGCCCCGGCCGGCGGGCCCCCTGTCCGAACCGCTGCTGGCCGCTGTTGGCCGCGTGGTGCCCGGGGCCTGTCGAGAGGATCTGTATGAACCTGCGCCACGCCACCTCCACCCTGACCGCTGCTGCTGTGTCTTCGCGTCGTAACCGGCTGCGGGCCGTGCTGGCGGTGGGTGCGGTCGCCGCGGTGCCGGTGGTCGGCCTGGTCACGGCGACCGGGGCGTCGGCCGCGGACAGTTCCACCTGGAACGCGGTCGCGTCCTGTGAGAGCACCAACGACTGGTCGGCGAACACCGGCAACGGTTTCTACGGCGGTCTGCAGTTCACCCCGTCCACCTGGGCCGCCTACGGCGGGACGGCGTACGCGTCCTCGGCCGACCAGGCCACCCAGGGGCAGCAGATCGCGGTGGCCGAGAACGTCCTGGCCTCCCAGGGCCCCGGCGCCTGGCCCGTGTGCGGCCCCCAGGCCGGCCTGACCGCAGGCGGCACCCCCGCCAGCACCGACACCACCAGCAACAGTGCCAGCACCGCCACCCAGGACAGCAGCAGCCAGGACACCACCACGTCCACCGACACCGCTGCCCCTGCCGCCACCACCCCGGTCGCCACCGGCGGCGGTAGCTACACCGTGCAGGCCGGCGACACCCTTGGTGCCATCGCCGCCGCCCACGGCACCACCTGGCAGGACCTGTACGCCGCCAACCAGACCACCATCGGCGCCGACGCCGACACCATCTACCCCGGCCAGACCCTCACCATCGGCTGACCCAAGCCACCCCCTGCCCGCGCCCGCGCAGGTATCGACCGTGCAGGACCTAGGTCCGCGGCCCGATGCCTGCGCGGGCGCAGTCGTGTGAGGGTGGGCAGATGACCACACCCTCACTGAGTGACAGCGAACTGGCCTATCTGCGGAGCCAGCGGCTCGGTCGCCTCGCGACCGTGGACGCCCAGGGCCGACCGCAGGCCAACCCGGTCGGTTTCTTCCTGCGGGAGGACGGGACGATCGACATCGGCGGTTATGCGATGGCCACGACGAAAAAATGGCGCAACGTCGCCGGCAACCGCTATGTCTCCCTGGTGGTCGACGACATTGCGAGCCTGAACCCGTGGACTGTGCGCGGGGTTGAGATCCGTGGGGAAGCGGTGCAGGTCGTCGGTCCACATGACCATGGCCGCCATATGAGCGAGGAACTCATCAGGATCCAGCCCTACAAAGTGATCAGTTGGGGGCTGGAAACCCCGGTGGGCTGACACAGCTGGGACATAGTAAGGCACGTTCAAACGTGACGCATGTCATGGTGAGTTGTGGTTTGTGGTGTGGTGTGCGTATGTTTCTGGCGCCGCGCTTATGCGGAACAGATGCCTCCGGAACGCCGAGTCCTGCCGCCGGAGGCCTCGAAGACCCACACACCGCACCACGGCAGG